>NC_015948.1:1664039-1996847 GCF_000223905.1 Haloarcula hispanica ATCC 33960
GCCGCTTCGGGTCCGATGACGGCGAGCGTCGCGTCGACCTCCTGGGCGTAGGTCGTCACTGCCGTCGGGTTTGTCGTGTCGAGTGCCTCGAAACCGTCGGCCAGTGCGACAATACCCGGGTTCCGGTTGCCGGCACAGGCGTACAGCTCCCCCGGTGAGTCCGCGAGCGAGCGCGCAATCGCGTGTTCCCGGCCGCCGCCACCCACGAGCAGCACTGTCTCTGTCATACTCGAAGGCCGGATTGGCTCTCACCTAAGTATTGTCTTTTCGGGGGTTCAGGGACGCCCTCGATGGCCCCGAAGCCGACTCACTCACGCTCTTGGAGGTCCTCGATAGCCGCCTCCTGCTCGCTCCGAGTGAGGCCGCCGGCCTCGGCGAAGCGGCCGTTGTACTGCCACTCAGGAATGGCGTCCCACGCCGACCCGTCATCGGTGTTGCCACCCCGTTTCCAGACCCACACCGTGGTCAGGGCGAGGCCCCCACCGATTGCCACACCGAACGACTGCAGGACAGTGAGCCCCAGCACGCTGAGCCCGGCGGCGACCACTGGGCCGAAAAAGAAGACTGTGACGACGGCGCCGACGAGAAACTGCCGCTTGCGACCCGACAGCGAGAGGGACACCGTCTTGCTCATGGCAAATGGTCATCATATCTACGCAAATTTCTTGTGATAACCTCGGTCCGAGAGAGACAGTCACGGAGGACACACCCCTTTTGAGTCCGGCACTCCGAGAGACAGGCATGAGCGACACGACGGACCCGACATCTCGCAACCGACTCGACGAGGCAGAGAGCCCGTATCTCCGCCAGCACGCGGACAACCCCGTCAACTGGCAGCCCTGGGACGAGCAAGCCCTGGAGGCCGCCAAGGAACGGGACGTGCCCATCTTCCTCTCGATCGGCTACGCGGCGTGTCACTGGTGTCACGTCATGGAGGAGGAGAGCTTCGAGAACGAGGCCATCGCCGAGCAACTCAACGAGCACTTCGTCCCGATAAAGGTCGACCGCGAGGAGCGGCCGGACCTCGATTCGGTGTACATGAGCATCTGCCAGCAGGTGACCGGTGGCGGTGGCTGGCCGCTGTCGGCCTGGCTCACGCCCGAAGGCGAGCCGTTCTACGTCGGGACGTACTTCCCGCCGGAGGAGAAGCGCGGCCAGCCGGGCTTTGGCGACCTGCTCCAGCGGCTCGCCGACTCGTGGTCGGACCCCGAACAGCGCGAGGAGATGGAGAACCGCGCCCAGCAGTGGACCGAGGCCATCGAGAGCGACCTCGAAGCGACGCCGGCCAACCCAGAGGACCCAGCGGAGGATATCATCCAAACTGCCGGAACGATTGCCCACCGCGGCGCGGACCGGCAGGACGGCGGCTGGGGCTCCGGTGGCCCGAAGTTCCCCCAGAACGGGCGGCTCCATGCACTTCTGCGAGCCCACGCGGACGGCGGCCAAGAGGACTACCTGACCGTCGTCGAGGAGACGCTGGACGTGATGGCCGACCGGGGGCTGTACGACCACGTCGGCGGGGGCTTCCACCGCTACGCGACGGACCAGCAGTGGGCCGTCCCGCACTTCGAGAAGATGCTGTACGACAACGCCGAGATCCCGCGGGCCTTCCTCGCCGGCTACCAGGCCATCGGCTCGGAGCGCTACGCGTCGGTCGTGCGGGAGACCTTCGAGTTCGTTCAGCGCGAGCTGCAACACCCCGACGGGGGCTTTTTCAGCACGTTGGACGCCGAAAGTGTCCCACCTGAAGATCCGGATGGCGACAGCGAGGAAGGGCTGTTCTACGTCTGGACGCCCGAGCAGGTCCACGACGCCGTCGATGACGAGACTGACGCTGACATCTTCTGTGACTACTACGGCGTCACTGAGCCGGGCAACTTCGAGGGGGCGACGGTGCTCGCCGTCCGGAAGCCGGTGTCAGTGCTGGCCGAGGAGTACGAACAAAGCGAGGACGAAATCACGGCGAGCCTCCAGCGCGCACTGAACGAGACGTTCGAGGCCCGCGAAGAACGTCCGCGGCCGGCCCGCGACGAAAAGGTGCTGGCCGGCTGGAACGGTCTGATGATTCGGGCGCTCGCCGAGGGCGCGATTGTCCTCGATGACGCCTACGCCGACGTGGCCGCCGACGCCCTCTCGTTCGTTCGGGAGCACCTGTGGGACGCCGATGCGGAGCGACTCAATCGCCGCTACAAGGACGGCGACGTGGCCATCGACGGCTATCTGGAGGACTACGCGTTCCTCGGCCGCGGCGCGCTGACGCTGTTCGAGGCGACCGGCAACGTGGAGCACCTCGCGTTCGCGATGGACCTCGGCCAGGCCATCACCGAGGTGTTCTGGGACGACGACGAGGGCACGCTCTTTTTCACGCCGACCGGCGGCGAATCGCTGGTCGCGCGACCCCAGGAACTGACCGACCAGTCGACGCCCTCCAGCACCGGCGTCGCCGTCGACCTCCTGCTGTCGCTATCCCATTTCAGCGACGATGACCGCTTCGAGACGGTCGCAGAGCGGGTCATCCGCACCCACGCCGACCGCGTCTCCTCGAACCCGCTCCAGCACGCCTCGCTCACGCTAGCGACGGATACCTACGAGCAGGGTGCGCTGGAACTGACGCTGGTCGGCGACCAGTCGGACTACCCGAGCGAGTGGACGGAGACCCTCGCCCAGCGGTACGTCCCGCGCCGCCTGCTGGCTCACCGACCGGCCGACGATACCGGTTTCGAGCAGTGGCTCGACGCGCTCGAACTGGACGAGTCACCGCCGATCTGGGCCGGCCGCGAGCAGGTCGACGATGAGCCGACAGTGTACGCGTGTCGGAACTTCGCCTGTTCGCCGCCGAAACACGACCTCGGGACGGCGTTAGACTGGGGCACAACGGCCGACGACGGAGAGTAGCCTCACGCCATCGCGTCTTCGATCTGGTCGGCGAGAGACACGGCGATAGGGACCGGCTCCTCCTCGACAAAGCGGGCTATCTCCTCGCCGTCGTGCTCGACGACGACCGTCGGAATGAGTTCGATGTCGTACTCCTCGACATGTGGTCCGGTTTTCGAGTCGTCGTCTTCCTTCTCGACGGGATAGTGGTGAATCTGGGCGTCCGGGATATGGGCGGCTTTCAGGGCCGCGCCGAAGTCGGGGAGCTGGGCCCGGCAGTCCTTGCACCAGTCGCCGCCCCAGATCTTGTACTCGAACTCATCAGCGTAGTGTGTGAGAACGTCGACGGTGTCGGAATAGGCGTCTTCGACCCACACCGGGTTCGGCTCCATGGTTTCGAGCGTTTGACTCATAGCTGGCTGTATGTAGTCAGGGGGCTTGAAATCCCCGGCCGTGAATTTTCCGCTTCAGACGGGCTCCAGCGGAAAATCGGTGTTTCAGCCGAGGCGAGTCCGGACGCGCTAGCGGTCGACTCGGACAGTCGTCCGAACGTCCCGAGACGACCGGCCGATTTCGACGGTGTAGGTCCCGGAATCGACTGTCCAGCCGGAATCCGTGTCGTACCGCGAAAACGCCAGGTCGTCCAATGTCAGTTCCACCGTCTGCCGTTCGCCGGCGTCCAACTGCACGGCCTCGAACCCGGTGAGTTCGCGCTCCGGGCGGTCGGCGTCAGCCGTGGACGGCGGTCGGACGTAGGCCTGGACGACCTCTCGACCCGGCCTGTCGGCGACGTTCTCGACGGGGACTGCGACAGTCTGCTCGTCCGTTGCTTCGGCATCGCCGTACTCGAACGCCGCGTACGAGTGGCCGTGGCCGAACGGGTAGGTCGGGTCCACATCCGCGTCGTCGAAGTGTCGGTAGCCGATAAAGACGCCCTCATCGTAGTGGACTTCGTCATCGACACCGGGATAGCGGCGTTCAGTCCCTGCAGTCGGATACTCGCTTTCTGGGGCGAACGTGACCGGGAGCCGACCGCTCGGATCGCGGTCGCCATAGAGGACGGCGGCCGCCGCGTCCCCGTCCGCCTGCCCGGGATACCACTGTTCGAGGACCGCGGCCACGTCCTCCCGCCACGGGAGTTCTACGGGGCCGCCGGACCTGACGACGACCACGGTGTTCTCGTTGGCTGCGGCGACGGCCGAAACGAGCTCGTCCTGCTGGCCCGGCAGCGCCAGCGAATCGCGGTCCCGCGCCTCCGTCGTCGCGTCGCGGACGAACACGACGGCGACATCGGCGGACTCGGCTGCCGTGACGGCGTCGTCGAGCGATGGTTCCCGGTCGGCTGTGTCGCCAGCCGCACCGTCGGTTTCGTCGTCCTCGCCGACGAACGGCAGGAGGTCGAACAGCGAAACGGATTCGATTTGCGGGACGCCGAACGCTGTCGTGACTGCGCCCTCGGAACGAGATTCGATCCCGTCGACCGGGGTAACCGAGTGGATCGGCGTTGTTTCTGAGGAGCCACCACCGCCCAGTTTCGGCTCGTCGATATTCGGCCCGATGACGGCCACGTCCGCCCCGTCATCCAGCGGCAGGACGCCGTCGTTGTCGAGCAACACGGTTCCGCGGGCCGCAACGGCCGAAGCGATATCTCGGTGTCGCTGGCTGTCGAGTTCGCCCACCGACGCGTCGCTGCTTTCACCGGCTTCGGCAGTAGTCCGATTACTGTCCAGCCGCCCGAATCGATCTATCTGGCCGAGAATCCGCCGAACCATGTCGTCCAGCCGGCCGGCCGGGACTTCGCCGCCGTCGATGGCATCGGCGAGCGGGTCGCCGAACAGGCCCGCCCGCGTTGCGTCCGGGATGCCGTCGGGCCACTCGAACTCCTCGTCGCCATCCGCGGTGTCGCTGTCGGCGGCTTCCGCTGCGCCGGGGGCCGCCACGCCGGGCATCTCCAGGTCCATGCCTGCATTCGCCGCGTCGACGGTGCTCTCCAGTCCGTACCAGTCCGAGACGACGTAGCCGTCGAACCCCCACTCGCCTTTGAGTACGTCGCCGACGAGGCGCTCGTGGTCGCTCATGTGCGTGCCGTTCACTCGGTTGTACGCCGTCATCACCGACCCGACGCCGGCGTCGACGGCCGCGCGGAACGGCGGGAGGTACAGCTCTCGGAGGGTCCGCTCGTCCACTTCGGCGCTAACGGTCGTGCGGTGTGTCTCCTGGTTGTTTGCGACGAAGTGTTTCACTGTCGCCGCGATATCCGCGGACTGAATGCCGTCGATAAGGCCGGCCCCGACAGCGCCGGCGTGGACCGGGTCCTCGGAGAGATACTCGAAGTTGCGACCGCAGTGTGGAATCCGGATGATGTTCACGCCGGGCGCGAGCAACGCGTCCTGATCGAGCGCCGTCGCCTCGCGGCCCATCGCCGCTCCCTGTCGCCGAGCCAGGTCGAGGTCGAACGTCGCCGCGGTCGCAATCGACGCCGGAAAGGCGGTCGCACGTTGGCCCTCAGCGCGGATTCCCAGCGGCCCGTCGACGAGGCGAAACGGCGGAATCCCGGCCGCCTCAACGCCAGAGATGTATCCCGTCGCTGTGCCTTCCGGGTCGGTTGCGCCGCGAACGAGCGCGAGTTTCTGTTCGCGGGACAGCCGGGCGAGCACCGCTCCAATGTGGTCGTCGTCAGCCATATCGCAGTTCACAGCCGAGCGGGCCTTATACTGTCGGCTGCTCAGGACGGCGTCTCAGAGAGCTGTGTCGACCTTGTTTCGAGCCCCGAAATGACGAGTTTCGCGCCGCCGGACCGGCTCTCCGTCATCTCGACGTCCCACCCGTGGGACTCGACGACGTGCTGGACGATGGCCAGTCCGAGGCCGGTCCCCGACTCGGAACTGGTGACGCCGTGCGTGAATACCTCCTCTCGTTCCTCGGGCGGCACGCCGGGGCCGTTGTCGCTGATCGTGAACCCGTCCGGGGTGGCGTCAACGCGTATCGTTACCCCCGCGCCGCCGTGTGCCACACTGTCGTCGGACCCTGTCCGACTGTGCCCGTGGTCAGCGCTGTCGTCGGCATCTGGTCGACTGCCTGTGGAACCATGTTCCACACTGTTCCGAACCACGTTTTCGAACAGTTGCAGGAGCTGGTCACGGTCGCCGATAATCTCCCGGTCGCCGTCGATTCGCAGCGTCGCCTTGCCGGTGTCGACGTGGCCCCAGGCCGCCTTCGCCAGCGCCGAAAGCTGTAGCTCGACCCTGTCAGTCGTCTTTTCGTCGCGGGCGAAGGCGAGTACCTCGTCGATGAGGCTACTCATCCGGTCGTGGGCCTCCTCGACACGGTCGAACTCTTCGGGGTCGTTCCGCTCTCGGGCCAGCGCCAGTCGGCCCGAGGCCACGTTCAGCGGGTTCCGGAGGTCGTGGGAGAGGACAGCGGCGAACTGGTCGAGCTGCTGGTTCCGGCGTTCGAGTTCCCGCTCGCGCTCTTTCTGCTCGGTGATTTCGTGGACGAGAAACACGCGTCCGACCAGCGCGTCGTGGGAGTCATACAGCGGGGTGAGTTGGACGTCGAAAAACCGGTCGCGCTGCTCGATGACGGCCTGCGTTTCCTCGGCGTCGTCGTTCAGGCCGCGGTACTTTTCCAGTAGCTTTGGCGACGTTTCGAGCGCGTCCTCGACGGATTTCCCGACGCTATCTTCGTCCCCGAGCAGTTGCCGGCCGACGTCGTTGGCCTCGATTATCGTATCGTCCGTATCGACGACGAACACAGCGCTGTTGAGGGATTCGACGACCTCCCGGTAGGCGACCGGCGAGATGTCCAGCAGTCGGCCTTTGAAAAACGCCCACGAGAGCGTGAGCCCGGTGCCAGCCAGCAACAGCGGTGTAAATTCGATTGCGGTATCACCGAAGATGCTGACAACGCTCCCGAACCACGGGAGCACGATAGCCAGTAGGACGGCGTACACCTGCTTCCGGTACAGGCCGCCGGAGACGAGTGCGTAGTGGATGAGAAGCGCACTCGACACGGCGATGAGTGCATAGGAGTATACCAGATGCCCCCAGAAGACCGGTCCAGGGGTTATCTCCCAGCCGTACATACCAGCGTCCGTCGGGCCGGAGATAGCGTATATCGCACCGTCGGGGCCGACAAACAGCGCGGCAAAGAACACGAGAGGTTCGACAGCCAGTAACGCGACGGCCCGCCAGCCGAGATACCGGTCGCGGCCGGTGTAGGCCAGCGCGAACACGAACAGGCCGGCCATCGCGGGCATCACGCCGACGTACAGGCCGTACGCGAAGAACAGAGCCAACTCAGTCCCGCGCGTCAAAACACCGACCGCGGCACAGAGGTCCCATATCGAGAGCCCGGCGAGCAGAACAGAGAGCGCGGTCCCGCCGGGAGAGTCACGCCGGCTCCACGCGTACACCGACAGCGTCCCGAGGACAACGGCCACGACAAGCAGGGAAAAGGCATATGCAACGAGCAGCGTGGCCATTGACGTATAATCCGGCTCTGCGAGTAAATGGGTTCCGCCCAGTTCGAGGGATTTACCCACTCGCTCGGCATACCGGCGGGTATGCCTGTCGACAAGCAAGAGTTCGACGAGATACTGTCGTTCGAGCTCCACGAACCCGCGGACATTCTCGACGCCGACAAACTGTACACCATCCCGGAAATCGCCCGCCTCCTGCAGGGCCTCCCGGCGGACGCCGAACTCAGCGAGGCCAGCGAGTCGGTGTTCATCGACTGGGCCATCCCGTGGATGATCTTCAATCAGGACGACCTCGTCATCGCCGACCCGCAGGACGACGACGTCGTCGGGCTGTACGGCCTCGCTGAGTCATGAAGCTCCTCGTTGCCGGCAGTGACCGGGTCGACGCGGGCAAGACCACGTTCAGCGTCGGCCTGCTCGAACGGACCAGCGCTCAGGGGTTCAAGCCCAGAGCGGGCAACAACTACTGGTTCGACCACGACGACTATCAGCGAGCGACAAACGAGGGGCGGCTGTACGGCAAGGACGCCAAGCGCCTCGCGGCCGCGTCACCGAGCGATGTCGCACCGGAAGAGATCAATCCGATTCACCGCCTCTGGCACCCCTCACCGGGAGCCGAGACGGGCCTGCTCGGGAAAGAAAACCAGCAGTTCGTCGTGGACCGGGTCGGCCGTCCGAGTTCTGAAACCGGGGTCGAATACGTCGTCAACGGGACCGTCGACCTGCCGGAGTCCGTTGCCGAACGACTCCCGGTTGCCAACGCGCCACGGGTCACCTCAGTCGCCGATTTCAACGACCTGATGCGGGTGATGCACGTCGAGGCACTGGAGTCACTCGCCGCGGACATCGAGACGACGGACCGGGCGGTCGTAGAGTCCTACGGCGACGTGGCCCGGCCGCTGTCGGGCATCGAACCGGACGCCGTGGCCGTCGTCGAGCCGGGACGAGCACGCATCTACGACGGCGACCGGTACAGCAAGGCCTGTCAGATCGCCACCGGTGGTCCCGGCGACGGCCAACTGGAGGAACGGGTGCCGAACGTCGTCGACCTTATCGAGCAGGTCGCCGCGGTGCGCCTGCCCGCGCTCGACAGCGAGCAGCGCAACGACCCGGCGGCGGTCGCCGATGCGTACGACCACGCCTACGACGCCTTGCTGGCCTGTGCCTTCGACTAAAACTATCGCTCAGCCGCAGCCTCAGAACTTCGCGGCCTGCAGGGCCAGTTCGATGTCCTGATACGGCGCGTCGGTGACGCTCGGCCCGTGGCCGGTGTGCATCTCCTGTAGGTCCTCGTCGACAACCGACAGCACCTGCTCGATACTGTCGACGAGCAGACTACGGTCGCCTTCGTCGAGGTCGGTCCGGCCGAAGCTCCCGTTGGCGAATACGAGGTCGCCGGCGAACAGGACGCCGGCTTCGTCCGAGTAGAAGCAGAGATGGTCGTTCTTGTGGCCGGGCGTGTGCAGCGCCCGGTAGTCGTGGTCACCTAGCTGTATCGTTCCGTCATCAGCGATAGCGTGCTCGACACCGTCCTGGTCCGTGTCGTAGCCGTACACCGGCACGTCGAAGGCGTCGACGACGCTGTCGAGGTTCTCGACGTGGTCGTAGTGGGTGTGGGTGACCGCAACAGCGTCGATGTCGTCGACGTGCTCTTCGACGGCCGACACCACGTCGAACTCGTTGCCGACGTCGACCAGAACGGTTCGGTCCCCAGTGACGAGGAACACGTTGCTCGTGAAGGCCTGCTGCCCACGGGCGAGGTTTCGGATCATTACAGGCCTGTTTGCCGTCGTCCCGGATGTGGGTATCGTTCTGTCACCGGCCGAGACGCGCTACACGCCCGCACCCACAGGGCTATGTACGTGGATATGCAAACGGGGGATAGTAGAACATTATGTCAGATTCGGACCTACCTGTGGTGCTTATCGTCGAAGACGAACCAGATGTTGCCGAGACGTACAAACTGTGGCTGCAACAGGAGTACGAGGTCCGCATGGCACAGAACGGCGACGAGGGCCTGGAGCAACTGGACGCGGATGTCGATGTCGTGTTGCTCGACCGGATGATGCCCGGACTTTCCGGGGACGAAGTGCTGGAGCGTATTCGCGAGCGGAAGCTGGGCTGTCGGGTGGCAATGGTCACTGCCGTCGAACCGGACTTCGATATTCTGGAGATGGGCTTTGATGCATACCTCTCAAAGCCGATCCGGAGCGAACAGCTCCACGAGACGGTCGACAATCTGCTCGACCGCTCCGAGTACGACTCTCTGCTGCAGGAGTACTACGCGCTCGTCGAGAAGCAGGCGACGCTGGAAGCGACGAAATCGAGCGCAGAGCTGGCGGAGAGCGACCAGTACGACGAACTGACCCAGAGAGTCGCAGAGATGCGAGACGACCTCTCGGAGACACTCGGTGGCATCGAAGACGACTCCGATTTCATCGCAACGCTTCGCGGACTGAGCGACGATGAAGACAACTGAGCGACAAACAATGTATGATCTCACCTCAGTACTAGAGTTCGATGCGCTCAGTGAGGTCCGGCCAGGGTCCAGCATCCTGATCTCCGGCCCAGCAATGAGCGGGAAGGAACGACTCGCATACGATATTCTCGCCGATGGTCTGCGAAAGGACGACGGCGCAGTGGTCGTGACGACCGGAGACGGCGCGGGCAGCGTCGTCGAGGAGTTCCGGTCGCTCGTGCCCGACCTCGACGACTCCCAGCTCGGTGTCATCGACTGTCGGGGCGAAGGTGGCACGGACGAGGAGGCAATCGGCAACGCCCACGCCCACCACGTCTCTTCGCCCGGTGATCTCACCGGCATCGGTATCGGCATCACGAAGGCGCTGGAGGGACTACACAACGCCGGCAACGAACAGGGCCGTCTGGCCCTCGTCTCGCTGTCGACGATGCTGACCTACACGGACAAGAAGACCGTGTTCAAGTTCTGTCATGTGCTGTCCTCGCGGCTGGACTCCGCGGGCTACATCGGCGTGTTCACCATCGACTCGGGAGCCCACGACGACCAGACACTGCAGGTCATCAAGCAGGCGTTCGACGGGATGATCGACGTGCGCGACGCCGAGGGCGGCGGCCGCGAGGCCCGCGTGCTCGGCCTCGCCGGCGAGCCGACCGACTGGCAGGACATCTGAGTACGTCGCCATCCACAGGCGGTCCGAACCCCGTGTCGGTCCGGGAAGGAAGTATTTTGCCGCTCCGGTTCACCCACCCGATATGGACGTAAAGCTGCTCGAAGCCACAGACGACCCCGAGGACCTCATCTGCAAGGCAGCACGTAACGACTACAGCGACACCTCCGTCGGCAGCCAGTCGTTCGAAGCGACGATGGCTGAGGTCGACGGAGACACCCTTGACGACAAGAAGGAGACGCTCATCGGCCACCTGCTCGACCACGGCCACTTCGGTCCGTTCGAGCACGCGCAGGCGACCTTCGCCGTGGAGGGGGTCTCCCGCTCCTGTATGGCCCAGATCACCCGCCACCGCCACGTCTCCTTCGACGTGCAGTCGATGCGGTACGTCTCCTTCGACGACGTGGACCCCGAAGCCGTCCGGGAAGGCGAACTGGTCGTGACGCCGCCGTCCGCGACGGACCCGGACTGGATCGGCCGGAACCAGCAGAAAGCGAGCGTCTCCGACGAGGAGTTCGAGGAGCGCACGGAAATATTCAAAGACACCATCGAACAGGCGGTCGAATCGTACCAGGAACTGCTTGAGCTGGGAATGCCACCGGAAGACGCTCGGTTCGTGCTGCCAATCGGAACAAAGGTGAACATCGTGATGTCGATGAACGCCCGGATGCTGATGCACGTCGCGGACATGCGAGCCGCGGCGGACGCACAGTGGGAGATCCGGGAGATGACCGAGGAGATGCTCGACCTGGCAGCCGACTGGTGTCCCAAGACCTTCGACTACTACGAGCGGGAGATGAAGGGACGCAAGAACCGGCTCGCACCCTGACAGAGCCGCACTTCTCGCGGCAGTTCAGAACAGCTGTCTTCGGTCGTGGGCATCGACAATTGTTGGATCGACCTTGATACTCACAACGGCAATAGCGAGACACGAGCCGTTTTGTTGCGTCAACGACCGGATTTCAGAGTATCAAAAGACGAAACGAGTACGACACATTCATTACCGCACATCCTAGATAAACAATTGTGTCTTACGAGGTTGAACGTCCCACCCGTCGGTCGGGCACTGCGTCTGATGTGATGTGTGCTGTCGACGATGTCGACGGCCAGCAGCGGTTCGTCATCGCCGATATTGCCCACGATGACATCTGGATTTCGATGGTAGCGGACGAGACCTGCACACTTACAGCCTGGCGATAGCGGGCCACCACCGGCTGTGACGGATTCTTGTAGATAGTTCCGGACAGTGCCGACCTCGGGGTCGACACAGACCGGGAAATCGCTCAAACAGTCCGTATGAAAAGTTTTTGTTGACCGCTCTGTGACGTAGGAGTATGGAATACGACGACATGCTCGACCGGGCGATGGAGGAGACGCCCGAGATTGACGGCACAAGCGAGCGGTTCGAGGTCCCCGATCCAGACGTCCGACAGGAAGGGAACGTCACCGTCTACGAGAACTTCCAGTCGACGTGTTCCCGGCTCGGACGCGAGGACGACCATGTGATGAAGTTCCTCCAGAACGACCTCGGGACAAGCGGCCACATCGACGAGAGCGGTCGAGCGCGCCTGACCGGCGAGTTCGATGCCGACCGTATCGAGGCGTCCATCGACGAGTACGTCGACGAGTTCGTGCTCTGCTCGGAGTGTGGGCTGCCGGACACGCAACTGGAACGGGAACAGGGCGCGCTGTTGCTCCGCTGTGAGGCGTGTGGCGCCCGCTCGGCGACGAGCGAGTAGCTACTGCAGACCTTTCAGCGTCTGCAAGTCGTTTTCCGTGCGGGTAAAAACGGCGAGCCGATGGCTCGCGTGACAGTTCGGGCAGTGGAACGTCGTGTCGTGTCGCGGCAAGTCCGTTGGCGTCGACTCCCAGTCTTTCTTACACTCAGGACAGAGCAATCGAACGTACGCTTCCTCCATGTATGTTACTCACACACATATCCAACGATAAAAAGCCTTGGCGTCTCCCCATTAGTCTGCCTTCACCCGGGCGTCAGGCCGGAAGGTCCTCGGCTTCGAGGAGTTCCTTGTACCGGTTTCGAATAGTCACTTCGGAGATGTCGGCGACGTCGCTGACCTGACTCTGTGTGACCTTCTCGTTGGTCAGCAACGCGGCGGCGTAGACGGCCGCTGCGGCGATGCCGACCGGCGATTTGCCGGAGAGCATCCCCGACTGGCGAGCACCTTCGATGAGGTCCCGTGCCTGTCGCTGGGTCTCCTCGCTGAGTCCGAGGTCGGAGATGAACCGCGGGAGGTAGTGTTCCGGGTCCGCCGGCTGGACTTCGAGGCTGAGTTCCCGGACGATGTACCGGTAGGTCCGTGTGAGTTCCATCTTTTCGACGCGGGAGACGCGGGCCATCTCGTCCAGCGACCGGGGGTTTCCGGCCATGCGAGCGGCCGCGTACAGCGCGGACGTGGCGACGCCCTCAATGGAGCGGCCCGGAAGGAGGTCGTCACCGAGCGCGCGCCGGTAGATGACGCTGGATGTCTCGCGGACGTTCTGGGGGAGTCCCAGCGCCGAGGCCATCCGGTCGATTTCGCCCAGCGCCTGCTTGAGATTGCGCTCCTTGGAGTCACGGGTACGGAACCGCTCGTTCCAGGTCCGGAGCCGCTGCATTTTCTGGCGCTGCTCGCTGGAGAGGGAACGCCCGTAGGCGTCCTTGTTCTGCCAGCCGATGTTGGTCGAGAGGCCCTTGTCGTGCATCATGTTCGTCGTCGGCGCACCGACGCGGGACTTGCGGTCCTTCTCTGCGGAGTTGAACGCCCGCCACTCCGGCCCGTGGTCGATCTCGTCCTCTTCGACGACCAGTCCACAGTCCTCACAGACTGTTTCGCCGTGTTCGGAGTCCGTAACGACGTTGCCACTACATTCGGGACAGGCCTCTACAGCCTCCTGCTCCGTCGGTTCGGATATTTGCTCGTCTCGTTCTCGTGTGCTCGTCCGCGTTGGTGATTCACTCATGATTGGGAGTTCTGTTCTGCCGGGTGCAGAAATTTTAAGACTGTTTGGGGAAACTGTCTTACCCTATAGTTAGTCCGTAAAGTATATAAATCTTTCGCCGGATTTCCGCAGGAACCGCCGGACAGCAGGGTGATACGGCATGACATGGCCCGCCGTACGGCTATATAATCTTGGTGGTTATCGCCGCCGTCCGTGCACAACGCATAAATGGGGGGCTGCACCGCCGTGCGACTCCATCTGTGCTCCGTCGAACGACCAGTCCTCACCTCGATACGCCCGCTCCTGATCGGTCGGGAGCGGCAAGTGGGTCCCGGAATTGCCGGGTCAGCGGGAGTCACCGTGTGGTTCCGCACATCGTGGGGGAGTGATGAAATATAAAAAGCGATGTTACCAACTGGCATGATTTGGTTACAGTTGCATACCAGATACATACATCCACACGACGACAGCCCCGTTTGAGGGATGTCGCGGCAACCGCTCAATCGAGCGAGATCCACGCCAGAAACAGCAGCCCTCCGAGCTCCAGTATCGCAACGAATGTCATCGCGCGACCGGCGACAGGGGCGGCGCTTCGCAACAGCACGGCGACCTCCGGGTCAAGGACGTAGTAGTAGACGGACAGGCAGTTCTCGGCGAGCAACAGTACCCCGAAGACCGTCAGTCCGAGCGCGTGTTTCGAACCCACTGCCAGGTAGTTCCGGACCCAGACTGACAGTAGCACGAGCAGGACCACGACGTTGAGCGCGGACGCGACACTCGCCGCGGTCATCCAGACTGCCATCTGTGCCCTCCTATGCCGGCTCGTGGTAAGACTCCTTTCCCGATTTCAGCCATTGTCACTCGATCTCCGCGATGATTTCCTCGATGGTGTCCCAGTACTGTTCGGTCCTGTCCGTCAGCGTGTAGACGGAGCCGTAGTCGCCGCCGGTGTTGTCGACGACGCCGTTGTCCAACAGCACGTCAAGGTGGTGCCGGACGGTCTTGTAATCGAGGTCAAGGTCCTCCGCCAGTTGGTTAGCGTTCCGGGGCCGTCGCTTGAGGGCCTTGAGGATACGGGCTCTGTTTGGCCCCCCACGGGTCCCGGAGAGAACGTACCAGAGGACACCCTCCATCAGCGGACCCAACTCTCCGGGCGTACGTATATCCACTGGCCGATTGTGCGATAACTGCCTACGAGCGTAACGGCGGAAGCTAATTGTCAGCGGTGGGCATCAAGAACCCGAAGCGGTCGTCGCGGGGTGGCAATTCTGGCCGGCTGCCACGCACGGGCTCGAGATAGTCGTGCGCCGGGTTACGGCTGCAACACGCCGTCGATGGCGTGGATGAAGCCGTTGGAGGCCTCGATGTTCGTGTCGACGATATCGGCCTGGTCGCCGTTGAGGTCAGTCCCGTCTACGTCGATCTTCGCCCCGTTCAGCGTCGGGATTTTCTCCGAGTCGACGACGGAGCTTGCGTCTCGCTCGCCCGGTGCGACGTGGTACGTGAGGACGTCCACGAGGAACTCGTCGTCGACATCGCCGACGTTGTCGACAGTGATTCCCGCGGCGTTAAACGCACCGTCGGTCGGCGCAAACACCGTCAGCTGACGGTTCCCGCTGAGCGTGTCGACGAGGCCGGCTTCCTGCACTGCGGCCACCAGCACGTCGAAGCCGTCGGCCGCCATGGCCACGTCAACGATCGTATCGCCGTCTCTCGGCGGCGCGGCACTCGCGGCACCGACGCCACCGACTGCGACTGCTGTTCCGGCACCGATACTCCGTAACACACTGCGCCTGGTCTGTTTCATGGAAACCCGGGCGATTCGGAGGACTGTTGACACTTAACCGGTTTCCGAACTGGGACCCAAATTAGACCATAGTTTCAGACAGTGAATAGGTGACCCTCGGTCGGAACGTCGAAGAGTCCGATACGTGCGCCCGCGTCCAGCCACGCATGCCCGTACGAGAACGATGCCAGCGCGTTGACCGGGTCGTCGTCGTCCCTGAAGTGGCGACCGTCCGCCAGATACGCCGCCGCCATCTCTTCACACTCCAGTGCGGCGTCGTGCATCGGCGTCCCTTCAGGTGGCGCGACTGATGCCGCGTCGAGCGCCTCGGCGAGCAGTCCCTCGTAGCGGTCGGTCTTCTCTTCGAGATCTGCGGCCATACCCTCAGCGAACGGTGGCAGTGGCCTAAGCGTGTCGTCCCAGTGCGAGTTCGGCGCACGACAACACAAGCTAAATACGGCCCGGTAGTCTAGCTTGGCTAATGACAGAATCGGTCGAACACCGACGACTCATCGTCGCTGGCACCGGCGCAGCGGGACTGACAGCGGCCATCTACGCCGCCAGAAGTAACAACGACCCACTCGTTCTGGAAGGCGACGAACCGGGCGGGCAGCTCACGCTGACCAGCGAAGTCGAGAACTTCCCCGGCTTCCCCGAGGGGCTCTCCGGTCCGGACCTCATCAACAACATGAAAGAGCAGGCCGAGCGGTTCGGGACCGAGCTGAAACACGGCATCGTCGCCGACATCGACGACAGCGAACGGCCGTTCCGCGTGGAACTGTCGAACGGCGACGTGTACACCTGCGACGCCTTCATCGCCGCCTCCGGAGCCAGCGCCCGGACGCTGGGCGTCCCCGGCGAGGACGAGCTGATGGGCTACGGCGTCTCGACGTGTGCAACCTGTGACGGCGCGTTCTTCCGCGGCGAAGACATGCTCGTTGTCGGCGGCGGCGACGCGGCCATGGAGGAGGCCCACTTCCTCACGAAGTTCGCCGACACCGTCTACATCGCACACCGCCGCGAGGAGTTCCGCGCCGAGGACTACTGGATCGACCGCGTCCAGCAGAAGGTCGACGAGGGCGAAATCGAGATCATGCGAAACACCGAGTTGCTGGAGATGCACGGCTCACCCGAGAACGGGGTCGACCACGTCACCCTCGCACAGAACGACGCGGGCCATCCCAGCGAGAAGCTCGACGCCGACGGGACCGAAACCTTCGACTTCGACGTTGGTGCCGTCTTTATTGCCATCGGTCACACGCCTAACACCGACTACCTCGAAGACACCGGCGTCGAGCTGGACGATACCGGGTACATCCAGACCCACGGCGGCACCGGCGGCGACCAGACCGCCACCGACGTGGACGGGATCTTCGGTGCCGGCGACGTGGTCGACTACCACTACCAGCAGGCCGTCACCGCTGCCGGGATGGGCTGTAAAGCCGCCATCGACGCCGACGAATACCTCGAATCACAGGCCGAGGCCGCCGCCGAGGCGGAGTCCGAAGCCGCCGCGGAAGCCGACGACTAGCGCAGTTGTTTCTTCGTTCGTCCCCACATCCACAGACCCTTTAGGATAGCCCCCGGAGTGAGCGGCATGGCAACCGATACTGTCACGCTGACTATCGACGACGGCGAAGAGACCGACGAACTCACCGTCCCAAGCGAACTCGTAGACATCCTCCGAGAGTCGCCCGAGGAGACGGACCCGCAGGTCGTCGGCGACATCGCGATGTTCGGCATGACCCAGCGGATTCACAGCGCCGTCCACCACGCGCAGGGCGAGCCAGACGAGCAGATCGTCGCGCTCGAAGAGGAGACCAGCGAGCTGTTCGAGGAGCGCTTCGGCCAGTCCTTCGCCGAGCTGACCGGTCACGACCACTAATTCTGCCGCCTCAGTTCTCAGAACTGCCAGTGAAGCACCACGCCGTCGTCGAGCCGTTCGACGCCGGCCAGCTCCGGCTCCGGGAAGTCCTCGATGAAGCCGTCGCCGTCGGCCAGCGTCGGCGCGTCCCGGCCGCCGATGACCTTCGGCCCGATGTAGACGAACAGCTCGTCGACCAGCGCCTCTTCTAGCAGGCCGAAGATGAGTTCGCCGCCACCCTCGACCATGAGCTGGTCGATACCGTCGCCCTCCAGTTTCGCAAGCGTCGTCGTCAGGTCGACCCGGTCCTGCCCGGCGGCGATGACGTACGCGCCGGCGTCTTCCATCTCCTCGATGAAGTCCGGCGGGGCGGCTTCGCTGACGAGGAGGTAAGTCTGGGCGCGACCGTCCAGCACTGTGGCGTCCGGCGGCGTTCGGATGCGGGAGTCGGCGACGACGCGTGCGGGATTTTCCGGCTTGCCGCGGTCGGCCCGGGCGGCGCGGCGGTCGGCGTCGTCGACGGTCAGTGAGGGGTCGTCAGCGAGAATCGTACCGACGCCGACCATCACAGCATCACTGTCGGCTCGAAGCTGGTCGACGCGGTCGAAGTCGTCCGGGCCGGAGATAGCGATCTGTTCGCGGCGGCGGGAGGAGAGTTTCCCATCGACACTCATGGCGGCGTTGACGACGACGTGCATACTCGTTCGTGCCGGCGACACGTCAAACGGCTTTTGGGTTACAGTCAGGAGGACGTTGTTTCGGGGCGCTTCGACAGCTTCCGGACGTCGAGTTTCTTCACGGTGCCGTCGCCGGTTTTCAGCTTCAGCACCGTCTTTTTCAGTACGAGTTCTTCGACGTCGAGCGTCGTCTCCGTGCTCCAGCCCCGTAGCCTGACCATCCCTTCCTCGTCGATTTCGAGGAACGTGCGGGGTTTGCGCTGGGACCCCATCGTCCACTCCTCGTCGCCGACGGACAGCTCCTGCCCGCCGCTTTTCGCCCAGCGGAACACGCAAGCGAACTGCTCGCGGGGTTCGTCACCGCGGTCGTGATCGACGCGGGTCCACTGCTCGAAGTCGACGCCGAAGTGGGCGGCCCACAGCTCCAGATACTCGAAATCGAACTTCTTCTTGCCGTCGTTGTTCCGGCCACTCCGCCAGATGACGTGCGCCTCCGACGGCTTCGACCCGAACATACTACCCATAGTCAGGCCCCCGGGCGACTGCCGTTATTATTTGATCTGATATCACGAATCCCGACTAGTCGAATATCTCCGATAACGTACTTTTTAGCCATTTGAAACGTCCCAACACAGTCAACGCCCATATCCTGAGAGATTACAGTATCACAAATAAGAATTGTGGGCGATTTTGAACAGGTGTGAACGGTCGTGACTTGCACGGCCGGCCGAAAACGCTTTTGAGTGCTCCCGTCGAACCGTCAGTCGATGTCTCTCGAAGACCATGCCGAGGAGCTCGCCTCCGACCTCGGTGTTGACAAAGAGGAGGTCACACGCGACCTGGAAAACCTCGTGAACTACTCCGTCCCGATGGACGAGGCCAAGCAGAGCCTCAGACGGAAGTACGGCGATGGCGGCTCGAGCGGCGACGGCACGCCGTCGAGCAAGGCCATCAGCGAGGTGTCGACCGACGACTCGAACGTGACGGTCACCGCCGTGGTGCTCACGTCGGGTCGTCGCTCCATCCAGTACAACGGGGAACAGCACGTCATCCGCGAGGGCCAACTCGCCGACGAGACGGGGAAGATATCCTACACGGCCTGGGACGGCTTCTCGGGCGACCTCCAGCCCGGCCAGACCGTCCGGCTCGGCAACGCCGGCGTCCGCGAGTGGGACGGCCAGCCGGAGCTCAATCTGGGCGACAGCACCGACCCGGAAGTCGTCGACGAGACGCTCGACATCGACTACGAGGTCGGCGGCCGCGCCGCGCTGCAGGACCTCGCACCGGGTGACCGCGGCATCACTGTGGAGGTGCAGGTGCTGGAGTGCGAGCAGAAGGTCATCGACGGCCGCGACGGCGAGACGACGATTCTCAGCGGCGTCCTCGGCGACGAGAGCGGCCGGCTCCCGTTCACCGACTGGGAGCCTCACGACGAAATCGAGGAGGGGGCGTCCGTGCGCCTCGACGAGACGTTCGTCCGCGAGTTCCGCGGTGCGCCGTCGGTAAACGTCTCGGAGTTCTCGACGGTGACCGCGCTGGACCGCACGGTCGAGGTCACCGAAGACGCGCCCCGGATGTCCATCCGGGAGGCTGTCGAGAGCGGCGGCCTGTTCGACGTGGAACTGGCCGGCAACGTCATCGAGGTGCGGGACGGCTCCGGCCTCATCGAGCGTTGTCCGGAGTGTGGCCGCGTCATCCAGAACGGCCAGTGTCGCTCCCACGGCGCAGTCGAGGGCGAGGACGACCTGCGGACGAAGGCCATCCTCGACGACGGCACCGACACCGTCACCGCGGTGCTCGACGACGAACTGACCGCCCGGGTGTACGGTGGCGACCTCGACGACGCCCGCGAACACGCCCGCGACGCGATGGACAAAGAGGTCGTCGCCGAGCGCATCAGCGACCGCATCGTGGGCCGCGAGTACGTCGTCCGCGGGTCGCTGTCGGTCGACGAGTACGGCGCGAACCTCACCGCCTCGACCTTTACCGAGGCCGACGACGACCCGGCGACGCGTGCGCAGGCCCTCCTACAGGAGGCAGACGCATGAGCGAATCCGGCGACAGCGGCCCCGGCCGCCGGGAGGTCGCCCATCGGCTGTTCGCCGCGGAGTTCGACGACGCCGACTTCTCGTATTCGGAGTCCGACGAGGAGCGCGCGCCGAACTACGTCGTCACGCCGACCGGCGCGCGGGTCAACCGCCTGTTCCTCGTCGGCGTCCTCACCGAACTCGAACAGGTCAACGACGACGTGTTGCGCGCCCGGGTCGTGGACCCGACCGGCCCGTTCGTCATCTACGCCGGCCAGTACCAGCCCGACGAACTGGCGTTTCTGGAAGGGGCCGACCCGCCGATGTTCGTCGCCGTCACGGGCAAGGCCCGCACCTTCCAGCCCGACGACAGCGACCGGGTGTTCACCTCGGTGCGACCCGAGAGTATCAGCGAGGTCGACGCGGACACGCGGGACCGCTGGGTCGTCCAGGCCGCCGAGCAGACCGTCTCGCGCATCGGACAGATGGCCAGCGCGAAACAGGCCGGTTTAGCCGGCGACGAACTCCGCCTCGCGCTGCTGGACCAAGGCATCGACGAGAGTGCCGCGGCCGGCATCACGCTCGCGCTGGATCATTACGGCACGACCGGCGACTACCTCGACGCGCTCCGGACGACGGCGCTCGACGCCGCTCGCGTCGTCGCCGGCGACACGGACGAGGCGCAAGGGCTGTCGTTGTCACCGGACGACGGGACCGACGACCCGATTCCGCTCCTTGCCTCTCTCGACCTCGATACTGACGTTTCCACCCCGGAGACGGCGACTGAGGACGCAGAGGGAGACGCGACGGCAACCGAGTCCGGCGCTACTGAGCCGACGACAGACGAGGAGGTGGCCGACGCGGCCGAGAAAGGTGCGCCCGCAGACGCTGCCGACGCCGAGCCCGCGCCCGGTTCGCCCGGCGCACCGGTCGGCGACGAGTCGACAGAGCCAGACGCCGGCGCGGCCACGAGTGACGCACCCGTCGAGACGCCCGAGACAGCGACCGACGCCGCAGCCGACGAAACCACGCCGGGTGAGTCCGTGGGTGAGGACGTGTCCTCGACGCCTGAACAGAGCGAGCCCGTGGACGAACCACCGGTGTCGAGTGAGCCGGTGACCGACGCCGACGCGATGGGACAGGACGAACCGGAGTCGTCGTCCGAACCCGACAACGGCGGTGACCTCGGCGACTTCGACACCGAGTTCGAACTGGACGAGGACGAACGCGAGGAAATCGAACAGGAGTACGGCACTGACTTCCAGAGCGGGACGGAAGTGGATGAGCCCGGCGAGGCCGACATCGAGACGCCGGACCACGAAGAACTGGCCGACGCGGCCCAGGAGGGCGCGCCCGCAGACGCCGCCGACGCCGAGCCCGCACCCGGTTCGCCCGGTGCACCGGCCGGCGATGAGTCCCCCGAGCCGACCGCTGACGCGGCCACAAGCGACGCACCCGCCGAGACGCCCGAAACAGCGACCGACGCCGCAGCCGACGAAACCACACCAGACGAGTCGGCGAGCGAGGACGCGCCTACCGAGGACGTGGACCTCGAAGACGCCGTCATGGCGGTCATGGATGACCTCGACGACGGCAGTGGGGCCGACCGCGAGGAACTCCGCTCGACGGTCGTGAGCCGCCACGGCGCGGACGCCGATGCCGTCGAGGACGCCATCCAAGACGCGTTGATGGGCGGACGCTGCTACGAGCCCGAGGACGGCAAGCTCACACCCATCTGACGCACCGAGCCGCGGTCCTTTTCTCCCCTGCGACCCAACCGAGCGCAGATGCGTGTCGAACCGCTTCCCGACGTCCCGGCGGCCACCGTCGATACTGACGGGGAGCGACTGCTGGCGGTGGCCGATTATCACGCCGGCATCGAAGCAGGGCTCAGATACGAGGGGGTCGAACTCCAGTCGGCCGCCGAGGCCCGCCGGGAGCGGTTGCTGACATGCCTGAGACGCGCCCGGGCCGACCGGCTGGTCGTCATCGGCGACCTGGGCCACGCCATCGGCGACCCGTTCGCAGACGAGCGAGCGGAGCTCGAAACGCTGTTCGACGCCCTTGACGTGCCCGTGACACTGGTGAAAGGGAATCACGACGGCGGTCTGGAGCCAGTCTTGTCTGACCTCGACGCCGACGTCGAAGTGACGCCGGGACACGGCACCCGCATCGGCGCTGTCGGGTTCGCCCACGGCCACACCTGGCCTGCGCCGGACGTACTCGAAGCGGATGTCGTCTGTGTCGGCCACGAACATCCCGTCGTCCGACTCGAAGACAGCGTCGGTGGGGCCCAGAAGGAGCGGGCCTGGCTCCGCGGCTCGCTGGTGAGTGAGCCCTTCGCCGAACAGTTCGACCAACCAGTCGAGAACGCGCCGGACATCGTCGTCTTTCCGGCGTTTAACGACCACTCCGGCGGGACGTGGGTCAACGTCGACGGCCAGGAGTTCCTCGCCCCGTTCCTGCCCGAGGGCATGGCGGATACCGAGGCGTTCCTGCTTGATGGCACGCGGTTAGGGGCCTACCGACAGGTCTGAGCGGGGGGTCTGGACCCGTTTAGGTCTCTGAAAGTTCCGCTTCGAGTTCGTCGACCAGTTCGGTGTTGCCGAGGAACGTCGGCGTCCGGTCGTGGATACCGTCCGGTTCGACGTCAAGTAGGGACTTCGAGCCGTCGCTTGAGGCCCCACCGGCAGCCTCGACGAGGTACGCGAGCGGCGCTGATTCGAAGTGGACCCGGAGCTTGCCGTTTGGATACCCCGACGTCACCGGATACCCGAACAGCCCGCCGTATTCGAGCACCTGTGCCAGGTCGGCGACGGTCGCGCCGCCGTAGCGGAGCTTCAGGTCCCGCTCGAAGGACTGGGCGATGTCGTTGAACGCGTCGCTTCGCTCGCCAGTCTTGCCCGCTAACCCGACTACCGTCGCCTCTGCTGGCAGTTCGAACTGGCCCCAGCGCTCGCTGTGCCCGTCCCGGAGGAGGTGCTCCTGAACGACATCGCGGTCGGACCGGGCGATTGTCAGTGTCGTGTATGGGCCGTACAGCACCATCAGTGATGCGACCATTTCCCGGCCCGCCGCGGGCAGTTCAGCGTCGTAGACCCCGATTATCGTCCCCACGGAGTTGTTCGAGGCGAGGTTCGAGGAGCCATCGAGCGGGTCGATAGCGATACTGTAGCCTTCACCGCAATCGACCACGTCGCTACGTTCCTCGCTCGCGTACGCGCCGATGCCGTCGATGTACGCGAGTGCGTCGAAAAACAGGTCATCGGCCCACACGTCGCCACCGACCTGTTGCTCCCCACTCGGGTTCTCGCCAGCGGCTCTGTTGGCGTAGTTCGCCAGGTTCCCGCTAACGTAGTGGGCCGTGTCCTTTACCGCCCGTTCGATCTCATCAAGCGTGTTCACAGGCCATCACCGGCCGCAGTTGCACAGGCGTCAGTCATGGTTCCACATATCCCAGGGCAACGACATAAGGCTGTACCCGTTCTCCCCCGCAACGCCCGTAATGCCCTGGTTACCGACGGGGGACGAGAGAATATGACACAACGTGTTTAACCCGGTGTAGTCGCTAGAGGGGGGCGATGACTGACGGGGTCGCTCGCGGCGATGACGCCTTCACTGCGCTCGGGCCGGCCGTCCGCAGTGCGCTCTCCGAGCGCGGTTTCACGACGCCGACCGACCCACAGCGAAAGGCGATTCCAACTCTGGCTGACGGGCGAGACGCGCTAGTCGTCGCCCCGACCGGAACCGGAAAAACTGAAACGGCGATGTTGCCGGTCTTCGACGCGCTGGCCGAATCCGAGGACCGCTTTGGCATCGGCGCGCTGTACATCACGCCGCTCCGGGCGCTGAACCGCGACATGCGCCAGCGCCTCGACTGGTGGGGCGAGACGCTCGGTCTCGAAGTAGACGTCCGCCACGGCGACACGACGGACTACCAGCGCCAGAAACAGGCCAACGACCCGCCGGACGTGCTCGTGACCACACCCGAGACGCTCCAGGCAATGCTCACCGGGTCGAAGCTCCGAACTGCGCTGGAGGATGTCGAACATATCGTCATCGACGAGGTCCACGAGCTCGCTGCGGCCAAGCGAGGCGCGCAGTTGACGGTCGGACTCGAACGGCTCCGGGAACTGTCCGGGCGGTTCCAGCGGATCGGCCTCTCGGCGACCGTCGGCGACCCACACGAGGTCGGCCGGTTTCTCACCGGCGGCCGCACGTGTGCCATCGTGGAAGTTGACATCGGCAGCCGGCTGGACATCGAGGTGGTCCGGCCCCAGATTACTGACCGGGACGAGGAACTGTCGAGTTCCCTCGTCACCGACGCGGGAACGGCCAGCCACGTCCGGTTCATCGCAGACCTCATCGACGAAAACGAATCGGTCTTGCTGTTCGTGAACACCCGACAAACAGCGGAGGCGCTTGGCTCGCGGTTCAAGGAGCTCGGAACTGACCTCGGGGTCCACCACGGCTCGCTGTCGAAGGAGGCTCGCATCGACGTGGAGGACCGGTTCAAGGCCGGCGACCTCGACGCCCTGCTGTGTACGTCCTCGATGGAGTTGGGCATCGACGTGGGCCACGTCGACCACGTCGTCCAGTACGGCAGCCCCCGGCAGGTGTCCCGCCTCGTCCAGCGGGTCGGCCGCGCCGGCCACCGCCGGGACCTCGTTTCCTCGGGCACGGTCGTTACGACTGACACCGACGACACGCTGGAGGCGCTGGCGATAGCGAGACAGGCCGAAGCCGGCGATGTCGAGCCCGCCGAAATCCACGACGGGAGCCTCGACACAGTTGCCAACCAGATCGCCGGACTGGTGATGGATACCGGCGAAATTCGGGCGATTCGGGCCTACGAGATACTGACCCGCGCGTACCCGTTCCGGGACCTCGACGAGGCCCAGTTCAAGCAGGTCGTCGAGGAACTCGCAGCGAACAACGTCATCTGGCTCGACGAGGACCGGGACACTCTGGAGAAACGCCGCGGGACCTGGCAGTACTTCTACCAGAACCTCTCGATGATTCCCGACGAGGCCACATACGACGTGGAGGACGTGGCCTCAGGCCAGCAGGTCGGGACCCTCGATGAGAAGTTCGTCGTCAACTTCGCCACGCCCGGCGAGGTGTTCGTCCAGCGCGGGGAGATGTGGCGCATCACGAACATCGACGAGGAAGAGGAAGTCGTGACCGTCTCACCCATCGAAGACCCCGCCGGTGAGGTCCCGTCGTGGGTGGGGCAGGAGATTCCGGTTCCGAGAGCCGTCGCCGCGGAAGTCGGCGAACTCCGTCGTGTGGCTGGTCGGCAACTCCAGGACGGCGCGGACACCGAGGCCGTCGCCAGAGACGTGGCGACTCGCTATGCCGCCGGCCCGGAGACCGTCGCCGAGGGACTTTCGCAGGTCGAGAAGCACGAGGGGCCGATTCCGGACGACACGACTATTCTGGTGGAGTTCCACGGCCGGGAGGTCATCGTCAACGCTTGCTACGGGCACAAAATCAACGAAACGCTGGGCCGGGTCCTCTCGGCGCTGCTCGGTCAACGGGCAGGGTCGTCGGTCGCGATGGATGTCGACCCGTACCGGATTACGCTGGAGGTCCCGCGCCGGATCACCGCCGGCGATGTCATCGAAGTCATTGAGGACACCGATCCTGACCACCTCCCAGCACTCATCGAACTCAGCCTGAAAAACGCCGACGCGCTGAAGTTCAAGCTCGCGCAGGTGGCGACGAAGTTCGGCTCGCTCAAGCGCTGGCGGGGCCGGGGGTCGACTGACTTCGGCCGTGACCGCCTGCTGGCAGCGCTTGAGGACACGCCGATGTATGACGAAGCCCTGCGCGAGGTTCGCCACGAGGACCTCGCTATCGAAGCGACAGCCGACCTCCTCCGGGATATCCAGCGCGGCGACGTGGCGCTCGAAACAGTGGGCGAGCACACGCCCATCGGGACCGGCGGCAGTTCCTCCGGGCGGGAACTCCTCTCACCGGAGAACGCCGACGCGAGCGTCATCAAAACCGTCAAGGAGCGCATCCAGAGTGACCGCGTCATCCTCGCATGTCTGCACTGCAAGGAGTGGGACCGCAAACAGCAGGTCAAGCGCGTGCGGGATCAGCCGTCGTGTCCGCAGTGTGGCTCGACCCGCATCGCCGCGCTGAATCCGTGGGCCGAGGAAGTCGTCTCGGCCGTCCGGACCGACGACAAGGACGAGGAGCAGGAGAAGATGACCGAACGAGCCTACCGCTCGGCCTCGCTGGTCCAGAGCCACGGGAAGCGGGCGGTGGTCGCGCTGGCCGCCCGCGGGGTCGGGCCCCACAACGCCGCCCGAATCATCAACCGCTTGCGGGAGGACGAAGACGAATTCTACCGGGACATCCTCCGACAGGAGCGGGAGTACGCACGGACGCAGTCGTTCTGGGGTTGAGAGCGGCACAGTACGCCAGCAGGCTAACTCAGTTCCCGAATCGCTTCCGCAAGTCGTGGCTCGATACCGTCAGGGTCAGGGGCTTCTATCGTGAGTTTCGTGTGTCGCTCGTCGGCATCAGTCACCTCCGAAAGCAGTCCGGCGCTGCGGTCGACCTCGACGTACAGCGTAAGTCCGTCGTCGTCGAACACCGGGACGATCTCGACCTCGTCGACCGCGCCGGCGAACTCGCCGCGCTGGGGCCGGAACTCGAACTCCTGAGCGAAGTTCGCCGAGGTAGTGAACAGGCTCCCGGCCGTCGCCTCACAGGCCGAGGCATGGAGCGAGAAACCGAGCGAATCCAGCGCGTCGAACACCGCTTGCGTGCGGTGTGTCGGTTCGACTTCGATGTAATCCTCGTCGCCGGGGTCGACCGCCATCGAGATATCGAGGCCGGTCTCGATTTCGACGGCCGTCGAGCGCGTAGTCACCGGCGTCTCCCTGGGAATATCTATAGTAGTCTCGAAACGTCGTTTCTCGCCCGCTTCGATAGTGAACGGTTCGGTAAGTTGCCACTGATCGATGATGGCGTCCTTGTACCCCTCGTCGGATTTATATTCGGTTTCCAGCGCGAAGTAGACCGCGTCGACATCCTGATCCGTCGACCCGCCCTCGACGTGGACCTCGGCCTGGACGGATTCGCCGGCTCTGACGGTATCCGTCGGCAGAATCGTGTCTACTGTGGCCGAGCCGATGCCGATTCTGGAGAGCACGTCTTTCATTCGTGTTGTGAAATTCGACCGTCACAGAGTATAAAGTTCAGGGAGCGACGCTATCGAAAGAATGGGGTTACGAGAGTGCCCGGGCACGTCCGGCTCCGGGCTGAGAGAGCCAGTTGGGACCGTTTCACCCTGACATAGCCGTTTGGAGCCGTCGGTTCCACTGCGGACGCAACCGATCAGTCGTCTGATGTACGCTGACCTATCATGACGACCCCGGCCGTGTTGCCGTCCAAGTCGGTGAGAGAGCGGCCGCTGAACTCATACGTACGGCGGTGCCCGCCGTCGGTGAGTAGGTCGGCCGTAACGGTAGCTCGCCCGCGATCGAGAGACCGATGGACCGCGTCGGTAATCGCCTCCCGCTCGGCTTCTGGAAACAGGTCGGTGATCGGCAGCCCTTCGGCTGCTTGTCCGGTGTGGCCTGTAAGCTCACCCGCCCGTTCGTTGCAGTGCTCGATGTGCCCATCTGCACTGAGGACGAACAGTGGGTCCTCCAGCGCATCGAGCGCTTGCTGGATGACCGCACGCTCCTCCAGTAGTTCCTGTTCGCGGTTGTGACGCTCGGTGATGTCAGTAAACGCAACGACCAGTTGTTCGACCTCGCCGTCAGAGATTATCGGTGTAGCGCTGACTTCGTGGATGACTTCCCCGACCGGGTGGTCCAGTGTCAGCGTATATTCGATTGTCTCGCGCGTGGCGACGCATTTCCGGTACGCACCAGCGATCTTTCTACTATTTTTCTCCCCAAGTGCTTCAACTGGAGTCTTACCGATAAGCTCTGACTCTACGAGGCCAGTGAACTCAAGCACTCGTGAGTTGCATCGCCGGAATCGGAACCCGTCTTGTTCAACATCGACGAGGAGGAGTCCGTTTCGCGTGTTCTCGAAAACAGCGGCGTACTCTGCTGTGGTTTCCTCCAGTTGCTTTCTCGACTGATACTGCGTGACAGCGTTGCTTATTCGATTGGCTAGCAGCTCGTACTGCTCAGCTCCGGATTGTTTCTGCAAGTAATCAGTCGCACCGGTAGAAATGGCATCGCTTGCAATCTCTTCGCTTCCTCGACCGGTGAACATGATAAACGGGAGTTGCGGGTGTCGCTCACGGACCGCCTGCAAAAATTCAAGCCCGTCTGTCTCGGGCATCTCGAAGTCTGAAACGACACAGTCAGGAAGAGAACGATCCATAGCCTGTAGCCCATCGGTGGCACTTGGGACAGTTTCGACCGTGAACCGCTCGTCTTCACGTTCAAGTAGCTCAGCCGTCACTGTAGCGAGGGCCTCGTCGTCGTCCACAAGAAGAATGCTAACCTCCCCCATATATCATGATAGCAGCCGAATGGATTATCTCTTTGCATAGTTCGCACCAATCATGACATTTAAATTTTAACTAAGTGGATAGGCAACGCAACCGCTCTACGATCTCTTAAGCCGTACTTTCTCTAAGTGTGTCCGAATTTATACTATTCTAATAGCAATGGTTTATCCGGACTACTCAAAGCGCTCGGCGTGCAATGGGGGATATGACCGAGTGGCGCGATGCGTCGGACCCCGCCTGCCCGGAGTGTGGCGAGCCGCTGGAGCCGACGGCGATGGCCTGCCCACACTGTGACGCGTCGTTACTCACCGACGAACAGACGGAGATGCTTGACGAACGCCTGACCGAGACGCTCGAGTCGATGGACGCCGGTGCGCCGACGTGGGCAGTCACGCTCACGGGGCTCTCGCTCGGCATCGCCATTGCGCCGCTCGTACTGTACGCCGTCGTCATCCTCGTCGGCGATCTCTCGCTTCCCGTGGCCGTCGGCGTCTTGCTGGCCGGCTGGCTCGGTCCAGCCGCGTATCTCTCGCGGCTGCGTAATCCCAGCGAGGTGCTGGCCCGGGGGCTGTACCTCGTCGTCGCCGGCGTGGCCGTCGTCGTGCTCGCAGTCGGCTACGAGGTCCTCCTGTCGGATGGCCCGTCAGTCGTCTCCGAACAGACCGCGCTCGTGTCGCTCGGTCTTGCGATTCCGGCGACGCTGGGAGCACTCATCGCGCGCCGCGCGGCCCGGCGGGCTGACCGGCAGGCCCGCGGGGAGCCGGGGCCGCTGCACGAGCGCTTCGGTATCGACGACGACGAGCCCGACAACTGAAAACGCCTAAGCGGGCCGCCGTTGTCCACCCGTGCATGCGACTGGAGGAGTACTGGGGCATCGGCCCGAAGACGTCCGAACTGCTCACCGAGGAGCTGGGCGTCGAGCGGGCTATCGAGGCCATCGAGTCGGCGGATACGCGTGCGCTAACCACGGCCGGCCTCTCCCGGGGGCGAGCGACGCGCATCCTCCGGCGGGCGACCGGGGCCGAGTCGATGGACCTGCTCGCCACCAGAGATACCCGCGACGTGTACAAGGAACTACTCGACCTCGCCGAGGAGTACGCGGTCACCGAAGATGCGGCCGACAGCATCCGGGTGCTGACGCCGCTACCGACCCGCGAGGCGATGGACGAGCGGCTGGACGACGTGCTCGAAGCGCGGGATACGTGGGCCGACCTCTCGGAGGCGGACCAGCGGGCCGTTCTCGACGCGTTCGACGCGTTCGACGCTGACGGGGGTGAACTAGCCGCAGTCGACGTGGCGCTCGCACTCCGGGACACTGGCATCGAGAGCGGCGTGTTCGAGCCGTTAGCGGCCCTCGACGGCGAGTCACTGACGGCTGGCCGGGCGGCGCTCGCCGGCCTCGCGGGCGACGGCGAGTCCGTCGGCGAAGGGGCCGACGAGGAACTCGACCGCCTGCGCGACCAGCTCGGGCAAATAGAGGATCTTGCAGCGGCATCAATGGAGGTCGTCGAGGCCGTTCAGGAGGGCGCTCGGCGGCCCGACGAGTTCCAGGACGCGCTCGTCCGGCACGTCACGGGCGAGACAGGTATCGACGCTGCCAGAGTCCGCGACGCGATGCCCCGCGAGGCGACCGACGCGCGGGATTTCGTCGACGTGGCGCTCCGGGAACTCCGAAGCACGCTCCGAAGCGACGTCCGGGAGCGCGAGGGGACGGTCGCCGACCGGCTGGAAGACGACCTCGCGGACGCCCGCGGGGACATCGACGCCGCCATCGAGGCGGTGGACGACATCGCGTTCTCAGTGTCGCTCGCCCGCTTCGCCATCGCGTTCGACCTGACGCGGCCCGCCTTCGTCGAGGACCGCAAGACCATCGCGGTGAAGCGGGCCCGGAACCTCACCATCGCCGACGTGGAGAGCGTCCAGCCGGTCACCTACGCTATCGGCGACCACACACTGGACCTAGACCGGGCGAACCAGCCGCCAAGCGGCGACCGGGTGGCCGTCCTGACCGGCGCGAACTCCGGCGGGAAGACGACCCTGTTGGAGACGCTGTGCCAGGTCCAGCTGCTCGCCCAGATGGGACTGCCCGTCCCCGCCGAGGCCGCCGAGGTGGGCATCGTCGACACCGTCGTGTTCCACCGCCGGCACGCGTCGTTCAACGCCGGCGTCCTCGAATCGACGCTGCGTTCGGTCGTGCCGCCGCTGACCGAGAGCGACCGGACGCTGATGCTCGTCGACGAGTTCGAGGCTATCACCGAGCCCGGCTCCGCCGCCGATCTCCTCCACGGACTCGTGACGCTGACCGTCGACCGCGACGCGCTGGGCGTGTTCGTCACTCACCTCGCGGACGATCTCGAACCGCTGCCTGTCGAGGCCCGTGTCGATGGCATCTTCGCCGAAGGGCTGAATCAGGACCTCGAACTACAGGTCGACTATCAGCCCCGGTTTGGCACTGTCGGGAAGTCCACGCCGGAGTTCATCGTCTCCAGGCTCGTTGCGAACGCAAAGGACCCCGTCGAACGCAACGGGTTCGAGACGCTCGCCACGGCTGTCGGCGAGGAAGCGGTCCAGCGGACGCTCTCGGACGCGCTCTGGACTGACGAGTAGCGCAGTTACGACAGCGAACCGGCGACGACTCACTCTTCCCCTTCGACTGCCCCGGCGATGTTTTCCAGCAGCCGCCGTACCTCCCGGCGGTTGTACCAGCGGATGAGCGGCGCGAGGAGAACCTCCGGGAGTGGCCCGGGGACCTCGTACTCGGCCGCGTATGTGAGCCGCGTGCCCCCGCGCTCCGGTTCGAACCGCCAGGCTATCCGGCCCGTCAGGTCGCCGCTCATCTCGTAAACGATACGCTCGGGCGGCTTGTACGTCGAGGCACGGACCTCACCGGTGAAGGTGATTCCGAACATTTTGTACTCGTACGCAGCGCGGTTTCCGCTGTTTGGCAGCCGCTCGATGCGTTCGGCGCGGGTAAGGCTCGGCGTGACGGCCGCCTGGTTCGACGGCTCGTCCATGAACGTGAACACTGTCTCGACTGGTGCATCGAGCCAGCGGTCGTCGGACGTATGGACCGTCATGTGTCCTGCTTCGCACTCCAGTATCTTACACGCTCGGCCACACAGGCCAGCAGACTAGTCCGGATACGGACGACTGCGACCGGTCCCGGCGGCTACAGCCGACGGGTACGGCGTGACTGTGCTCGGCTCTTCGAGTCGCGTCGCCGCCTACCGATGACAGCGGCGAGGTAGGTTCTATGCATCATGGGTGATTTCCCGGCCGGAATCGGACCTGCGCCAGGCAGGAACCCGGCCCCACTTGTTGATTTCGGGAAAGCAGGAGACGGGGCGAGTTAGAGGGTTGCGCTTACGCGTTACCGGTCACGTTGAGGCGGTTGACCGCCATCACGCCGAACCCCTCCTGCAGGAGTTCGGTGCGGCCATCGGCGGTGTTCCGTTCAGCGTCAACGCACAGGGTCAGCGACACGTCGGCGTCGACCCGGATGTCGGTCCAGGTCGGCCGCACGCTGGTCACGCGGTCGACCGCCACGTCTTCGACGCCGTCGACGGCCGCGAGGACACCGGCGACACCGGCTTCGAGGGTCTCGGACCCGCCACGCGGAACGCGCAGTGATACGTCGGCCGATACCTCGGTCGGGGGAGTCGCCTGCAGCGACATAACGCCGACGGCCGGAGTCGAACCGGGCCGAGAGGGCACTCACCAGTCGAGTCGCGTCGGTCGGAGACTGCGCGGGTGGCGGGCGCGTACGTCCGGCCCGGAACGGCCGGTACAGGATTCCCACACCGGGAGGATGGGGAACCCGAAGGCTGGACAGCGAGATAGCTACACGACACAGTACAGACTCGGGGGCGAGTGGCACAGGCCGACAGGCCACACTGGGCGGTGCAGGCCTATCAGACGGAGTGGCCGAGCGGGAGACAGGGCTTCACCGCTTGACAGTGAGCCCGAACGAATCGCCACCGCAGTGCGGCGTCCGTGAGTGGGACGCCGGTCCCACGGCAGCGAACCAGTCTATGGTGCCACGGGCGGAATTTTCACCGAGCGGGTGTCCGCAGTGGCCCGTTCCCCAATAAGGGATGCGTACTCGACCGTAGCGTCAAGGCTACGTTCGATAGCCGACCGCCCGCTGTACAGCCAGCGAGCGAACGACGTTGGCGCGGGAACGGGAATTGCGTAAGTCATGGGTCACCACGTCGGTGAAAGCGACGTATATCCGACCAGAACCGGTGATATATTAAATCTGTTTCAGACATGATACCAAATGACAAGAACGGGAACGTTCGCTGGCACGACAGTACGGCTTCAGTCGGCCGCTGCTGGTTGCTGCGTCGCAGTCGGTCCCTCGGCACTTGCCTTGCTGTGTGTGGCTGTTCCCGCCAGCGTCCGCGTGGAGTTCCCCACGACGAGCAGGCTGCTGGCCGTCATCGCCAGCGCCGCAAACAGTGGGTTCAGGACGCCAAGCAACGCGAGCGGGAGCGCCACGGCGTTGTAACAGAACGCCCACGCGAGGTTCTGTCGGACCCGCGTGCGAGTTGCGGCCGTCACGGCGAACATGTCAGGAACGGCGCGCAGGTCGTCTGTTGTGACGACCGCGTCGGCCGCATCGGCGGCCAGTGACGTGCCTGACGCCATAGCGATGCCGACGTCGGCGGCAGCCAGGGCCGGGGCGTCGTTACTCCCGTCGCCGACCATCGCGACAGTCCCGCGGGACTGCAGTCGCTCGACGACTTCGGCTTTCGCCTCCGGCGGCACCCCGGCGAACACTTCGTCGACGCCGTCGTGGCGCTCGAACGGGACGGCGGCCTCGGGCCGGTCGCCAGTGATGACGACGACATCGCGGTCCCGGGCGAGCGTCGAGACGACCGACTCCCAGTTCGCGCGGAGCCTGTCCCCCGCGACGAGCACGTCCTGTGCTTCGCCGTCCCAGCCGACGAGCGCCGGGACACGCCCGTTCTCAGTCGCACGCTCACACTGGGTCCGGAGGTCGGCGGGCACGTCGAACCCGAGGTCGTCGAACAGCGCTTGCGTCCCGACGACGACCTGTTCCCCATCGACTGTCGCACTGACGCCCTGGCCCGGGTGTTGCTCGAACTCGGAGACAGTCGCGTCGGGGACCGACACGGCGTCCGTCACCGCTTCGGCGACGGGATGGTCCGCGAACTGCTCGACCGCGGCGGCTCGGGCCATCGCCCGGTCGTCGGCCCGCTCCAGCAGTTCCATCTCGCCGGTCGTCAGCGTGCCCGTCTTGTCGAACGCGACCACGTCCGCGTCGGTCTCCGTCTCGAACACCGCATCGCCGGTGACGACGGTCCCGCCGTCCAGCGCCCGGCGGATGCCGGCCGCGGTCGCCAGCGGCGTCGCCAGCCCCAGCGCGCAGGGACAGGAGACCACGAGTACAGCCAGCCCGGTCAGCATCGCGTCCGTCGGCGTCGCTCCGGCGACGAGGTGCCCGCCGGTAGCGAGAACAGCCAGGAAAACCACCAGCGGGACGAAGACGGCGGCGATACGGTCAACCAGCCGCTGGACGCCGCCGCGCGTGCTCTGGACCTCCCACAGCAGGTTCGTCAGCCGGTCGACGGTGCTCTCGGCGTCCGGCCCGACCTGGACGACGACGCCGCCCTGCGTGACCAGGGACCCGCCGATGACCTCGTCGCCGTCCGTCTTCCGGACGGCTAGCGACTCGCCGGTCACGAGCGACTCGTCGACGGCAGCGGTCCCTTCCACGACGGTGCCGTCGACCGGGACGCGATCCCCGGACCGGACAACGACTTCGTCGCCGGGCGACAGCACCCCTACATCGACCTCCTCGTGACCACCGTCGGTGCGTCGCCGGGCGCTATCGGCCCGCTGTGTCGTGAACTCCGTGAGGCGGTCCAGCGCGCGCCGCCGAACCCGGTCCTGGTAGTAGTCGCCGACCGAGACGGCCATGACGATGACCGTCGCCACGTCGAAGTACACCTCTGTATGTCCCAAAATGACGGCGACAACGCTGTACAGGAAAGCGGTCACGGCGGCCATCGCCACCAGCAGGTCCATGTTCGGACGGCCAGCCCGGAGACTGACGTAGGCCCCGCGAAGCAACGGCCACCCAGTGTACCCGACTACGACGCCGGTCATCACGGCCATGTTCCACAGCAGGTAGTCCCCCGCCTGCCCCGCCGGGTCGAACAGCAACAGCGACGAGTCGACACCGAGGTAGGCCGGGTAGAGAAAGAGGATGTACCACAGCATCGTCATCATTCCGAAGAAGCCGCCGACGATGAGACGCCCCTCCAGTTCGTACTCGTCGTCGGTCTCCGTGGCCTGCAGGCTGGCGTCGTAGCCGGTGCCGGCCACCGCGTCCGCGAGGTCCGACTCGGAGAGCGCGTCGGCGTCGTAGGTGAGTTTCATCGTCCCCGTCGGGTAGCTGGCGGCCGCGGCGGCGACGCCGTCGTGGTCTGTGGCCCGCGCTTCCAGAAACGTCTCGCAGGTCGCACAGTGCATCCCCTCGACGGAGAGGAAGGCCGTCTCGCCGTCGGCGTCGTCCGGATCGGGTCCTGTGTCGGCCGCGTCGCGGGTCTCCGTCGCCGGGTCGTCGAGCGTCCGGGCGACCTCCAGACAGCCGCGACAGCAGAACGTCCCCTCGACCGCGTCGTCGGTGACCGGCGTATCGACCGGCAGGTCACAGAGCGTACAGTGGGTCATGTCCAGGGCATCGGCAGGGGTGGTTTCGGGATGGCGATACCGAACGCCGCCAGCCCGTTCGACAGCGGGACGAGCGCGAGTGCGATGAAGACGACGCCGAGCACCCGGTGCAGCGTTGCGCGATGGCCCGGCGACAGCGTGCCGAAGGCGGTCCCGTAGGCAAACACCAGCGGGAACGTCCCGAGGCCGAGCGCGGCCAGCGAGAGCCCGCCAGTGAGCGCGGAGCCCGTCGCAAACGCATACAGGAACGCCGGGTAGAGCAGCGGACAGGGGAGCAGCCCGTGCATTGCACCCAGCGCGACCATCCCCGGGCCGTCGACCCACCGGTCGACTCTGGCAACGAGCGACGCGGAGAGTCGCTGGAACAGGTCCCCGACCAGCGGTAGCGACCGGGCCACATCGACGGCGCGGCCACGGGAGAGATACCCCAGCCCCACGGTGATGATAGCGAGGCCGACGAAAACCCCGACGGCTCCACGGACGGCGGTCCCGAGGCGTGCTAAGCCGGCCACGTCGTACAGAACGCTGCCAGCAGCGCCAAGCACCGTTCCGACGAGCGCGTAGCTCAGCGTCCGTCCGGCGTTGAACAGCGCGTGCTGACGTATTTCGTGGCCTGATACCGGCCCGCCGTCGTCAAGTCTATCGGCGTAGGTGGTGACTAACGGCCCGCACATCCCGAGGCAGTGGACACTCCCGACGAGTCCCAGCCCGACGAACGCCGCGAGGCCGGCCGTCTCACCGGAACTCAGCCCCGCCGTCCCGAACTGCATATCAGACGGTACTCGACTCGGTTGGTTGTGTCATCCAGAACAGGCTGCCGGCGATGATGACGACGCTGACCAGCGAGAGCGCGACGATGGAGCGTCCGGTTCCCTGCATGTAGTACGCGACCGGCGCGAGACCGAGCAGCGCCAGCAACGTCACGAGCCGAGGGCTTGACGCAGACATATCTGGCCGTACGTTAGAGGGATTATAAAAAGAAACGGGTCGTTCCTGCCGGCTGAAAACACCATCAGGGGTTTTTTTAGGTAATCTGCTATCTTCCCAGATATGGTACGGCACGAAGCTAGAAGCAGCCAGCTGCCAGATTCGCACGACGCGGTGGGGGTGCGACGATGGCGCTGAGTCGGCGACAGTTCGTCGGTGCCGCAGCCGGGACGGCGGCGCTGGCCGCGACCGGCACGGCGACAGCACAGGAAGAACCGGACTACGGCGGCTGGTTCGACGACGTGTCGAACTACGACGGGACCGCCGACAAGCGAGGCCAAGACACTGTTACAATCACCGTCGGCGCGCAGGGCAACAACGGCGCGTTCGCCTTCGACCCGCCGGCAGTGATGGTCAGCCCGGGCACAGAGGTCGTCTGGGAGTGGAACGGCGAAGGCGGCGGTCACAACGTCGTCTCCGACGGCGACGGCCCGCTCGACTCCGGGGGCGCGGTCAGCGAAGCCGGCACGACCTACAGCCACACCTTCGAGTCTGAGGGGATGTTCAAGTACGTCTGTGTTCCCCACGAAGCGCTCGGAATGAAAGGCGCAGTCGTCGTCCGGTCCGGTGGCAGCGGGGGCGGCGACTCCGATGGCGGCGGTCAGCAACAAGGACCGCCGGCAAACCCGGATTACGGCGGCTGGTTCGACGACGTCTCGAACTACGACGGAACGACAGTCGACAGAACCGACGCCGATAGCGTCGAGATATCGGTCGGTGCACAGGGCAACAACGGCGCGTTCGCCTTCGACCCGCCAGCGGTTCGGGTGACACCCGGCACCGAAGTGACGTGGAAGTGGACCGGCGAAGGCGGCGGCCACAACGTCGTCTCCGACGGTGACGGTCCACTCGACTCCGGGGGCGCGGTCAGCGAAGCCGGCACGACCTACAGCCATACCTTCGAGGAAATGGGCGTGTACAAATACGTCTGTGTCCCTCACGAGTCACTCGGGATGAAGGGCGCTGTCGTTGTCGGTGGCCCGCTCGATGGCAGCGGTGGTGGCAGTGACGGCGGCAGCGGACAGGAAGGGAGCGGTATCGAACTCTCCGGCCCGCAGTGGCTCCTTTCAGGCTCGGTCCTGCTGGCGTTCTTCTCGCCGCTGTTGTTCGCGGTCGCGATGCGACGCCGCCAGAACGGGCGGCCTCCACAGACGGGTGAAGGTGGCGAGCTACGGCGGGCGAGCGGCCCGGAACCTGTTGAAGAGGCCGCTGAAACTGAACCGGCTGTCGAGCTGGGCCACGACGAGTACGACCCGAAGGGAACGGCGGCGTTGGTCGCCTTCTACTTCGTGTTGATTGCCCTGCTGTGGGTGTTCATGTACTTCGTCGAGTTCCTCGGCCGCGTCTCCATAATCGGGTGATACCATGCAGGTTCATAGATTCGAAAAAGTTTGGCTCGGTGCAGCGATACTGCTCATCGTCGGTTTCATCGCCACCATCGCGTACGGGTCGGTTGGTGTCGGCGTCGGGATGGTCGACGATACGGGCGGACAGATCAGCGCAGAAGAAGTACAGAACGGTAACACTGGGACCCAGTTCGACGACCCCGGTGTCGTCAAAGAGGACGGGCAGTACGTCGTGTACGTCGTCGCCCGGCAGTTCCAGTTCTCTCCCGGAACTGGGGACACACCGATCCGCGTGCCCGCGGGTGAGAACGTCACGTTCAAGGTGACCAGTGCAGACGTGGTGCACGGCTTCTCAGTGGTCGAAACCAACATCAACACGATGGTCATCCCGGGACAGGTCTCAGAAGTCTCGGCCCGATTCAACGAGCCCGGCACCTACGGGCTCATCTGTCACGAATACTGCGGGGCGGCCCATCACACGATGGGTGGCTCCGTCGAGGTCGTCCCGCCGGAGGAGTACGATATGCAGCAAGAGAACATCGACCAGTCCGCAGATGACGCACAGGCTCAGGAGGAGGCGGATCAGTAATGGTGTTCGTCGACTCCTATCCGAAAACGTCGAAGCTCGTCCGTAGCGAGTTCCTCGTCTCGTTCATCGCTCTCGGAATCGGTGCGCTGTTCGGCGTCATCCAGGCGCTCCATCGGACCGGCGTGTTCCGGGGCTTCGTCAGTTCAGCCGACTACTACACGATTCTGACGGGCCACGGCGTCCTGCTGGCGCTCGTGTTTACCACGTTCTTCATCGCAGGACTGTTCACATGGGCTGTCGCCAGCAGTCTCGAACGGGAGTTGCCACAGCGTATCGCCTGGTCGGCCTTCTGGATAATGCTCACGGGGACGGTGCTTGCGGCCGTGTCTATCATCGGCGGTATCGTCGGTTCGCCGTCGATCCTGGGTCACGACCTCGAAGCGGACGTGCTGTTCACCTTCTACGCCCCGATGAAGGCGCACCCGGCGTTCTACATCGGCGCCGCGCTCATCATCGTCGGCTCGTGGGTCGCCGGCCTCGCGTACTTCAAGTCCCTGTGGGAGTGGCGCTCTGAGAACCCGGGTGAACGCATTCCCCTGCAGACGTTCATGGTCCTGACGACGATGCTGATGTGGTACGTCTCCACCATCGGCGTCGCCGTCGAGGTCGTCGCCTTCCTCATTCCGTGGTCGCTCGGACTCATCCAGAACGTCGACCCGCTGCTGACGCGGACGCTGTTCTGGTACTTCGGCCACCCGGTCGTGTACTTCTGGCTCATGCCGGCGTATCTCGTCTGGTACACGATTCTACCGAAGCTGGCCGGTGGGCGGCTGTTCAGTGACCCGCTGGCCCGCGTCGTGTTCGTCGCCTTCCTGCTGCTTTCGACCCCGGTCGGCTTCCACCACCAGTACACCGACCCCGGCATCCCCTCGGGCTACAAGTTCATCGCGATGACGAACACGATGTTCTTGCTGTTGCCCTCGCTGCTGACCGCGTTCACCGTGGTCGCCTCGGTCGAACACGGCGCTCGCCAGCGGGGTGCAAAGGGCTATCTCTCCTGGCTTCGGAATCTGCCCTGGGGTAAGCCGGCCTTCGCCGGCTGTATGCTCGCCGGCCTGATGTTCGCCGCAGGAGGGTTCTCCGGCATGATCAACGCCGGGATGAACATCAACTACCTCATCCACAACACCATCTGGGTGCCCGGCCACTTCCATCTCACCGTCGGGACTGCGTTCGCGCTAACGGCGATGGCGATCAGCTACTGGCTGGTCCCACAGATCACCGGGAAGAAACTCCGACAGCGCACCATCGCCACGCTCCAGCCGTACGTCTGGTTCGTGGGCATGGCGGTGATGTCGAACGCCATGCACCGCGCCGGCCTCGCCGGCATTCCGCGACGGACTGCCGAACCGACGTACGACGAGTTCGCGTTCGAGGGCGTCGCCGGAACGGTCGGCGAAATGCGCATCCAGATCGCCATCGGCGGCTTCCTGCTGTTCGTCGGCGCGGCGATGTTCCTCATCGTCATGGCCGACACCTTGCTCGCTCGCCGCGGCGGGACGCTGTCGGTCAACGGGACGATTCCGGAGCCGCTGTCCGGCGCGGACCACAGCCCGCGTATCCTGGACAACTACAAGCTCTGGACGGCGATTGCCCTGCTGCTCATCGCCATCGCCTACGGGCCGCCGCTCGCCAGCATGGTCGCTGATGGACTGTTCGCGCCCGGTAGCCCGCCGATCCCGGTCTAACACAACTTCACTACTCTCTCATCATGTTCGACGACGTCGACGGTCCGGAGCAGAAAACGCTGCTACGACTCCTCATCATCGTTGGAATCGGCTTGCCGATCCTCATCGAGGTCGTTACCTTCGGGAGTATGATGGGGCATCATTTGACCGGGGACACCGGAGGTGAGGCGGTCCCCGAAACGCCGACTGCGGAGCCGGCCGGTGCCGGCGTCGGCGACCCGATTCTGGAATCCGCGAACGTCTCAGCCCGCATCGATGCGGCGTCTGTCGTCACCGCTGACGAGGGGTGGCGGTTCACGCTCACGGTGAACGTGACGAACACCGGGACAGACCCCGCGGCAGTTCGTCTCGACAGCGTCACCACCCGCAGCGGCGAGACGGTTGCGGAATCCGCGAGCACCGGACAGCTACCAGTGAATCAGACTGACGACGTGACCAAGTCGTGGCTACTGCCCCCCGGCGAACGACCGGACACTGTCTCCGTAACAGTGCTAGTGTATCCGGACGGGGGCTCGGTACAATCGACGCAATACACCGTTGCGCTCGGTGACATCCCCGTTTCGAACCGCTGACCGTCTCACTCGTCCACGGGGTCGCCACAGGACGGGCAGGCGGTAGCATCGGGCGGGAGCGACTCGCCGCACTCGCCACAGTACGACTGGCCGGCGTCGCGGCCGCCCGGCGTGAAGACGGACGTATCGTCCATCCATGCCTCGTCTGTCGCCGAGGCAGTCTCATTCGAACTGTCCGTCCCGGCCGTCTCCGATTCCGTTTCTGTACCGCTGTCGGTGGCCGCCGTTTCCGGTTCCGCGTCGGCGTCCGACGGCTGCGCGTTGTTCTGTTCCGATCCGTGAGCGGGCGGTTCCGCCGCCGGGACCTCGTCGGGCGAAAACACTCGCGTCCCGGTGTGTCCCGGTGGCTCCTCGTCGCTGTCAGCATCTGCGGTGTCGGTCCCCGCTCCAGTCTGTTCCCGGGAGTCCGGTGCGGCGTCCACAGTCCGTTCAGCAGTCGGACTCTCGTCGCTGCTTTGTGAGCCGCCGACCGGTGGCATGATAGGGAACCGCTGGTCCGGACGGCGCTGGGGGTTCGAAAGCGGCGCACGGATTCGAACGACGGTTCCAGCGAGCAGTTGGAACAGGAGGTACGCGCTCGCCAGCACACCGGGGACGGCGATGAACAGAGGTGTGGCTTGCGATGGCTGTACGCCCGTCAGTTGCAGCGCCGTCTCCGCCACGGGACCGACGCCCGCCCGCGCCAGCCACGGGGACAGCGACGACGACACGCCGGGTGCGACGACCGGCTGGGTCAGCCACCCAGTCCCGAGAGCAGCGGCGCTTACGAACACCAGCAGCGACAGGAGTCGTGGAACCGAAAGCGTGTAGACGCGGTGTCCATAGGCGACGGTCCGGACGACGAGATGCACCGTCCCGAACAGTGCAACTACCGTGAGCAGACGTTGCTGGCCGAGCGTGACACTGAGCAACAGGCAGCCCAGAAGCACACTGCCGGGGAGGGCGAGCAACAGGCTCGGATGGTCCAGCCGATACGCGTCGGCGAGGTTGCCGTAGCTGTTCCGAAGCCGTCGGTTGACGAGGACAACGGTCGCCAGCGACGGACCGAGGAGCCAGAGACTGGCGGCAAGTACAGTGCGTAGCGAGATAGTCCGGCCAGCAAGTGTCACAAGAACAGTACCTTCGATCCCTGGGAACTGCGCCAACAGCAGCCCCGTCGCGAGCACCCAGCCACCGTAGACGAGCCATGCCAGACCCACACCCACAAACAGCCAGGTTTCAGTTCGCAGTAGTGCGGCGGACTCGCGGAGTTCCAACCCCAGTCGACCACGCTCCATCAGCCTGATGTTTCCCGACCGACCGCTTAACTGTGGGTGGTCACGCCGCCCGAATTGTCATCGTGGCGACGCCCGACAGTTCGAGTTCGTCGCCCGGTTGGATCGGTTCCCGGTCGCCTTTCTTCAACTGGGTCTCGTTCAGCCGCGTCGGGTTGTCCCCGAGGTCGACCAGATAGTACCCTTCCGGCTGGCGGTCGAACCGGACGTGTTCGCGGTGGATCCGAACCGCTTCGTCTTCCGGTCGCCCGGCATCCAATAGTGCCGCCCGAATCTCCCGGCCGATGCGGTCACCGTCTTCGATGGTGATGTCACGACCCTCGACCGAGAGGACGAGTTTGTCCGGTACCGCCGCGTCGTCGGTGGACTGTGACGCGAGTGTGTCGACGGCGTTGCCCGTGGCTCCTGACTCACTCTCCGTCTCATCGGCGGTCGACGACCCTGTCGAGTCAGCCGTCGGCGTGTCGCTCTCGCCGCGATGTGCGTCTAAGTCCTCCCCACAGTTGACACAGAAGCTGGCATCGTCGTCGACAGCGGTGTCACAGGACGGGCACGCGTCGAGCGAGCCGTCGTCGCCCGGTGTGATATCCTGTACGTCGGCACCGCAGGCGACACAGAAATTCGCGTCGGCGTCGAGTTCGCGGTCACAGTCCGGACAGGCGATCGTCGCCGCATCGTCATCTGTCTCCGAGGCGTCGTTGGATGTCTCGGCGTCCGCATCGGAGTCACTGCTGGACTGGTCCGAGGTGTCATCATTCTCGTCGGGTTCTTCCGCAGCCTTCGGCTCGGTTTCGTTTTCGGCATCGGTGTCGGCTTCAGGCTCGTGTTCCGTCGCCGTCTCCGCCGTCCCCACCGTCTCGTCTCCGGCCTCGGCTGCCCCAGTATCCGAGGCTCCATCCACCGATGCGTCGTCGTCGCTGTCATTGTCGACAGTGTGCCCATCCGGGGCGTCGGCTTCGTCGCTAGCCCCCATCGACCGGCCATCCGTCGGGTCCGCCTCGTCCGTGCCTTCCGGTATCAGGTCGGCGTCGTCCGGCACCGCATCGTCGGTGTCAAAATCAGCAGCGCTTTCGTCAGTGTGTTGCCACTCACCACAGTCCGGGTTTGTGCACCATCCGCCCGCGACTGTCGGATCAAAGTCCTCGTCGCATATGGGGCATTTTACCGTGCGGTCGGATTCAGGCATGGGTTTCGTTAGAGAGTATAGAGTCGAGAAATAAAATACTTGTCCCACGAAACTTTCTCTCTATTCGTCTGTCATAATAACGGTATCCCGTTCGGAAATGTCGAGATCAGGGTCGATATCTCGAACTGGCATCCCGCCGCTTTCCGGTGTTTCCGGAAGCGCACTGTCGGCAAACAGGAGCACGGAGATGTTGTCCTTCCCCCCGCGGTCGTTTGCCAGTGACACGAACTCCCGACTCGCCGCGTCGAGGGACGCTGCATCGAGGACCACGTCACGGATCTCGTCGTCGGTGACGGCCGCTTCGCGGATACGCTCGGCCACTGAATCGGCGTGGTCCGAATCGACGTACTCCTCGTACAGTTCCGGCGCGTCGGTCTGTGCGTCGATGAGTCCGTCGCTGGTCGCCAACACCGTGTCCTCCGCGTACAGCCTGACCGTCCGCGTGTCCACCCCGACAGTCGCCTCGTCGGGGTCCTCGTAGCCGGACCCGCCCAGCGCGCGTGTGATCTCGTTGCCGTTCGGGTGGACGTGTGCCTCGACCGGGTCGATTTCGTCGTTGTCGACCCACTCCTGAACGACGGCGTGGTCTCTGGTCAGCGGTGAAATCGTCTCACGGGCGCTGTTGACGACGTAAGCCCGGCTATCACCGACCCAGCCGTAGTGGAGTTTGCCGTCGGCGTAGATGCCTGCAACGACCGTCGTGTAGGATTGGGTCCCGGTCTCGTTTGCGTACCGGATGATCTCGCGGTGGGCCGCCGTAATCGCCTCCGCCACGGCAGTTTCGAGTTCCTGTTCGCCGGGCGGGTCCGGGAGGACATCGCGGGCGACATCGACGTCGAACCCGCCGGGATAACTCCGGGCCGTTCGAATCGCCACGGGGGCGAGGTGTTCAGCCACGATAGTCGTCGTAATGTACGACGCAATGTCTCCGGCGTCGTGTCCGCCGGCACCGTCGGCCACCACGAACACGCCGGCCGAACGGTTCATCGGTCTCCCGTTGCCCTCAGTGTCAGCTGAAGCCCCTTCATCAGTGTCCGCTGCGTCCGTGTCGTCAGCGGTATCGGCCGCCGTCTCAGTACCGGCTGTCTCGTCTGTCACATCCGCCGTCTCGTCGCCGTCTGCTGTGACCGGCTCCTTCGACTGTGGTCTGTCTTGCCCGCGGTAGCCGTCCCGATGCCCCTCCTCGAACACCGTCAGCGAGACGCTGTCCTCGTTGATGCCCTGTCCTCGCTTCCGCTCGCCGATGTCGTAGTTCGTGCTGTATCTCATGACTCCTCCGGATGGAACTCGAACGTGACCCCGTAGGTCGGATGGACCAGCGACACCAGGTCGCCGTCGGTGAGTGTCACCGACTCGGGTGGAACGTTGCCGTGTCTGTCGGTCGGGTCCTCGCCCTCGGAGCGCAGACGGTTGCGTCCGGGTTCGGAGAGGACCCGCTGCCAACCGGCCCCCTTCTGGACGAACGTCCCGTTGAGGCTCCGGTCGTGGAGGGACCACTCGCCGTCCTCGATATCGAACTGTACCTGCACCGAGGAGATGTACTCCCCCTGCGGGTCTTCGATTGTTATCGATGCCGGGGGACCGCTCGCGCCCTGTCGCCCGATAGTGTCGCCCGGTTCGACGGTGAACTGCCTGTCCGCTTGAATGTACGTCACTGACGCCGTCGCGGGCGGCGTTGGATCGCGCCGTTCGAGGACCTCTTTGAGGACCGTCGCGTTCCGGTATCGGTCGCGGTAATGTGACTGCGTGGCCCGTTCGACGATTTCGGCCAGATAATCGTCGCAGTCGGCCCCGAACGCTTGCGGGTTCACCCCGTCTTTCTTCGGGACGCTCCCCTTGAGCAAGAATAGGAGTATCTTCCCGATAGAATACACGTCCGACCACGGCCCCTGCCGAACGTCGGTTCGGCTGGCCTCGGCGACTTCGCGGGGCTTGAACGGCCCCAGAATCGTCGTCCCGGTGTTGCCGGAGGACGGATCCTCGGTGGCATCGAACCCCGTCGCCGTATTGAAATCGATCAGCGTGGGCGTGATATCGGGCGTGAGCATCACGTTCTCCGGTTTCAGGTCCCGGTAGACGATCTCGTTCTCGTGGAGAAACCCCATCGCGTCACAGAGGTCGATGCCGATCTGTCGGACCTGCTCGCTGTCGTCGATTGGGCCGTGCTGGTCGATGACTTCGTCGAGTTCGATCCCGTCGACGATCAGCTGGACGACCAGAAACGGAACGTCACGCTCCGTGACCTGATCGTAGTAGTCCATCACGTTCTCGTGACCGCCGGCCCGGCGGATGCGTTCCAGTGATCCGACCTCCTTTTTGAAGTACTCCTCGATGATGTCGGGGTCGTTCTGGGATTCGGTGTAGTTGGGGTACTTCACAGCGACCGCCTCACCCGTCTCGGTGTCTCTGGCGCGGAACGCCTTCGCGAACCCTCCCTTGCCGAGGAACTCCTCGAGTTCGTACTGGCCGGCGATGACATCACCGCTCTCAGGTTCCCAGTTCATGGATCACCAGTTTCTCCGGCCAGTAGCGGCCCTGCCGACACTGCAGGTCGTTGCAGTCACTTCTGGATGCCCTCGTCAGTGACGATCTTCGTCGCCTTGTTCTGCTCCTTGCGTCCGCCTTCCATCACGATCCGCGTCTCACGCTCAGCGGTCTGGACGGCCTCGGTGTCCTCGCCGTGGATGCGCGTCATCCGCTCCAGTTGGGTCTGTGCCTCGGCGACGTTGCCCTTGCCGAGTTCCGTCTTGATAACGGTCTGTCGGTGGTCCACGTCGACCTGTTCGTTGTGCGCGGCCAGTTTCGCCTCGTCGTCGGTGTAGTCGACGGTGATCGATTCCCGCGTCGTCTCGCCGCCAGCGTGCAGCGTGACATCCGCCACGGACACGGCGTCTTGCGGGTCGTTGGCCGGCGCGTGTATCTTCAGCACGACTCGCTGAGTCTCCCGCTCTAGCAGGTCGGGCAGCGGCACGACAGCCGCGTTGTCCTCCCAGTTGGGGTCTACAGACTGGGTCTGTGGCAGCGAGCGGTACACTTCACTCACCTCGACACCGTCAGCCACGTCAAGTTCGAGACGGGCGTCGGGAGCGACGACGGTCCCGGCCTCCTCGACTGCGTCGCCGAAGAACGACTCGATGTCACCGGCGGCGTCCAGGTGTGTCCATTCGCCGCGGGCAACGGTACCGAGCGTCCGGATCGTCTCCTCGCGGTAGTCGCTCCCGATACCGGCCGCCTTGATTCTGATGCCCTCGGTGTCGATTTCGTGTGCTAGCGTCCCGAACGCTTCCGGGTCGTGGGAGTTGTCCTTCCCATCAGAGAGGAGCAGGACCCGCCGAGCCGTGTTGTCGTCTGTCGGCAGATCCTGCAGGGACGCCTTCGCTTCCAGCAGGCCGCTGTACATATCGGTGCCCCCGCCAGCGGAGATGTCAGCGACCGCGTCCACTGCCGTTTCACGCGAAATAGTCCCCCACCGGGTCGGTGCAAGAACCGTCGTGACCTCGTTGTCGAAGGCGATGATCGAGATGTAATCGTCCTCGTCGAGTAGCCCGAACACCCATTCAGCGCCAGCGCGGGCCTGTTCGATGTCTTCGCCGGCCATCGATCCACTCGCGTCGATACAGAGAGCAATCTGTCGCGTGGGTGGCTCCTCCAACCGTCCGGGCTCGACTTCGATTTCAGCGGTCAGTTTCGCCCCGCCCGTCGGCACGTAGGGTCGGTTGACCTCGCTCACGACAGTAGCGGTCATACTGGTAGATGGGTCGTACGGAGTAATTATATGTTTCCCTCAAATCGAGGGAAAAAAGTTCCAACTGGTACCTGGGTCGGTAGCCTGTAGTTACTAGCTATCTCCCAGTAGTAGGTGCTGTCTACGTCGCCTGTCACGTTGTCTCGACTCGGCTGCCGACCCAGAGAAGGGTTCCGAGCAGTGCCACGACAGTGAGCGGAAGGAGCCACTGGAACAGCGAGAGAAGTCCAGCGCTCGCCTGCACACCGACAACGAGCAAAATAGTGGGCCCACAGCAGGCGAATCCGGAGAGCAGTCCCGGCAACCCCGACACAGCCCCTGCCCCCGGGCCGAGACGGCAGGCCGATGGGCCGCGCCACGCGACGGCGGAGACGGCGAGGTTGAGTCCGACCAGCGATGCCAAGACGGCACCGAGAAGCACGTTCAGCGGCGAGACGAGCAGTTCGACTGGGCCGACGACGACCAGTGCAATCGGTTCCCACTGAAACGGCCCGACCTGCCGGAACGCACGGGTAAGCGGGTTACTGACGACAGAAACCTCGTAGCCGGCTGGGCCGAAACCGAGGTGTCTGAGACCAGCGAGGTACAGCAGGAAGTACGCCAGTCCAGACACACCCAGAAGCAACTGACCGTCGCGGCGGGTGAGCGCTCCCCGGACCGCAACCGCAGTGTGCCGAAGCAAGCGTTCGATGCGAGCGGCCACACCAGCCCCGTCGGCTGCACTATCAGTCGACATACGCACTCTCCGGATAGAAGCCGGCCCAGGCGAACCACATGGCGTCGAAGGCCAGTGAACGGTCCAGCGGGAGCGAATCGGCATCGTGTGTGGTCCCTTCGAGCGTGTAGCCGTCGTCCGCCGCTTCGACCGTCGCTGACTCCGGATTCGCGTACACGTAGCCCGTTTCGAGGTCGGTGTCGGCGACGGCGACGTACGGCGTGTCGCCGATGTTGCCTGTCAGAACGCGCTGACTCAGCAGTGTTCCCTTATCGAAGGCCACCGCCCCCGTCTCCGTCCGGGTCCCGATGACGACGGTCTTTGGGTGCGCGCGGCTGTCACCCTGCAGCGGCTCAAACAGCGTCCGAGTGCTCGAATAGTAGCCGCGTTTCGCGTTGTACTGGCCGTATGGATCAGTGCCGTAACGCCGCGAGAAGCTGGTATCCTCGGTCAGAACGGTCGTTTCCGGATAGGTACTGGACCAGCGGTCCCACGTCGTCCAAGTGATCCGGAACTCCCGCAGCGACTCGCCAGTTAATGGGCCCGTAATCGCTGTCGCCAGCATCTGTGGCCACCAGCTATCGGTGCCCCGGTCGTACATCGTCAAATTCGAGTTCACAAGCCGCCCTGAGACGCCGAACTCCACTGGACCGCGCTCGAATCCCTGTGCGGTGCCCGTCAGCGGACAGTACGTCACAGCGACGGAATTACCACCGACAGTGTCGTTCACGATTTCGTGGTGGACGAGAATGTACTGCGGATAGGCTTTCGCCTCCCCGTCGCGGACCACGCCGAACACCGGGTCGTCCGGAGCCAGTATCTCTGGAGGCGTCTCGGCAAACGTCGGGTCGTCGATGGACGGAATACCGTCTTTACGAACGCCGCCGCTGACGATCTTCTCTTCGAGCGTCCCGATCTCGTAGTCTAGATGCAGGCGACCATCAGCCGTCGGTGGCTTCGACCCGTCGCTTCGGTCGGTTGCCGTCGATGGCGTCCCGGTTCCGCCGCCGGACCCGGCCACTGAACGCGATCCAGTAGTCGAGCCGTCATCTCCCGCGCAGCCTGCGCCGCCGAGTGTCACACCGGCACCAACCGTCGTGAGAAGCCGTCGGCGGGAAAGGTCCATGCCATGTGTAGTCTTTCCAATCACTAAGTCTCGCGGTGAGGGGCCGGTAACTCCCTGCTGGCACGCTCAGCGAGGCTATCTCGGTGTACGAACCAACGCTCGGACGGCCTAATTGACGAGGGTGGCGGCCAGCGACGAGACGTACGCCAGTTCGTCCTCGTTCACGCCGTGGCCCATCCCCTCGTAGATGCGTTCCTCCACGTCCCCGTTCAGTTGCTCGAAGACCGAGGCCGTGACGTGAACGCGCTCTTCGGGAATGTGCGGATCGACGTCGCTACAGCCCAGGAACACCGGCGTTTCCTCGATGTCGCCCTCGTACTCGCTCTCGTCGATGGTCTCGCCGATGAGGCCACCACTGAGAGCCACGAGCCCGCCGTAGCGCTGCGGGTTACGGGCGACGAACTCGCTCGCGAGACAGGCCCCCTGGGAGAAGCCCAGGACGAGCACACAGTCGGTTGGTATCCCGGCTTCCTCGGCCTCCGTGACGGCGTCCTCGATAGCCTGCAGTCCCGATGTCCGCCCGGGTTCGTTCTGCTCGACCGGCGAGAGGAAGGAGTTAGGGTACCAGGTGTTCCGCGCGGCCTGGGGGGCGAGCAGAGCCAGCCCGTCCTGCTGGAACTCTGTTCCCATCTGGACGATACTCCGGGCAGTCGCACCCCGACCGTGGACCAGCACCGCCGCCGCGCTCGCCTCCGATAGCGCGGCTCCAGCAGTCACGAGTTGCTGGCCCTGATGGGGGCCGCTCATCGCGCTCCTCCCGGCCGTCGGCTGTGCCCTGTCACGTCCGTGCAGTCCGTTTCTGTTCCCGTTCGCCCGGTTGCCGTAGCCAGCCACCGTGTCGTGTGCATACCTCAGATAGCGCGCGAAGACACTTGACTTGGCACATCGGTCAATCGGTCGAGATATCCCGTGTTCAGGCTCGCAATCGGAGTTCGATGTCGTCACCGTCACGCACTGTGAGACCGGTATCGGTTTCGGAGACAGCGTAGCCGGACTGACGGAGGCGCTTACGTGTCGCAGCAAGGGTTGCTTCGTCGGGGAATCGAATCTCGAACCACGCCAGACCCTGTCCGGCGTGGGGCCTTGACCGCCCCTGCCAGACGTTGGCTCCGATGTGGTGGTGGTAGTCACCGGCCGCCAGAAACACCGCGCCGTCGTACGCGGCTCTGACACGCAATCCGAGTGCGTTGGCGTAGAACGACCGGGCCGTCTCCACTGACGAAACTTCCAGATGTACGTGTCCAATATCGGACCTAGCGGGCATCGACTGTTCACCGGTCGCGGCAGCCGCGACTGACTGCGTATCGAGGGGCTCTGTCACCATTTCGACGTGACCCGACGGTGTCTCCTGCCACGGCGCCCGCGGAAAGTCCCGATAGATCTCGACGCCGTTACCGGCCGGGTCCGACAGATATAGCGCCTCGCTGACACCGTGATCCGATGCGCCGGAAAGTGTCCACTCCGATTCGATACGCTTGAGTGCATCACCCAGCGCCGCTCGCGACGGAACGCGAAACGCGACGTGGTACAGCCCGGTCCCGGCAGAACCTCTCGCTGGTGCGTCTGGCCGACGGTTCAGGATCAGTAGTTCCTGTCCACCCGCACCGAGTATCGTCCGGTCGTCGTCTGAGTCTAGGACTTGGAGGCCGACAACATCACGGTAGAAATCGACAGTCGGTGGTAAGTCAGCAACGGTCAGGGCCACCCGGCCGATCTCGGTTTCTGATGGGAGAGTGGCTTGGTCCATACCGATAGCAGGTATAGGCAGCCCATAACTCTGGGTGCCAGCCGGAGACTCCCGCAACGAGTTTGAGTCGACAGTGTTCGAGTCGAGGCCGTCCGTCATCGAAGCGTTGTACATTGCTAGCACTCAACAGTGCCTTTGGAGAAATGGTAAAATTCAGTGTAAAAAACTCAAAATATACTCCGCACCAGGAATTATTCATGAACTATTACGTATTACTAGCAGAGCCGTGTGTTAACCTTCATCAGAGTAGTACTATAACCTTCGAGTTGTTACCTTGGGTTGACTATGAAAAAGCAGGAGCTCATCCACCTTCACGGCCTGCTTGCACAGGTACAGAACCACTACGAAGCCGAATCCGGGACAGAAGTAGACCACGACGAATACGAGGAACTGGGCGTCAAGCCGACATCGATTCACAAGTCGAAAACAGACCACAAGGCCGCTGTCTTTGCGATTGCTGACGGTATTGCCTCCGAGATGGCTGACGAGACCAAAGAGCCAGTTTCTGCCGCCGCGGACTAACAGTTCTCCGTCGTTTCTATGCAGTTCTCCCGACGAGCAATGCTATTAGTGACTGTATAACGGCTGTCGGAATCATATTGGAGACGCGATACGTCGAGGGTGTTGAACAGAGAGACCCTGTTGCTCGGTAACCGGACTTACTCGTCGATTAATTCCTCGAATTCGGGTAACACGTCGTCCGATTCGTCCTCGGACTGGCCCGACGACTGGTCATCGGCCTCTGCTGTCGACTCTGTCGACGAAGACTCGTCGTCCGTCGTTTCGTCGGCCTCCTCCGGAATCTCCTCGATTTCGAGCACGTCAAGCGGGATGTTCTCGAGTCGTTGCCCAATCTCCTTGCGGGCGATTCGAGCGGCGTGTTCGTCCCGTTCGACGTTGAACACGGTCATCTCCAGTTCGAGTGCGACGAGACTCTCATCGGCCGCGAGAAAAGCCGGTTCCAGTGTCTCGCCGCAGTGCGGGCAGTGCCGGTCCCCCATGTTGATCTCGACGTAGTTGAGGTCGGGGTTCAGCATTTCCCCCGTCTTCGAGATGGCGATGCGAACTGCCTCGTCCGCAGATGCCACATCGTACACTGGGACTGCGGCCTCGACAACAACTCGGCAATTCATACTAGTATGTTTGTTTCCCAATATAATGAAGGTTAGCCCTGAAACGGGGATCACCTCTCACCCCATATATCGTGGTATAGAGGGGCAGAAAGCACCGTTGAGCCGCACAGACGCAAGCGACATAAAACATCACGACGGCGAAAAGCAGTGACAGATCAGACGGATATGAACGTCCGCTAGTCGAGAGAGATCCCCAACCCGTGCGAGCGGAACTCGTAACGCCATTACCTCCGGGTCCGTACACGTAGACAATGGAACAGGGCGTCATCGACGTCGGGTCGCTGGCCGGCGGTATCGACCTCCAGGCAACTGTCGAGAGCGGGCAGTCCTACCTCTGGAACCGGGAGGACGGCGAAATGTACCAGCGCGACGGGGGAACCGGGGACGACGCGTGGTACTGGACGACAGTCCGTCGAGACGGGTCACCAGCAGTCATCCGCGTCCGGCAGCGGGACGGTGTCCTCGAATGGGAGTCCACGATCGACGCGGAGGCAGACCTCAAGCGACTCCTGCGGCTTGAGGACGATCTCTCCGCGATTCGGACGACGGCAACGGACGACGACGTGGTCCAGTCAGCCTACGATAGGTTCTGGGGGATGCGTCTCGTTCAGGACCCACCGTTTGGCTCCCTCATCTCGTTCATTTGCTCGGCCCAGATGCGCGTGGCCCGGATACACAGTATGCAACAGGCGCTCCGCGACGCGTTCGGCGAGACAGTCGAGTTCGACGGACGGACGTACAACGCCTATCCGACGCCCGACGCACTGGCCGAAACGACCGAAGAACGCCTCCGGGACCTCGGGCTGGGCTATCGAGCGCCGTACGTCCAGCGCACCGCGGAGATGGTCGCAGGCGGCGAGGCCGACCCCGAGGAAGCCGTCGGCCTCGACTACGAGGACGCCAGGGAGTCGCTCACCCGCTTCGTCGGCGTCGGCGACAAGGTCGCGGACTGCGTGTTGCTGTTCTCGCTTGACTACCTCGAAGCGGTCCCGCTAGACACCTGGATCCGGTCGACCATCGAGGAGTACTACCCGGAGTGTGAGCGAGGGAACTACACCGACACGTCCCGGGCCATCCGGGCCGCGCTCGGCGGCGAGTACGCCGGCTACACGCAGACCTACTTGTTCCATTATCTCCGGACGGGCAGCGACGAAAACTGACGCGGGTGATGGAAGGCGACAGTATAACGGAGTCCACAAGCAAACCCTCGGACATGGCTCGCACGCGAGCACATGTATTCGTCTCCGGTCGTGTCCAGGGCGTCTATTACAGAGCGACCACGCGGGAGCGCGCACAGGACCAGGGGGTCGACGGGTGGGTCCGGAACCTCGACGACGGGCGCGTCGAAGCGGTGTTCGAGGGCCCCGAGGACGACGTAGAAGCGATGGTCGAGTTCTGCCACGAGGGGAGCGAACGCGCGAACGTAACCGACGTCGAAGTCGAGTTTGAGGAGCCGGAGGGTATCAACGGCTTCGAGGTCCGCTGGTAAGCCGCCGTCCCGTAGAGTTACTTCACTGGCGGGCGAACCCGCGGGTATGCTCACCGGCTCCGAAATGGGTGTCGTCGATGAGAACGCCGCGGCGCTCGGCGTCCCGCGCAAACAGCTGATGGAGTCGTCCGGGCACGCCGTCGCACGGGCGGTCCGTACCCTCGCTGACCCCGGCGACCAAGTCACCATCGTCGCTGGTCGAGGGAACAACGGCGGAGACGCGCTCGTCACCGCCCGCTTTCTCGACGAGTACGACCTCCGCGTCCTTTTGTTGGGCCGCCCGGACGCAATCTCGACGACGATTGCCAGGGAGAACTGGGATGCCCTCCAGCACGCCGAGTATCCGACAGAGACGGTCAGGGATTCCTCGGCACTGGACCTCGGGACCCCTGATGTCGTCATCGACGCGATGCTGGGAACGGGTATCGCCGGCGACCTCCGGGAACCGGCGGCAACGGCCGCCACGGCGATGAACGAGAGCGACGCGACCGTCCTCTCTGTGGACGTCCCGTCGGGTCTCGACGCCGAAACGGGGCGGCTGGCCGACAACGCCGTCGACGCCGACCACGTCGTCACGTTTCACGACACCAAACCCGGTCTGCCGGACCTCGACGTCCCGGTCACAGTCGCCGACATCGGCATCCCCGACGCCGCGGAGTTGTTCATCGAGCGCGGTGATCTCACCCGCCTCGAACGGGACCCAGCGAGCCACAAGGGCGACAACGGCGAGGTGCTGGTCGTCGGCGGCGGCCCGTACACCGGTGCGCCGGCGCTCACGGCCCAGGCCGCCCTCAGAGGCGGGGCCGACCTCGTCCGAGTCGCCTGCCCGGCCGTCGTCGCGCGGGAAATCCAGTCCTACAGCGAGAACCTCATCCTCAGACCGTTCGACGGGGACCACCTCGCGCCACCCCACGTCGACAACCTCGCCGAACTGGCGGCAGAGCACGACACGCTGATCGTCGGGCCGGGACTCGGGAACGCCGACGCGACGCTGGAAGCGGTCGGGGACCTGCTGTCAGGATTCGAGGGGACGGCTGTCGTCGACGCCGACGCTCTTTCCGTGGTTCCGGACATCGAAACGGACGCGGACCTCGTCTGTACGCCCCACCAGGGCGAGCTTCTCGGGATGGGCGGCGAGACGTCCGAGGACTGGCGGGAGCGGGTGGACCTCGTGGAGTCCTTCGCATCGGAGGTCGACCAGACACTGCTGGTCAAAGGCCCGTACGACATCGTCTCCGACGGCGAGCGAACCCGCGTCGGCCGGACGGGCAATCCGGGGATGACGGTCGGCGGCACCGGCGACGTGCTCGCGGGCGTGACGGGGGCGCTCGCCTGCGTTCAGGAGCCGCTCGACGCGGCCGCCATCGCCGCCTACACCGTCGGCACGGTCGGCGACCAGGTCGTCGACGACCGCGGCTACGGATTGGTCGCAACGGACCTGCTAGACGAGATACCGAGCGTACTGTGGCAGCGGGAAGCAGAAGCGTAGCGTCCGCAGTCAGGCCGACGCACCGACCAGCTCCCCGGCTTTCGCTCGGGACTGCTCGATGATCGCGGGCCGCGCCTCGAACTCGATAACCACCTGGTCGCCGTAGTCGACCGTCTCCACGCTGGCGTGGTCGTGAATCCACGAGACGAGGCTCATCGTGTCGTCGGTCATCGGGAGCACGAGTCGCTCGCGTTCGTAGTCCGGCAGTTCGTGGTCGATGCGGTCCGCCAGGTCGTCGATGTTGAGCCCCTGCTTGGCGCTGACGGCGACGGGGTTCGGAGCCAGCGACGAGAGCGCGTCTTTCTTGCGGCGGACCTCCTCGTCGTCGACCATGTCGGTCTTGTTGAGGACTGTGACGATGGGCGCTTCGTTGCGCTCGTACAGCGTGTCGTGGCTCGTCACCAGTTTCTCCCGGATTTCCTCGACCGACTCGGAGACATCGACGACGAGCAAGACCAGATCGGCGTGATACACCGACCCGAGCGTCGATTTGAACGATTCGACGAGCCAGTGCGGGAGGTCCTGAATGAACCCGACGGTGTCGGTGACCAGCACCTCGCGCTTGCCGACCGCCGCGCGGCGGGTGGTCGTGCCAAGCGTCGTGAACAGACGGTCCTCGCTCTCGGCCGTGGTATCGAGGTCGGGATGCAAGTCGTCGTTCTCATCGACGTCGAGGTCGTCGGCGAGGCGGCGCAGGAGCGTCGACTTCCCGGCGTTGGTGTAGCCGGCCAGCGCGACGAGGTCGAAGCCGGACTCGCGGCGCTGCTCCCGGCGGTGTCGCTCGGTCTCCTCGATGGATTCCAGTTCGTCCCGGATGTTGGCGATCTGCTTTTTGATGTCTTCTTCGCGGGATTCGTCGTACTCGCCGAGCCCCATGAACCCCGGCCGCTCGTCGCGTTTGGCCAGGCTCGCCTTGGCCTCGGCGCGCGGGAGTTCGTAGCGCAGTTCCGCGAGTTCGACCTGGAGCTGGGCTTTCCGTGTCTGGGCCCGCTGGCCGAAGATTTCGAGGATGAGTCGGAAGCGGTCGATGACGCGCACCCGCTCGGGGAGTTCGTTCCCGATGTTGTACGTCTGGTACGGGCCGAGTTGATTGTCGAAGATCACGACGGCGGCCCCTTCGCGAGCGACCGCGTTGCTCAATCGCGTTACCTTCCCCTCGCCGAGGTGGTACGCCGGGTCCTCCGTTCTGGTCTGTGTGATCTCGTCGACAACCTCGTAGCCGGCCGCCCGGGCAAGGTCCCGGATTTCCGTCGTGTCGGCGGTGCCACTGTCGACGCGCTTCGCGATAACCGCTCGTTTCGTGGTGTGTGTCGCCGTCACTCGTTGGAAAACTACGGCGTCCGATTATTTAACCCCCCGGGAGGGGACTCACACTCTTCCGGGGGTCGGCGGTTGGACGGTAAAATGGCAGATACTGAGCGATTCCTGCAGCCGGCTGGCGAAACTAACGACTTCGATACCCGCTCGAAGGCTGAAATGCAGCCAGCAAAGCGGTAGCGGTCAGTCCGGCTTATTCGAGGTCGAAGCGGTCGAGCTTCATGACCTTGTTCCATGTGTCCACGAAGTCGTGGACGAGCTTCTCCTCCGCGTCGGCAGAGCCGTAGACTTCCGAGATGGCCCGGAGCCGGTCGTTCGAGCCGAAGACGAGGTCGATGCGTGTGGCTTCCCACTTGACCTCGCCGGTATCACGGTCGAGACCTTTGTAGACGTGTTCTGAGTCCGACGCCGGCTCCCACTCCGTTCCCATGTCGAGCAGGTTCACGAAGAAGTCGTTGGTCAGCGTCCCCGGTTCGTCGGTGAAGACGCCGAGGTCGGTGTCCCCGTAGTTCGCACCGATCGAGCGCATCCCGCCGATCAGGGCGGTCAGTTCCGACGCTGTCAGGTTCAGCAGGTCCGCGTTGTCGACCAGCACTTCCTCGGCCGGTCGCGTGATGTCGTCCTGGATGTAGTTTCGAGCCCCGTCGACCTTCGGCTTGAGAGCGTCGAAGGAGGCGGCGTCGGTGTGTTCCGGCCCGGCATCCACTCGGCCGGGTTCGAACGGAATCTCGACGTCGTAGCCCGCGTTCGCTGCCGCCTGCTCGACGGCCGCGTTGCCGCCCAGCACGATCAGGTCAGCAAGCGAGACCTGCGTCCCGTCGGATCGCGAGTCGTTGAACTCCGTCTGGATGTTTTCGAGTGTCCCCAGGACCGTCTCTAGCTGCTCGGGCTCGTTGACTTCCCAGTTTTTCTGGGGTTCGAGTCGGAGACGAGCGCCATTAGCGCCGCCGCGCTTGTCGCTGTCGCGGTAGGTCGATGCCGACGCCCACGCGGTCTTGACGAGCTGGGAGACAGAGAGGTCCGAATCGAGGATCTTTTCCTTGAGCTCGGTGACCTCCTCGTCCCCGATCAGTTCGTAGTCGGCGTCCGGGAGCGGGTCCTGCCAGATCATCTCTTCGTCAGGAACCTCCGGACCGAGGAACCGCTCAGGCGGCCCCATGTCGCGGTGGGTCAGCTTGTACCAGGCCTTCGCGAAGTTCATCCCGAACTCCATCGGGTTCTCCTGGAAGGTTTCCATGACCTCTCGGTAGTCCGGGTCTCGCTTCAGGGCGATGTCCGTCGTGAGCATCATCGGCGTCTGCTTTTCGTCCGGGTCGTGTGCGTCCGGCACGCTGTTTTTCAGCTCCTCGCTCTTGGGTGCCCACTGCCACGCGCCGCCGGGACCCTTCTCCGGCTCCCACTCGTAGTCGAGCAGGTTGTTGATGTATCCCATATCCCACTCGGTCGGCGACTGGGTCCACGGCCCTTCGATACCGCTCGTGATCATCTCGCCGCCTTTGCTGTTCCCGTTCTCGTTTTGCCAGCCGAGGCCCTGCTGCTCGATGGGGGCCGCTTCGGGCTCGGGACCGAGGTTCTCCTCGGGGTCGTCAGCGCCGTGGACTTTGCCGAACGTGTGTCCGCCGGCGATGAGCGCGGCCGTCTCCTTGTCGTTCATCGCCATCCGGTCGAACGTCTGCCGGATATTCTTCGCCGACGCTTCCGGATCAGGGTTGCCGTCCGGTCCTTCCGGATTCACGTAGATGAGGCCCATCACGGAGGCACCGAGCCCTTCTTCGATTTCGCCTGGCTCGTCGAAGCGCTCCTGGGTTTCCATCTCGTCTTCCGGCCCCCAGTTGACAGCCTTGTCCTCCTCAAAGGCGTCCTCGCGGCCGCCGGCGTAGCCGAACGTCTTGAATCCCATCGACTCGATGGCGACGTTCCCTGCGAGGATCATCAGGTCGGCCCATGAGATCTTTTTGCCGTACTTCTGCTTGATCGGCAGGAGCAGCCGTCGCGCCTTGTCGAGGTTCGCGTTGTCCGGCCAGCTGTTGATAGGTGCAAAGCGCTGTCGGCCGCCAGCCGCGCCACCGCGGCCGTCGGCGGTCCGGTACGTCCCGGCGCTGTGCCAAGCCATCCGGATGAACAGCGGGCCGTAGTGGCCGTAGTCGGCTGGCCACCAGTCCTGCGACGACGTCATCAGCTCTTCGAGATCCGACTTCACCGCTTCGAGGTCGAGTTTCTGGAACTCCTCCGCATAATCAAAGTCGTCCTCCATCGGACCGACATCACGGGCGTTCTGGTCGAGGATCTCCAGATTCAGCTTGTTTGGCCACCAGTCCTGATTAGATTTCGGTCGCTTCGAATGTCCACCTGCGGCACCGCTCATATCGGAATTCGGTGTTTCTGCCATCTTAACAGTAAGTAAGATTCGTCGGTAGCATACAAATCTTTGGATATGAGTAAAGAAATGGCATCGTGTGAAAAATATCGCCCCGAATTCTTTGGGACACCCCGGTAGCAACGACCCCCGTTCCTGTGGCGGAGGCTGTGTAAAAGGGAAAGCACCAGAGGGAGCACAAAGGATTTAAAAACAGGCGGTCAGGTACGCTGTATGGGTGAGTTCGTACTCCAACTAGATGGGTTGGGCCTCCAGCAGATGGGCCTCGAATTCGGTGGCGGCGGCCTTATCGGCGGGATCATCGGGTTCGCCGCCAAGAAGGTCGCAAAGCTCATTGCCGTCATCATCGGCATCGAGCTGGCACTGTTCAAGTTCCTCGAGACGCGTGGCATCCTCCAGGTGAACTGGGACGCGATAGGTGGGGCCGCACAGAACGCGACCGGCACCGCCGGGAACGCGGCGTCGGCGCAACCGCCGTCCTGGGTCACGTCGCTGCTCTCGGCGCTGCCGGTCAGCGCTGGTTTCACTGCCGGGTTCTTGGTCGGCTTCAAGAAAGGGTAACGCGACGCCGTGGCGTTAGCGCGTACTGATGTCGTCTTCGTCTTTGATTATCTGGGTTTCTGCCTCGCCGCTGGTGTGTTCGTTCACCACGTCGTAGAAGTCGTTCTGTAGGCCGGCCGGGAACGTCATGACGCCGACCCACGAGCCGTCGGACTGCCACTCCTCGCGTTCGAGGTCGCCGAACTGTCGGATCTGTGCCTGGGCGCTCCCAGCGTAGTCCGCGGGGACCTGCACGGCGACGGTGACCTCGTCGAACCGGATCGGGATGACCGGCCGGAGCGCATCGAGGGCGTCGTCGACCTGCGCCTCGACGGGTTCCATCGGGTCGACTCTGAAGTCCGTCTCTTCGAGCGCGGATTCGATGCGCTCCGGCGGGTGCGGCGCGTCGTCCATCTGTGGGTTGACCGCGTTGCGCGTGATCCGCTGGATGAGCTGTTTGTGCTTTTGTTCCTGCATCTCGCGGCGCTGGTCGGCCGTGATCTGTATCTCCCCCCGCTTGATGACTTCGGGGATGATGGCCATCGGATCAGTGGTGTCAAACACCTCTTCGAGCATATTCTCGGGCGGTCGGTCCCCCCGCGAGGCGTCCTCGAACACGTCCTCCGCGGCGATAACGTCCTCGAGGTCGCCGTCGAAGTCATCACGTTTTATCGCTAGCGCCGCGTCCGGATCCACCAGTACCTCGAACCGCTGGCCGTGGGATTCGAGGCGCGCCGTCACCGCCTCGTCAAGCGATATCATACCCGTCGGTAGCAGTGGGCCAGTTAAAGGCCTTACTGCGTGGTCGGACAGAAAAAGTCCAGTCGCCCGCGAGGGCTGTCGGAAGGGTTATTCTTCGGTGGCGTCTTCGCCTTCGTCGTCCGCGTCTTCACCGGTATCAAGGAGGTCGGCCTCCGCGAGGTGAGTCTCCTTCTCCTCGTCGGTCAGCTGGCCGAACGTCTCCGTCTCCACGTCGACCGTGGCGACGCCGATGCCTTCCGGCGTGAGCCCGTCCTCGTTGACCGACGCGAGAGCGGCCAGCGCGAGGTCGACGCCCTCGTCGAGGTCCATCCCCTCGTCGTAGTGCTCTTCGAGGTAATCCCGGATGTCGCCGCGGTCGGCTCCGACAGCGAGGGCCTTCCATTCGTAGGGCGTCCCGGAGGGATCGGTCTCGAACAGACGCGGCTCGCCGTTGACGATGCCACCGATGATGAGCGCAACGCCGAACGGGCGCGCGCCGCCGACCTGCGTGTACTGCTGGATGTAGTCGGTGATTTCCTTCGTGAGGGTCTCGACGCCGACCGGCTCGCCGTAGCGCAGCTGGTTCACCTGCGCCTGGCGGCGGGCGAAGTCGATGAGCTGTCGGGCGTCGGCGACGTGGCCGGCCGAGGCGATGCCGATGTGGTCGTCGGCCTTGTGGATCTTCTCGACCGAGGAGCGCTCCATCAGCGGCGACCGGATGCGCTTGTCCACGGCGAGAACGACGCCGTCGCTCGTTCTGACGCCGATGCTTGCTGTGCCGCGTTTGACCGCTTCGCGGGCGTACTCGACCTGGTAGAGGCGTCCGTCCGGCGAGAAGATAGTAATCCCGCGGTCGTAGGCCTGCTGTTGATTTTGTCCCTGCATAGTTATCGGAAATCGAGTGCTGTCGCGCCGACGAACGCGCCGCCGGAGGCCGCTTCGACATCGTAGCGCGGAGGCCGAACAGTAGCGCTCCGGTCTGCGTTCTCGAACACGACGTGTCTCTGTTCAGTGGCTTCCGGCGGCCCGCGTATATACTTTTCTTCACAGGCACGCACAGTGCCGCTAATCCCCCGGACACGGACCCGAACCTCATCGCCGTCGACGCTGTCCAGACAGGTCAGTGCGGCCCGCGCTGGGTCTGTCTGGCCGCGTCTGGTCCGGACGATGGCCTCGGCCGTGCCGTCGTAGTCGTGGAACTGGAGGACGGTCATGTCCGTCTCGGCGCTGCCGGTGTCGCCCAGCAGGTTCTGGGCGGCGTACCACACCGCCCGCTGGAACGCCCGACGGTCCAGCGACGCTGTCGGCCACGTCTCGATACCGACGGCCAGATAGCGCCACCGGGGCCGGAGATGCTTCGGGAGGTGTTTCATACGCCAGCGTTGGGGCGGAGGACAATGAGCAGTGTGGTGTAGCTACTGACTTTGAAGGAGGTACGACTCGTCAGTCACGCGCTGGCGTTCTTTGTACCGGTGTGGGTCCTTACCCGGTAGTATTTCTCGCACACAGGGCCGTTGTATTCGTCTTTTGACCAATCCACAAAACACTTAGCGACCAGAAATCATAATTCACTGTGGATTTGTTCCGACGGTCAGTGCTTCGGCTGGCTGGTGTTACACTCGGTGGACTCGTCACGGGATGCTCGTCAATGGGTACAGAGCCACCCACAACGCAGTCACCGAAAACTGTGGCTCAGCCAGCACTGGAACTCACCGGAGAGGTTAAACGCCAAGCAGCAGCCGCGGCCCCTGCACGAGTGGCAGCGACGCTGACAAACGTCGGGAGCGAAACGGTCCGTCTCGGGTACGGTCCGACGCTGCTGTTTACCGATACGGGTCCAAGTGAGGACGTGACCCGGACCGACACCCTCGTGTTTGATCCGAAGAGTCGGGGCGTACTGCGAGCCGACCCCGTACAGACATCAGCAGGGTGCTGGCGGTACCAAGCGGACGGGAGAGAAGGGATCCAGAGTTCGATACAATACCGGGAGCTGACGCCAAACGACGAGTGATCCGGAGAGTACGATATTTATACGGCTGCCGCGGCCGAGGCGTGTCTCCCTGCAGGGACGTATCGACATCAAGACATCGTCGAAACGCCCGAGCCAGTTCGGTCGGCGACGCTGACGCTCCAGCTGGACATCGACGAGCAACAGCGGATCGCCGTCTCCGGCGAGGTGTCGGCATTCAGGAGCGCGGCGTCCACCCAATAGGCACGCAGCTACTGCGGGATCGATGTCGCTCGAAAAACACACTCCGGGAAACGCCTTTGGTGATACGTCCCCCCGTCAGTTCCGGGGTGGGGCTATCGGAGTGGTTTGTCGGCTCAATGTGTCTGGCAGCTGTCCGGGTCGCTACAGAACTAAGGGAGCTGGGTTGCTGTGGATCGCAACAGCACCGCTACGCGTCGTCGCCCTGTTGATCACCGTCTTCCAGTCGGACGCCCGGTTCGATGACGGCGTCGCTCTGGCGCTCGCGGTTGCGCTCCGCGACCCGCTCCCACTCTGCCAGGCCCTTTCGGAGGGTATCAGCGTCGAAGCCGATGGTCTCCCCGACCGCGATGAGATCCCGCGGTGCGCGAATCTGGAGATGGTTACTCGGCGACGCCGAGACGACGAACGGTGCGCCAGCGTCCTCAACCAGTTCCTTGAGCTTCCGCAGTTCTTTGATGGCTCGGACGCGAGTGCCGCCGGAGGCCCGGAGCACCGGGCCGAAGTCGAACTCGACGCGGACGCCGTTGTCGGCCGCCGCGTTCGCCAAAACGTGGTTGAAATCGCCGTCCTCGCGCATCGGGTGGGCGAGCACGTCGACGGTCGGTTGCTCGACCGCGAACCGGTTGATGCGGCGGTCGCCGCCGTGGACGACGACGACCGTCCGGTCGCTCCGGTAGTTCCCGACGAAACCGCTCGCTCGCGAGGGGTCGTCCGCCCGGACCTCGACGCCGGCGGCGACGTCGATGTCGTACGCATCGCTGATAGCGTCGGCGTCGTAGTCCGCCTGCGCGTCGCCGTGGTTCCTGACGACGATGCCGTCGTACCCCGAGTCGGCGGCCGTCAGCGCGTGCCGGGCGACGGTGCTGTCGCCGTCGGGGTGAGCGTAGACGGCCTCGTACATCACAACTCCTCAAGGAGTTCGCGGGCGTTAGCGACGGCCTTCTCCCGCTTTGCGGGGTAGGCCTCGACTTTCGCCCGGAGCGTGATACCGTCGCCGCGTTCGACGCTCCCGCCGAACGCGGCCTGTTTGTCGAAGGTGAGGAAAAACGAGCAGTTGTCGTCGACCCGGTCGTCCAGTTCCGCACGCACTGCGTCGATATCCGGCGCTGACGCGACCTGCGTGAGTACGTGCCGGATGTCGTCGGCGTTCTCGACGCGAGCCGAGAGGACGACGATCCGGTCGCCGTAGTGCCCCTCGCTTTGTGCGCGCTCGATAGGGTAGTCCTCAGGCAGGAACGTTCGGAGCGCTCCCTCGACACGCTTGTCGTCCTCTGTCGCATAACAGAATGTCCGGAGGTCGACGTAGTGGAACGGAACCGACGACATTGAAGCCCTACTCGTCCTCGGCGGCTTCGAGGTTGTCTTCGGGGACGCCCTGCTCCTGTCCGTCCTCGAAGGAGACCGTGTAGTTGGCGTCGCCGAACATCGTCTCGACGACCTGCGTGATGGTGCCTTCCTCGCCGTCGTAGTCGCTGTGCTCGTCGTGGAGAATAACGCTGTCGTCCTCTTCGAATGCCATACTGGGCGGTACTCGGTGGCTCGTCAAAAAGGGACTGATTCAGGTTTGCTCGGCCCAGTCGCGGACGTGGTGGGAAAATGTCCCTGTGACACGGCCCAGATCTGACAATCAGGACCGCGACAAACCTCGATCAGCCCAAAGCCAGGGGTACGCTGATCAGGGCTGACCGATCTTGGTGTTCCCTGTCGCTTCCGTTGCGAAAGGCATGGCCATGATTAGACTTGTCTAAATATTTTCTTAGATAGATAGAATTAAGTGTCAGATCATTCTACAGTCACATGCGTTCCATCAACCACGGAACGCAAAGGCGTACAGATCGAGTGGGTAGAACAATCCGTCAGGTCGTCGAAACAGCCAATGAGTTCCTGCTACACGGGAGCGTGGCTATCCTTGTTCGGGCCTCTTCCCGTGTTTCGCTTCGAATGAGCCGGACCAGACATGTATCCGCGTTTGCAAGCTCTCCACCAGTGTCAGTGGCACAACGGATTCGGTTTCGAAACCCCCCTGAGATACGCCACGGCAGCCGATACGTCACAACAACTGTTATGGGACTCTCTCGACTAACCATCGACATGATCAGTCCACCGCTCTCCCCCGTCAAGACGGTTGTTTCGTCGAGGTGTCAGACACAGATAGGACACAGATGACGAGCGTCGACGACCTGTGGTACCTCTCCGACGGGGCGTGTCAGACCGCCGAGCAGACGTATCACCAGCTCCGGGAGCAGTACAGCGGCTACATCGAGTTCACGCGCCACCGTAACGTCCCGCGGAATCGGTTCCGGGACGTGGCCGCTGTCGCTCGGGACCACGGCGCACCGTACGGGGCGCACACGCTCGCCTACCGGCCCACCGGTGAACTCCTGCTCGTCCGCCACGAGGGCGTCGACATGTGGGTACTGCCCGGCGGCGAACTCGATGCCGGTGAATCCCTGCAGGAGGCCGCACTGCGGGAGTTAGGCGAGGAAAGCGGCATCGAAGCGGCCATCGAGGGACTGGGGCTGCTCGGACGGGTCGAGTTCTACTGTGACGGGAACATGGCCTGGGGCGTGCTGCCGGTGTACGAGGCGCGAGCGGAGACGACCGACATCGCAGTCAATGACCCAGATCATGAAATCAGTGAAGCCCGGTGGTTCGACGAACTGCCGGCCGATACGCGCGACCGCGAAGAGATTCTGCAGTGGCGCGGGCGGCGGTTCGGCGGCGGGGCGTAATCCGCTGAAACTGCACGGGTTACTCCGGGCCGAACGACTGGCCTTCGCGAGCGTCGGCGTTCATCCGCCGGATGGTCGCGCGAGCGTTGCTGGCGTCGTAGCCGAACAGCACGGTTTCGGCGTACTCTTCGGCCACTTCGACGGCCTTCGAGAGGTCGTCGACGTCCACGTCGACGGCGTACAGTTCGATGCTGAACGGGGTCGAGAGACGGTCCTGCCAGCCCTTTGCGAGAATCTCCAGCCAGTAGGTCGTCGAGTACGCCATGTCGTAGATGGGGACGACGAACTCGTCGACGAACTCGGCGATGTCGTCGACGGCGACGCCGGAGCGGGCTTCGAGGTGGCCGGGATAAGGGTCGGGATACAGCGTGAGGTACATCTCGCCGGGCACGCGCTCGCGAGCCTCGGCGACGAACTCCGTGATGACGTTACTGCGCCAGGCCGACCAGTCCTCGAACTCGCTGTCGGCAAAGCGTTGCTCACAGCGATCACAGTGACAGTACTCGTCCCGGGGGAAGCCCACGTCGTCGAGGCGCACGTCCTCGTTGACGGCCGCTGCCTCCTCGATTATGTCGAGCAGGCCTTCGCGGTAGCGGTCGTGGGTCGGGCAGACGTACGTCCAGTCGAAGTACGGCTGGTTCCGGGTCGCCGGTGTCCCCTCGTCGTCGAACGCGAGCAGGTCCTCCTCGCTCTCGACTGCGTTGTCGCCGAAACAGGACACCATGTTCACCGCGCCGGCAATCGGTTCGACAGCGCGGCCGGTCACGTCCTTGACCTCGTAGAACGCCCGGTCGAACTCGGACCACTCCGTCTCCTCCTCGTTACGGGTGACGACGCCGTACATACACGCTGGTACGGCGGTTCGCCGGGTAAGAGTTCGGAAAGCGACGGCGCTGTCGCTGACAGCGCAGAGACCGAGAGAATACTGCCGGCCATCGGGATACCCCACCCCATACGACGCCGTTGAGGACCAGTAGGCAGGGCGGCCGACAGTAGATTCAGAGGGCGATACAGTCGATTCGCGCAGCCTTACCGCTTGACGTAGTACGCGAGGGCAAGTGCCATGACCGCGACGAGGGCGATGACTTTCTTTGACATCGTTTCAATAAACGAACACCGATTATAAAGAACTACCGCCGTGCTAATCGTCAGCACTCCCCTCTGTATCAGCGGGCATATCGGCGTCAGAGCCGGGGATATCGGCCCCGTCGTGGGTACCGACCGGCGGTCGGTTTACCGCTGCCGCTGACGAGTCTTCGAGGGGAGTCCGGTCGTCAGCGTCGGACTCGATCGATTCCATGTCGCCGTCTTCTCGCGCGTCCTGGTCGATCCGCATCGAACAGAACTCAACGCCGCACATCGAGCAAAAGCGCGCCTCTTTGTAGTTGTCACCGGGGAGCGTCTGGTCGTGGTACTCGCGGGCGCGGTCGGGGTCTAACGCCAGGTCGAACTGTTCGCGCCAGTCGAAGGCGTACCGGGCTTCAGAGAGCGCGTCGTCCCAGTCTCGCGCCCCCTCGCGCCCGTTTGCCACGTCGGCGGCGTGGGCGGCGATGCGATAGGCCGCAAGCCCGTCCCGCACGTCGGACTGCTCCGGGAGGCCGAGATGCTCTTTGGGCGTGACGTAGCAGAGCATCGCCGCACCAGCACGGCCCGCCTCCGTCGCGCCGATGGCGCTCGTGATGTGGTCGTATCCCGGCGCAACGTCGGTCACGAGCGGGCCGAGGACGTAGAAGGGCGCGCCGTCACAGACCTCCTGCTGACGTTCGACTTGCTCGGCGACCTGATCCATCGGGACGTGGCCCGGCCCTTCGACCATCACCTGCACGTCGTGCTCCCAGGCGGTCCGCGTGAGTTCCCCGAGCGTGTCCAGTTCGGCGAACTGCGCGTCGTCGCCGGCGTCGGCGAGACAGCCCGGCCGGAGGCCATCGCCGAGGCTGAAGGTCACGTCGTACTCGCGGAATATCTCGCAGATGGCCTCGAATTTCGTGTACAGCGGGTTCTCCATGCCGTTCTCCTCGATCCACTGGGCGAGGATAGAGCCGCCCCGGGAGACGATGCCCGTCTTCCGGCCGTCGGTCAGCGGCAGGTGTTCCATCCGGACGCCGGCGTGGATGGTCATGTAGTCGACGCCCTGCTTCGCTTGCTTCTCGATGACGTCGAGCAGCAGTTCGTGGGTAATCTCGCTCGGGTCGCTGGCGCGCTTGACCGCCTCGTAGATGGGAACTGTTCCGATGGGGACCGGCGAATGCCGGACGTTGGCCGACCGTATCTCGTCGAGGTTATTCCCTGTCGAGAGGTCCATCACCGTGTCCGCGCCATAGTGGACAGCGGTGTGGAGCTTCTCCAGTTCGCCCTCGATGTCGCTCGTCTCCTCGCTGTTGCCGATGTTTGCGTTGACCTTCGTCGCAAACTCCCGGCCGATAATCATCGGGTCCAGTGAGTCGTGACCGACGTTTGCGGGAATCACCGCCTGTCCATCGGCGACTTGCTGCCGGACGAACTCCGGTTCGACACCTTCGCGCTCTGCGACTCGCGCCATCGCCTCGGTGACGGTTCCGTTCCGGGCCGCTGCTAGCTGCGTCATAATCACTAGGTTATACTACTTGGTTATAAAGCTGCGGTGATCGGTCGCGGTAAAGAGACCCTGTCAATACTGGGACCGACCCCAACACCGATGTACGCGAACAGGAAATAGACGAACAATGGCCCGCCGGACCCGCCGCGCAGTACTCACGGCGCTGGGGAGTGGTATCGCCGCGACGGCAGGCTGTGGGTCGTTCGGTCGGGAGCGGGTGGACGTGCTGGTCGCGGGGAGTTTACAAAAGGCGGCCAGTGAGACGCTACAAACCCAAACAGACGTGGAGGTCGCTGTCGAAGCCCGCGGCTCTGTTCAGGCCGCGCGTCTGGTCGCCGACGGGAAGCGCGACCCGGCTATCGTCGCGCTGGCGGATCCGACCCTGTTCGACCGGGTCATGGACACCGCCTGGCACGCTGTGGTCGCCAGCAACGAGATGGTGTTGGCGTACAACCCTCAGACGGGCGGCGGGACGCGCGTCGCGGAGGCGGACCCGTGGTACGCCCCGCTCCGGGGGGACAGTGTCTCACTGGGCCGCACCGACCCGACGCTCGACCCGCTTGGCTACCGAACCCTGTTCGTGCTGGCCCTCGCAGCCGACTACTACGACGAACCCGGCCTAGCTGAGGCGGTTCTCTCGCCGGACCAGACCTATCCGGAAACGCAACTGCTCGCACAGTTCGAGACGGGAGCCGTCAACGCCGCGTTCGTCTACCGGAGCATGGCAATGGAGCGGGACTACCCGTTTCGGGAGTTCCCCCCGGAGATACACCTCGGCGACCCCGCACACGCGGAGCGGTATCGGACCACCAGCTACGAACTGCCAAACGGCACGGCAGTCGCCGGCAACCCAATCGAGTACGGAGCCGTCCGCCGTGACGAGCAAGAAGCGACGCGTACAGCCTTCGAAACAGTCCTGTCCGGCGACTGGCTCGCACCACACGGATTTACCGTCCGTCAGGCGTATCCTCGGCTAGTGGGAGATGTCCCGAGTACTGTCACGCGGTGAGACCAGAGCCGGCCACGCGGTCGGCGTGCGCGAACTCGTGCCCGTCCTGGGAGCGGTGCTGCTCCTGTATTTCGTCGTCCCGGTGATGGTGCTCGTGCTCACGTACTCCCCGACAGCGCTACTGACGAGTCTGACCGAGACGTACGTCATCAACGCCGCAATCACGTCGCTCGTCGCCGCGCTCGGCAGTACCACCATCGCCGTCGTGTTCGGCCTGCCGTTGGCCTACTGGCTCTCGAAGAACACTGGCATGCTGGCGACCGCCGCGATGGGGGTCGTCGTCCTGCCGCTCGTCCTCCCACCGATCGTCAGCGGGATGTTGCTGTTGACCGTCGTCGGCCCGAACGGACTCGGCGGCCTTACCGACCTGGCGCTGACCCGGTCGCTGCTGGGCGTCGTCGCCGCCCAGACGTTCGTCGCGTCGCCGTTCTTCGTCGTCACCGCCAAGGCCGCCTTCGACGGCATCGACGACCACCTCGAAGAGGCCTCCCGGTCGCTGGGCCGTGACTGGGTCGGGACGATGCGCTCGGTGACGGTGCCGCTCGCAAAGCCCGGCCTGCTCGCCGGCCTCGTACTGACCTTCGCCCGCGCGATGGGCGAGTTCGGCGCGACGATGATGCTGGCGTACTACCCGCGGACGCTGCCGGTCCAGATCTGGGCCTCGTTCATCTCGGACGGACTGGACGCGGCGCTTCCCGTGGCAGTGGTCCTGCTGAGCGTCGCGCTCGGGACGCTGCTGATAGTCCATGCGCTGCGGGCGACACCGTGGCGATAACGGTCGGCGTTGTAAAAATCGCGCCGCCGACTTACCGCTCGTGCGCCCAGAACTCCTCGTCGACGGTGACCTCTTTCTTGAACAGCGGCACCTCCTCCTTGAGACGGTTGATGCCGTCTTCGACAGCACGGAACGCCTCGCCCCGGTGGCCGGCCAGGATGACCACGAAGACGATGTCCTCGCCAGCGTCGACTACCCCGGTCTTGTGGTGCAGGCGAACCGCGTAGACGCCGTCCCGCGCTTCGAGGTCCCGCCGGAGCGCGGCCATCTTCTCTGTGGCGACCTCGTCGTAGCGCTCGAACTCAAGCAGTTCCGTCGGCTGGTCCTCCGGTCCCTCCTGTGCGCGGACGCGCCCGGTGAAGGTCGCAATTGCGCCGGAGTAGACTTCGTCCGGATCCCGCTTTACGTCCGCTACGAGCGTCTCCAGCGTGATGTAGGGGTCCCGTTCCTCCATCGCCGCGACGATGTCGTCGAGATCGGCGTCCGCGCCGTGGGGTGCGCGATGCACGACGGGGTCGGCGACCTCGCGGTCGTCCAGAACGACCTTCGGGATGCTCGCGTCCGAATATCCCTCGACAAGTGCGTAGTCGTAATCGGGCGCGAGCGCGTCCAGCGTCTCATCGAGCGTTCGGGATTCGCCCGTCGCGTACCACTCGCCGTCGTCGGTGAGCGCGACCGTCTCGGCCGCGCCGGCGTCGCGGTGGCGAGCCGTGTCTTTTCCGTCCGTGTCGACGTCCGGGGCGTGCGTGCAGTGTTTGACCGTCGCGACGCGTCCGGACCCGGAGAGCCGCTGGGTCAGCCGCTCGACCAGCGTGGTCTTCCCCGACTCGGAGTGGCCGACGATACCGAGGACTTGCATGCACACCGGTAACGGGGCGACGTAGATAGACCTTTTTCATGGCAGCCCCGAATCCGTCGCCAGTAGCCGTGCTCACCGGTCGACGGTCTTCTCGACCACGCGGATGTCTTCGATGGCCGTCGCGGGGTACTCGCCGTCCTCGTCTTTCTCGTTTGCCTTCACCATGTCCCACACGACGTTGAGGCCGGTCGTCACGCCCTCCAGCGCCTCCATCTCGCAGCCGGTCTTGCCGACCGTCTCGACGGCAACGGTGATTTCGACGGCCGCGTCGCCGACGGTGAACTCGACTTCGACGTTCGTGATAGGAATCTGGTGGCACATCGGCACTGTCTCCCAGGTGTGCTTGACCGCCTGAATCGCGCCGATGCGGGCCGTCGTCAGCACGTCGCCTTTCTCCACCTCGTCGGCGTCGATGGCCGCCAGCGTGGACTCGGTGAGCCGAATTTGTCCGCGTGCGACCGCGCGGCGCTGGCTCTCGGCCTTGTCTCCCACATCCACCATCTGTGCGTCCCCGTCCTCGTCGACGTGCGTGAACTCCTCGGGCATGCCTCCCTGTAGCCGACGCCGGCCCAAAACCGTGCGGGTGCGGGTCCGCGTACCGGCGGAACCGTGCGGGGCCGCGTTACCGACGGACGAGGCCGAGCAGGTGACCCACGGCTGGCGCGACGAGTTTCTCCGCGCCCGTTCGGGCAGCGTTCTCGCTCCCGGGCAGGCAAAACACCAGTCGGTCATCGACGACGCCGGCGGTCGCTCGCGACGCCATCGCCATCGGCCCGACCTCCTCGTATGAGAGCCAGCGGAACAGTTCCCCGAAGCCGGGAACCGGCCGGTCGAACAACGGTTCGATGGCGTCGACGGTCACGTCGTCGGGCGTGAGGCCGGTCCCGCCGGTCGTCAGAACCACGTCGACGCCGTCATCTAGCAGGGCGGCGACAGCGTCTTCGATAGCGTCCATCTCGTCCGCGACGAGGCGGCGCTCGGCGATTTCGTGGCCCGCGTCCTCGCAGGCCGCGGCGATGATGTTGCCGGCAGGGTCGTCGTCCAGCGTTCGCGAGGTCGAGACCGTGAGGACCCCTATTTCAACCCCTTCGGCGTCGTGGGCGTGATGGTCGTCGTGGGCGTCGTAGTCGTGCTCTCCATGACTGTGGTCGTGGTCACTGTCATGGCCGTGCTCTGCGTGTTCGTGGCCCGCCTCGCTGTCGCTGGCTGCCTCGTCATGGTCGTGTCCCATACCCGAAACGACAGTCGGCGGAGAAATATACCCTCGGCTGTTTGGCCGGTGACCGGCGGTCGGACGGCGGCCCCGGCACCGCGCCAAGCCAGGTCTGGGGCCGAGAGGTCAGCGGCTTACTCGTAGTACGGCAGGCGCTCGACGACCTCCGCGAAGGCCACGTTCTCGCGGACCTGATCCATCTCGACGCGGAGACGCTCCCCGACATCTGCGTCAGAGACGATGACGACGTACCCGCCGTCGATACGCGCGACCCCGTCGCCTTTGTCGCCGATGTTTTCGATCTCGACCACGCGCGTTTCACCCTCGGCAACTGGCGGGGACGACGGTGCGAACTCCGGTTCCCTGCTCCGCCCGTCGGACCGGGAATCGGACTGGGTCTCAGACTTGGATTGGGAATTGGACTGAGGCTCGGGCTCCGATTGGGAATTAGACCGAGGCTCGGGACTGGAATGAGACTGTGACTGGGGAGTGGGTGCCGAAGCCGCCGACTGGAACAGTGCAATCCGGTACAGCGTCTCGGGGGCCAGCGTTCCCAGTTCGACTTCTTGTTTCGGAATCTCGACCACGTACGAGTCGTTCTGCTCCTCGACGGAAGCCGTAAAGAGACAGTGAAGATCTGAATCGGTCGCCATTAGTATAATTGGTTCAGCTAGCACCGGAACTGCATTGATTCTGGTGTTTTCGATCCGTCGGGCCGAGCACTGCTGGAAGGGGTGACAGACAGGCTGTGCACGCCCGCTATCGAGCGATCCGTCGGGCAGAACTCGGGGTTACTCGAACTCGAACAGCCGACAGAGCTCGCGCTCGATGGCGTCGGTGAACGCCGACAGCACTGTGTCGAACGTCGCTTCGTCGCCCGGGAGAGACTGTGCACGCGCCGCAGTGTCGTCGGGCAGCCGGATGCTGAACGTCCCGTCCCCCTCGTACACCGGCTCGCTCTCGCTGAGAATCTGCCGGTCGATCCCGCGAAGGACCTCGGAATCGTACTGCCCGTGTAGCTCCTGGTACGCGTTCGAATACGCCGTTTCGAGCTCCTCGAAGTAGTGGACGTACTTCTCGTCGAACTTCTCGGCGTCGAACTCGGTCATAGATGCAGTGTCGCCGGGGCGAGGGTAAAGGGTTCCGTGCCTCAGAGATGGAGTTCCCAGCCGAAACCGCTGCAGCGTCAGTCGACATCAATGCGGTCGGATTCGGGCTCCGCCGGTCGAGGGTCTATCGGTCACGACCGGACGCCGCTTACCACTCCCGCGTACCCCCGATTTCACCGTCGAATCGAGTGAAAAACTCGTCCATGAATTCCCGACGAGTCCGACCGAGACGGCGGCCGGGGTGGGTGTACAGCATATCTAGACGTTCTCGGGCCCATTCCCGAAGCAGCGTGATATCCGGATGATCCGACGATTCGAGGTCAGTATCTGACGTGTCATCGATGACAGCGTATTTCTTACCCGTCCGCCCAGATCGCTCGCCGACGATACAGGCCAGTCGGACGAGTCCGCGTGCCCCGGCAGCGTCCAGTTTGTCCGCATCGAAGAGGAGTTTCGCCTCCAGCGTTCTCGGCTCCGGAGAACTCGCGCGGATACTGTGTGCTCGGATACAGTGTTTGACACGGTCGATTCGGTCGGGCTTCACGTCTTCGGCCGCGAGTAGTTGCGCGGCTTCCGCCGTGGCCCATTCGTCGTGGTCATCGATTTCACCGGCCCGCTCCCGGGGCCGACCAATATCGTGGAGCCACGCCGACGCGGCAAGGACATCCCGGTCGACCGAGCCGTCGCAGTGCCCCGCGAGCCGAAGCGCGACGTCTCGGACTCGCTTGGCGTGAAACTGGTCGTGCGCTGGGAGGGCGTCTTCGTAGTACGGGACCGACAGTGTTCGAGCGAGGGGACCAAGTTCCTGTGTCATTGGCGGCGGTGGCACCTCGCATGCCGGCTGGAATAACTGCTGTGAAATGCCTCTGTATCGCTGACATGAAGCGGAGCGGTCCCACTCAGTGGGAGTCAAGCAAGTCGTCGAGGAGTTTCCGCTGGGCGGCGGCGAGATGTTCGGTGAACGTCGAGGTGGAGATGTCAAGCGCTTCGGCCACGTCGCCGGCAGTCGCATCGCGCGGATGCTCGAAGTACCCCATCTGGTGGGCCTGGCTCAGCACCTCGCGCTGGCGATTGGTCAGTTTCGCGCGGTCGAGCACGACCGGCTGATCCGTCTCCGTGGACGTGTCTTCGAGTAGCCGCCGTAGTTTGACGGTCTCGCCTTCCGACTGGAGGTCGGCAACGATATCCCGCAGAGTCGGCATATCGTCGACGAGAAACGTGACAACGATGGATTCGGTATCCGCCGTGAACTTCTGGACGACACAGCCGGCCGCTTCGATACGTTCACAGACACAACCCTGTTCGGCCGCCCGGGACACCTGGAAGACGTGTCGCTGGTCGTAAGCGAAGACATGGTCCACATTCGGGAGTTCGCTCTGTAGCGCTCCCGGGTGGTCATCACCGCCCTTGAGCGTGAACTCTTCGAGAACGCGGTCGGCATCGCCACTCGTTGCGCTCCGAGAGACCGACGACACTGACCACTCCTCGTCAGCGTGTGGCTGTACTTGACAGGACCGAGGACCGAACACTTCGACCTCGGCGAGCATTCGGCCCGACATACACGGTAGATGGGCCGGCCTCCATAAGAAAGGGCAGGCGAACATGTTCGTATAAAAAACCGCCATATAATGGGCCTAAGATGTCGGGCTGGCAGTTCATCCGGGTTCTGGGACAAACCCCGAACACAGCGACACAGCGCAGCCGTTCGAATCGCTGGCGAACCGAGATAACACAAGATTATGAGACGCAACACGATACTCATCGGTCTGTTGATAACAGCGGTGTTGCTGCCGATGTGGTACGTCGCTTTACACGGCGAGCCACCGTCGGAAGAAATCGCTATCGACGAGAGCGTCAGCGACATCCGGCCGCTCGAAAGCCCAGTAGAGACGCCGAACAAGCTGTCACCGAGCCAGGTCGGTGTCGTCGTCTGGGTCGCCCTGTTCGGTCTCGTGGGCGTGCTGACGGCCGCCCACCAGTTCATGAACAGGGCGGTCCGGCCGCCTGACGACGCCGAGCCGGTCACCGACGGCGGGACCGTCTCGTTACCGTGGCTCAACACGGAGCACCGCTGGGTCGTCGAGTACCACGACGCCTCGGACGCCATAGAGGGACTCGTCGCCATGAGCGGGCTGACGGTCCTGTCTATCGTCTTCGCAGCGCTGTTCACCGGCGAGTACCTCACGCTCGCCCGCACCCAGTACTTCGGGCTGTACGCGACCGGGATGTTCCTCTCGCTCGCGCTCTCGACGGTCGCGTACTACGCCTGGTTCATGCCACACGTCGAAGTCGCCGAGATCAGGGGGCACGAATGATAGACTATCCGAAACCCGATGACGACGACGAGGAACAGGGCGATGACTGCTCGTGTGAGGGGGCCACCGGTACGTCCCCGACGCTGTACGGGGACGCCCGCGCGGAACTCCGTCGCAGGGACTTCGCGAAGTTCCTCGCGACCGTCGGCGGCCTGACTGCCGTCGCCAGCCTCACCGCGCCGCTTGCCAGCACCACGCAGGTGTTCGAGCGGGGGTACAAGGGACCGGTGTACTCCGACGGCATCCACCTCGTCGACAGCGAGGGCGAGCGCATCACCGAGGAGCGACTCTCCGAAGGCGAACACATAACGGTCTTCCCGGAGCCCCGGCCCGGCATCGAGGATGCCCCGACGCTACTGGTACGCTACGCCGAGTCCGACTACGGCAGCGACATCGCAGAAGGGTTCACCGTCAGCGGGTACGCTGCCTTCTCGAAAGTGTGTACCCACGCCGGCTGTATGGTGTCGGACCGGGAGGACGACCTCGTCGTCTGCCCCTGTCACTTCGGGAAGTTCAACGTCCTGGAAGGGGCGGCGGTCAGTGGCGGCCCGCCGGGACGACCGCTCCCGCAGCTTCCGATCACGGTGACCAGCGACGGGTTCCTCGTCGCCACCGGGGACTTTGAGGGGCCAGTCGGCCCCGGAGGTGGATAATGTCCCGCGCCAAAGCCGTCTACGACTGGTTCGACACGCGCCTCGACCTGGAGAACGGCCAGACGTTCCTCGGCAAGGCGTTCCCGGCCGAGGACTCGTTCCTGCTGGGCGAGGTGGCGCTGTTCTGTTTCCTCCTCCTGATCCTGTCGGGGGTCTTCCTCGGGTTCTTTTTCGAGCCCTCGACCTCCGATGTGGAGTACGACGGCAGCGTCCAGAAGTTCCAGGGCGAGGAGATGCCCGAGGCGTTCGTCTCGGTGCTACATATCACCTACGATGTGCCGTTCGGGATGTTCATCCGCCGACTCCACCACTGGGCGGCCCACCTCTTCGTCGCCTCCATCGGATTGCACATGTTACGGGTGTTTTTCACCGGCGCGTACCGCAACCCCCGGGAGCCGAACTGGATCGTCGGCACCGGCCTGGCAGCGCTCTCGATGGGCGCGGCCTACACCGGCTACGCGCTGCCGTTCGACGAGTTCGCCGCCACAGCGACGAGTATCGGTTACAACCTCACGATATCCATACCCCTGTTAGGTGATTTCCTCGGCCAAGTGGTGTTCGGGGGTGAGTTCCCCAGCAGCGCCACCATCCCGCGGCTGTACTTCCTGCACGTTCTCGTGATACCGGCGGCTATCGCCGTGGGCTTAGCCGTCCACATGGCCATCCTCATCAGGCAGAAACACACCGAGGCCCCGCGGGACGGCGACGTGACCGGCGGCCGTCAGTCCGTCGACGAGGAGGACGACGACATCATCATCGGCCTGCCGGCGTTCCCGAACCAGGCCGCCGTCTCCGCGGTGGTGTTCTTCGTCACCGCGGCGACGCTGTCGGCACTTGCGGGCCTGCTCCCGGTCCACAACGTCGCTGAGTACGGCCCGAACGACCCCGCGGCCACGCCGGAACTCATCATGCCGGACTGGTTTCTGATGTGGGTGTACGGCTTCCTGAAGCTCCTGCCACAGATCAGCTTCAACGTCGGCCCGGCCCACATCAACGGGGAGTTCATCGGCGGCATCGTCCTCCCGGGGCTGGTGTTTGCCGCGGTCGCCCTCTGGCCGTTCATCGACCGGACGGAGCCGACTCACTTCACCGCGGACCCGCTGGACCGGGCCTGGCAGACCGGTGTGGGCGTGGCCGCCGTCGCGTTCATCATGATTGCCTCGATTGCGGGGATGAACAACATTCTCGCGGACCAGGTGCTCGGAACGACGACGAACGTGGTCAACCCCATCCTGACGGCGGCGCTGCTCGTCATCCCACCCGTCTTCGGCGGCATCACGTACCTACTGTTGCGGGACGGCGAGCCCACGCCGTCACAGGAGGGCGACGTAGCCGCTGACGGTGGTGCAGTAGACGAGAGAACGGCTAGCACCGAATCGGAGGAGAACGGATGACTGCGAGCATCAAACTGACTGAGCGGCAGTATCGCCTGCTGGATACGACGAGCAAGCTGGTCGGCCTCGTACTGGTCGCCGCCGGCCTCGAAGTCGGCGGCAGCACGCCGACCGGCATCGCGCTGGCTATCGTCGGGGTTGCCTGCGCGACTGCGACAGTGTTCATAACCAATGAGTAGAAACGACCTGACTGACGACGAAACGGACAGTGCGGGAATCAGTCGCCGCGACTTCGTGCGCGGTCTCGGAGCCGCGTCGCTGCTTGGCGCGACGGGGCTGTCCTTCGCCGACGACGGCATGGACGGCCTCGAAGCGGTCGACGACCCCATCGGGTCGTATCCGTATCGGGACTGGGAGGACCTCTACCGCGACGAGTGGGACTGGGACTCCGTCGCCCGCTCGACCCACAGCGTCAACTGCACCGGCTCCTGTTCGTGGAACGTCTACGTCAAGGACGGCCAGGTCTGGCGCGAGGAACAGGCCGGCGACTACCCGACGTTCGACGAAAGCCTCCCCGACCCGAACCCGCGCGGGTGCCAGAAAGGGGCCTGTTACACGGACTACGTCAACGCCGACCAGCGCGTGCTCCACCCCTTGCGCCGCACCGGCGAGCGCGGCGAGGGCCAGTGGGAGCGGATTAGCTGGGACGAGGCGCTGACCGAAATCGCCGACCACGTCATCGACGAGGTGCAGGCGGGCCGGTACGACGCCATCTCCGGGTTCACGCCGATTCCGGCGATGAGCCCGGTGTCGTTCGCCTCCGGCTCCCGCCTCGTCAATCTGCTGGGCGGCGTCTCGCATAGCTTCTACGACTGGTACTCGGACCTCCCCCCGGGACAGCCGATCACCTGGGGCACCCAGACGGACAACGCCGAATCCGCCGACTGGCACAACTCTGACTACATCATCGCCTGGGGGTCGAACATCAACGTCACGCGCATCCCCGACGCGAAGTACTTCCTCGACGCCGGCTACGAGGGCGCAAAGCGGGTCGGTATCTTCACCGACTACTCCCAGACGGCCATCCACACCGACGAGTGGCTCTCGCCCCACGGCGGCAGCGACACCGCGCTCGCGCTGGGCATGGCCCAGACCATCGTCGACGAGGGGCTGCACGACGAGGAACACCTCAAAGAGCAGACCGACATGCCGCTGCTCGTCCGGGAGGACACCGGCAAGTTCCTCCGGGCGAGCGAGGTCGGCCTCGCCGAGGACGCCGACGACCCGGACAAGGTGTTCGTCATGGTCGACGCCGACGGCAACCTCCGTCGTGCACCCGGTTCGCTCGGCGAGCGGGACGGCCAGAAGGACTACTCGTTAAGTATCGAACTCGACTTCGACCCGCAGCTCTCGGTCGAGCGTAGTGTCGACACCGACGAGGGCAGCGTCGCGGTCCGGTCGGTCTGGGAGAACCTCACTGACGAACTCAGTCAGTACACGCCGGACGTTGTCCACGAAGAGACCGGCGTTGGGACGAACACCTACCAGCGGGTCGCCCGCGAGTTCGCCGAGGCCGACGCCGCGAAAATCATCCACGGCAAGGGCGTCAACGATTGGTACCACAACGACCTGGGCAACCGCGCCATCCAGTTGCTCGTGACGCTGACGGGCAATCTCGGCGACCCCGGCACCGGACTGGACCACTACGTGGGCCAGGAGAAGATCTGGTCGTTCCACGGCTGGAAGGTGCTCTCGTTCCCGACCGGAAACGTCCGCGGCGTGCCGACGACGCTGTGGACCTACTTCCACGCGGGCATCCTCGACAACACTGATCCGGACACCGCAGAGAAGATACGCGAGTCCATCGACAAGGGATGGATGCCGGTCTACCCCGAGGAGCGCGAGAACGGGAGCCGACCGGACCCGTCCACGATGTTCGTCTGGCGCGGGAACTACTTCAACCAGGCCAAGGGCAACGTCGCCCTCGAAGAACAGCTCTGGCCCAAACTCGATCTCGTCGTCGACATCAACTTCCGGATGGACTCGACGGCGATGTACTCCGACATCGTCCTGCCGGCGGCCAGCCACTACGAGAAGTACGATCTCTCGGAGACGGACATGCACACCTACGTGCACCCGTTCACGCCGGCCGTCGAACCGCTCGGCGAGGCCAAGACCGACTGGGAGATATTCCGCCTGCTCGCCGAGAAGATACAAGAGCGCGCCCAGGAACGCGGTGTCGAGCCGATCGAGGACCGCAAGTTCGACCGAACCATCGATCTCACGACCATCTACGACGACTACGTCCGCGACTGGGAGACCGGCGAGGAAGAAGGGCTCGTCGAAGACAAAGCCGCGGCGGAGTTCATCCTCGAACACTCCGAGGAGACCAACCCCGAGGGTAGCGACGAGCAGATAACCTTCGACGACATCGACGAGCAACCACAGCGGTTCCTCGAAGCCGGCGACCACTGGAGTTCGGACATCAAGGACGGCGAGGCCTACGTCCCGTGGCAGGACTACGTCCACGACAAGAACCCCTGGCCGACCTTCACCGGCCGCCAGCAGTACTACATCGACCACGACTGGTATCTCGAACTCGGCGAGGAACTCCCGACCCACAAGGAGGGGCCGGAGAACACCGGCGGGGACTACCCGCTGTCGTACAACACGCCTCACGGTCGCTGGTCCATCCACTCGACGTGGCGCGACGACCCCAAGATGCTCAGGCTCCAGCGGGGGGAGCCGGTGGTGTACATCAACCCCGAGGACGCCGAAGAACGCGGCATCGAGGACGGCGACACCGTGGAGGTGTACAACGACCTCGGCGCGGTAGAGGTGCAGGCCAAAATCTACCCCTCCAGCGAACCGGGGACCGTTCGGCACTTCTTCTCCTGGGAAAAGTTCCAGTACCCCGACCGGGACAACTTCAACACGCTCGTCCCGATGTACATGAAGCCGACGCAGTTGGTCCAGTACCCGGAAGACACCGGGGAACACCTGCACTTCTTCCCGAACTACTGGGGGCCGACCGGGGTCAACAGCGACGTGCGCGTGGACGTGCGGCCCACCGGAGGTGACACCGAATGAGTACCGACCAACAGGACGACCAAGGCGAAGAGGACACGCTGGTCAACGTCGCTGACGGCGTCGACCACCAGGTCGCGATGGTGATGGACCTGAACAAGTGCATCGGCTGCCAGACGTGTACGATCGCCTGCAAGAACCTCTGGACGGAGGACGGCGGCAGCGAGTATATGTACTGGAACAACGTCGAGACCAAGCCCGGCGAGGGCTACCCGCGGGGCTGGGAGGACTCCGGGGGCGGCTGGGAGTCGAGCGAGCACTCGGACCGCTCGCCCGGCGAGATCCCCGACGAGGAGGACTACGGCCGCGCCTGGGAGTTCAACCACGAGGAGATCATGTACGAGGGCAGCGACGAGCCGCTGCGGCCCCGCGAGGGCGCGGAGTGGGGGCCCAACTGGGACGAGGACCAGGGGGCCGGCGAGTACCCCAACAGCTACTACTTTTACCTCCCTCGCATCTGCAACCACTGCACCCATCCCTCCTGTGTCGAGGCCTGCCCACGCTCGGCGCTGTACAAGCGCCAGGAGGACGGCATCGTCCTCGTCGACCAGGAGCGCTGTCGGGGCTACCGCTACTGCGTCGAGGGGTGTCCGTACAAGAAGGTGTACTACAACACTGTCTCGAAGAAATCCGAGAAGTGCATCTTCTGTTACCCCCGCATCGAAGGCGAAGGCCCCGACGGGGAGACGTTCGCCCCGGCCTGTGCCGAGGAGTGCCCGCCCCAGCTCCGGCTGGTCGGCTTCCTCGACGACGAGGAGGGACCGATCCACAAGCTCGTCAATGAGTACGAAGTGGCCCTCCCGCTCCATCCGGAGTTCCGCACGCAGCCGAACGTCTACTACATCCCGCCCTTTGCCCCCGGGCAGCACACGGAGGACGGGGAGACTGTTGACATCGACCGTATCCCACGCCAGTACCTCCGAGAGCTGTTCGGCGACGGCGTCGACGAGGCGCTGGACACTATCGACGCACACCGGCAGCGCGTCCGACAGGGTGGTGACAGCGAGCTCATGGAACTGCTTCAGGACAAGAACCCGGCCAAACAGTACCGACTGGAGGTGTTCGAAGATGAGTAGCGAGCCGCTACGCGGCTCGGAAACGCGAGCGGGCGATGCCCGCGAGCGGTCCCAGTTGGCCGCCCCTGAGCGTGCTCAGGGGGTGGTCAACGATGACTGACCACCGACGCACGCTCACACTCACGGCGGTGCTTTCGGCGCTCATCGTCGTCTCGACGGTGGCCGCGCCGATGGTGAGCGCCCGGCCAGCACACGAAATCCCGGTTTCCGAGGTATCGACGGCCGACCTCGCCGAACCGAACGCCGACGGCTGGGAAGAAGTCCCGGCCTCGGACGTACCGCTTGCGAGCGCCCCGAGTAGCGTCCCGAACGCCGACGACACGTCCGTCGAGACAGTCGACGTGCAGGCGGCTCGCACTGATGAGCGACTGTACGTCCGGCTGGAGTGGCACGACGCGACACAGGACATGAACGCTAGCGCCACGCGTGAGTTCGCCGACGCGGTCGCGGTCCAGTTCCCGACGAACACGAGCTCCCGGCCGCCGATAGCGATGGGCGGCCCGGACAACCGGGTCAACGTCTGGTACTGGAGCGGAGCGACCGGAACCCAGGAACTGCTGGCCGGCGGCGCTGGCTCGACGACAGCGTTCGAGAACCCAACCGTGCAGGCGAACGCGAGTCACAGCGGCACTGGCGGCAACGCCACTTGGACGGTGGTCTACTCGCGCCAGCTTGACGCGCCGAGCGAGAACCGGACCGACCTGCGGACTGACGGTGATCTCGACGTGGCCTTCGCCGTCTGGAACGGCTCTAACGGCGAGCGGTCCGGCCAGAAAGCGGTCAGCGAGTGGCACTACTACCCGTTCAGCGGCGGCCCGCAGGGCCCGCCCTACGAGACGCTGCTGTGGACCGTCGCCGGCATCGCCATCGTCGCCGTCGTCGGCGTCACCAGCTTCGGCATCTACCGCACGCGGGGGGCCGAGTGATGGCGACCACGCCAACCGACCCCATGGACGACCTCGACGAGGACGCCGCCGCCCGGGGTGCGGTGTACGCCACGCTCGCCAAGGCGTTCGAGTACCCCGAGGAGTCGTTCCACAGCGCGGCGGCCGACGGGACGCTAGCAGCCGATTTGCGAGCGTGTCTCGACCGGACGGGCCTTGCCGTGTCCGTCCCGTCGCTCACCACCGACGACGACTACGAGACGCTCGCGGCCCGCTACAATGACATCTTCGAACTCGGTTACAGCGAGTACACGGACCGGACCGACGGCTCGCTGGAGGCGGAGGGGCCGCCGGTCCCGCTGTACGAGTCCAAATACCGGCCGGACCACTCCTGGAACGACGTGAACCTCGACCTCTCGCGGGCCTACAGCCACTACGGCCTCGAAATCGACCAGGACGAGCGGGACAACCACGACGCGCTGACCTACGAGCTGGAGTTCGCGGGCTATCTGGCCCGCCGTGAAGCCGCCGTCGGCGAGGACGCCGCAATCGCTCGGCTGGACTTCCATGACCGCCACCTCGGCCACGCGGCGGCCGGCGTCGCGGACCGACTGGCCGACGAGCCCGGGACCGACATCTACGGCGGCTTCGGCGAACTGCTCGAGGCGTTCGTCCGCGCTGACCGCAACGACCTCGCGGAACGGCTGGAGGACCAGCGATGACGGCGGCGCTACAACAACGAGTCAGACCGCTGCTGCACGGCGGGAGCCACTCGCTGGCGAACCTGGCAGTCGGCGCTGCGGCCGTCGCGGTCGCTGCTCGATACCTCGCCGTCCTGTTCGTCAACGCGCCCGGATACGCTGGCGTTCCGGTCTCGCCCGGCCTGGCGACAGGCGTGTCCACGGCCGTCGTCGCCGCCGCGGCTATCGCCGTCGCCGTCACCGACGCCGACCCGCTCACCGGCATCGGGCTGCTGTTCGTCGGCGTGTTCGGCCTGCTATCGCTGGTCAGTAGCGCGGCGGCACTGCCGGCGGCCGCCGCAATCGTCCTCGGGACGGCGACCGTCGCCGCCGTCGCAGGCCGGCGGCTGGACCTCGTTTCGGCCGCCGCAGTCGCCCTGCTCGTCGCGGCGCTGAGCATCGGGCTGGCCAGCGGCGTCGGCGGCTGGACGGACCACCGTCCGGTTGCCTCGACTGTGGCGCTGCTCGGGATCGCGTCGACGCCGGCATTCGCCGCGGCGGACTGGCGCTCGCTGTCGACGGCGGACTGGGGCGCGGTGATCGGCGGACTCGCCGCCTTCGCCGTCGTCTTCGGTATCGGTCGCGCCGTCCCGTTCGTCACCGGCGCGGTCACGCTCACAGGAACCGGCGTCGTCGGCACGAGCCTGCCGGTCGTTGCACTGGCCGCTGCCGGTGCGGTGACGGCGGCCAGCGCGGCTAGCCGAACGCGGCGATGGTCGCTGCTCGCCGGCGTCGCGCTGGTCGCGTTCGCGGGCGTCCCGGCGTCGCTCCCGCGTGCGCTCCCGTTCGCGCTCGGCATCGCCGTCCTCACCGCACAGGAGGGCCAGCGATGACGGGCTGTCACGACGACGACGAGTTCGAGAAGCACCTCGAAGAGGACCCGGACCCCCAACTCGACCCCGAGCGCAGTCCGGGCCTGCACACCGACATCGAAGCGCTCGAAGACATCGAAGTATCCCGCGAGGACGTGACCATCGGCGAGGCGACACCCGAAGAGTTGGCCGCCAGCGACACCGAACCCGTCGAGGACGACGCGGTGGCGTCGCTGCTGTCCGACATCGAACATGGCGCGAAGACCGACCGCCGGCGCGCCGCCCTCGAACTCAAAGACCGCGCGTCCACTGACGAAATCGTGGCGGCACTGGCCCGCGCCGCAACGACCGACGACGACAGCGACGTACGCCAGTTCGCCGTCGAGGCGCTGACGGCCCACGGCGGCGAGCGGGCCGCTGCGGTGGCGGTGGAACTGCTTTCCGACTCCGACCCGTGGGTCCGGGCGGAAGCCGTCGTCACGCTCGACAACGTCGACCGCGAGGCCCACGAGGACGATATCGCGGCCGCAATCGACGACGACCACCACGCGGTCCGGCGCAACGCGGCCATCTCGCTATTCAAACTCCGTGGGGAGGAAATGGCCGACTTGCTGCTGGAGCAGAGCCGCGACGACAGCGAGCGGGTCCGCGAGTGGGCCGCCCACATGCTCGGCGGCGTCGACGAGGACCGCGCCCGCGAGCGACTGCAGGAACTCACCGACGACCCGGCCACCGTGGTCCGCCAGACCGCCGAGCGGGCGCTCGACGTGGACCCCGGACGGTTCCGCCGACAGTTCGGTGGTGCGCTGGAGAACGACGCCCGACTGCTGCCCGGTGAAGACAGACTCAATCGGATGCCCGACCTCTGATGATGACTGACGGAACGCCCACCACACTGACCGACCGCATCGAAGCCGCACTGCAAGACGTGCGCGACCCGAACGCCGACCTCTCCGTGTTCGACGCGGGCTTCGTCGAGAACATCGACGCGGCCGACGGCGAGGTGACCATCGAAGCCGACCTGACCGCGCTGGACGGCCAGACAAGTACGCAGGTCGTCCAGGCGATGCTCCACGCGGTCGACGACGTGGACGGCGTCGACAGCGTCCACGTCGAACGGACGACGCCATCGAGCGAGGGGCAGGCCGGTGTCGAGTCCTTCGACCACGTCGTGGCCGTCGCCAGTGCGAAAGGCGGCGTCGGCAAGTCCACGGTCGCCACGCACCTGGCCTGTGCGCTGGCCGCCGACAACGACGTGGCGCTGTTCGACGCCGACATCCACGGGCCGAACGTCCCCGAACTGCTGGAGGTGAGCGGCCCGGTCCACTCCAGCGAGGAGGGCGACCCGCTCCCGGTCCGGGCGGGCGACATGGACGTGATGAGCGTCGGCCTGATGGAAAGCGGCGCGCCGCTGGCCTGGCGCGGGGCGATGGCCCACGACGCGCTTGAGGACCTCTTCGAGAACACCGCATGGCGCAACGACGAGATACTGGTGCTTGACCTGCCCCCCGGAACCGGTGACGTGGTGCTGACGACGCTGCAGGAGGTCCCCGTCGACGGCGTGGTCGTCGTGACGACGCCGTTTCACGCCAGCGTCAGCGACACCAGCCGGACGGTCGAACTGTTCCGCGACAACGACGTGCCGGTCCTGGGAACCGTCGTCAACATGGCAGAGTACGTCTGTGACTGCTGTGGCGAACCGAACGATCTGTTCACGGGCGACGCGCTTTCGGACCTCGATGCCGAGGTGCTGGCCGACCTCCCGTTCTCGCACGACCTGCAGGGGACGCCAGCACCCGGCGACGTGCCCAGCGCGGTCAGCGATTTGGGCGACGCCGTGTCCGACGCCCTCGACACCGCCGGCGAGGTGGGCGTCGACCCGACCGCCGATATCCGGGGCCTGCCGCCACAGGAACGCAAGGATCTGGTTCGAGAGCAGTTCACCGCACTGGACAGCGACGAGTCGTTCGTCCTCGTCAGCGACCGCGACCCGACGCCAGTCGGGCAGTTCCTGGGCCGACTCGCGGAGGCCCCGCGAGAAGCCTTCGACCCGTTCGAGGTCCGCCGAGCGACACCGTCCGACTGGGTACTGGAGACGGTCAAGCCGTGAGTACGGTCGCTGGCAGTCGACAGTGACAGCCAGGGACATACCTCGCGGGCAGGACTAAAGGCCTAATTGTCCGCACCCGTAGTAGTAGCATAATGACCGCGAAACTCGTGACAGCGGGTCGACTCGCTCGGGGTCGCTCATGCGCCGTGTCCCAGCGGGCCGGAGGGGGAGCGTGACCGACCCGTTTGCGGTGATGAACGCTATCGGGCTGGTCGGGTTCGCGTTCGTCGGCGCGGCGAAGGCTGTCGAGGAGCGCTACGACGTGTTCGGCGTCACGGTCGTCGGCGTGATGACGGCACTGGGTGGCGGGACGACGCGGGACCTGCTGTTGAACCGCGTTCCGAACTCCCTGCAGTCGCCCGGCGAGGTCGCCCTATCACTCCTTGGTGTCACCGCCGCTGTTCTGTTCGTGCATTTCCTCGACGACGGCCACCAGCATCCGGTCGTCCTGACGGCCGACGCCATCGGGCTGGCGGCGTTCACGACCACCGGAGCGCTGCTGGGCCATCAGGCCGGCCTTCCGGTGTTTGCCGTCGTCGCGCTGGCGACGGTCAACGCGGCCGGCGGCGGGGCGATATCGGACCTGCTGCTGGGCCGGACGCCGTTCATCCTCCGCGAGGACTTCTACGCGTCCTGTGCCGTCATCGGCGGCCTCGCCTTCTGGGCGCTGGCACAGCTGGGCGCGGCGGCCGGTGCGGCATCGGCCGGGTGCGCGCTCGCGGTGCTGTTGGCCCGAGGGCTGGGCATCGGTCGCGGGTGGTCGCTCCCGACGGTCCAGGCGTGGGAACGACGCGACACACAGTAGAACCACGCCGCAGCTCCGGGTTCCCGTCTGTCATGCCCCGCTCCCCTGCATCCGCTGGGCTTCGTCGCTGTGACCGACTGTGGGACCGCCTGTGAGAGCTGTCTCTCGTACTCGTCGCGATACTGGTCGCTGACGGCGCACACGACTCTGAACGCGTATTGACCGCGAAAATGGGTGAGGGGAAGTCGGCCGCCGCGACGAACCCGATCAGTGCCCCGCAGATCCCCTACTGACCGAGCACCTCCCGGGTCGTCGCCGCCAGTGACGCGTAGAACGCTTCGCGTGTCTCTGCCTCGACGTGCCCGAGGAACTCGTCAGCCCACGCATCGAGGTGCTCCGTACGGAACTGGGCAAGCCGTTCGTCGAAGCCCGCTTCTGCCAGATAGGCGGCGAACTCCAGTTCGGTCGCAATGTGGTCCGGGAGGTCCGGATGGTCGGCCGCGGGCTGGACGCCGAACTCCCGGTACCAGCGTACGACAGCCATCGTGGCTGGCCCCTTGACCGGGCCGAGTTCGTCCGGGTCGTCCCCGTCGCGATAGACGCTCTCGTAGGGTGGACACGGTGGCCCGTCCGGCCCGATGAACAGCCGGGTGTACTCGGCGTTGAGACGGCGAAGGTCAACCGAGCCGACGTCGCCGACCACCGGGACCAGCTCTCCGGTCTCGACGGCTTCGACCAGCTGTTCGGTCGGTTCCCGCCAGCATTCGGCGAGGACGGCGTAGGTCGCCGCGACATCCGAGCGGAATCCGTCGCTGTCTGTGCCGCGCTCGGATGCCCGCTCACGCTTGGCGGGAGCGTCAGTCTGTCTGGTCATTGTCGCTCCTGTCGACCGCCGTCAGTCGCGTACGATTCGGGTCTCTCGACTCGCTGAATCGGCACGTATTTCAGGCCGAGCGTGACGATGAGTGCGCCGAAGGCGACGATACCGAGGGTGACAGCCACTTCGACCAGCGTCGGGGTGTAGGCCCCCGCAGTCGCCCAGATGTCCGTCGTGATGCCGGCATACTCACCACCGGTCGAGATACCCGGTGGGAGGGCGATGTTAGCGACTTCGTACCCCGTGAACACCAGCCGGATCCCTTCGAACATCGTGCCGAATACCGCGAGGAGGCTCGCGGTGAAGATGACCGACACGCGCTTCCGGAGCGATGGAATCATCAGCATGACAAGCGGGACCGCCCCGCCGACGACTGTCCAGAGCCAGAAGTAGACGGACTCGCCGATGAGGAAGCTACTGGTGATGGCCCAGAACTCGAAGTGGTTCGCCCAGGCGTGGGGCAGTCGCTCGGCCGCGAGCAAGTACACTACGTGAAGCGCGAGGAAGATGCCGAGTATCTTCCCGAGACTCGTGAGTTCCTCGCGGTCGACCTCGTAGTTCGTGAGTCGGTCTGCGAGTACCGACACGACCAGCAACAGCCCGAGCCCGGAGACGAGCGCCTTGGCGATGAACACCGGTGCGACGAGGGGGCTGAACCAGTCGCCCCGACCGATCTGCGTCGCGAAAATCCACCCGGTCACCGAGTGGAGTGCGACCGCGGTCGGGAGAGCGAGTGCTGCCGTCCAGAACATGAGCGTGCGGTCACGCTCGCGTCCAGCGTCGGTATCAGCAACACCCAGTGCGAGTCGCGACCCGCGAGCGGCCAGGTCGCGGCGGGTCAGCAGCCACAGATACCAGAGGTTTAGCACGCCATAGAGGATGACGATACCGAAGTCCCACACCATCGGCGAGCGGAAGTCCGGCGAGGTGAAAAACTGGTAGAGTCGCTCGGGCCGCCCGATGTCTGGGAGGATGAGCAGGCCTGCGACGGTGATACAGGCGAGGCTGACCAGCACGCCGAGCCGTGCGAATCCCTCGTAGCGGTGTGAATGGAAGAACTTCGGAGCACTGGAGATGATGAGTCCCCCGGCAGACAGCCCGACGAACAGGACGAACATCATGATGTACAGTCCCCACGAGAAGACGTTGCGCATCCCCGTGGCGACCAGCCCCGTGGTGAGTTGGTAGCCCCAGGCTGCCAGTCCAGCGACCATGAGGGCTGCGAGCAGACCGAGCCACAGCCGTCCTTTCGTCCCGAAGGCCGGGATTGCGATCCGTGACGAGTCAGCGGCCATCAGTCATCACCTCCGGACCCCACTGCCGGGACGTGTGGAGCGGCATCACCCTCGATGGAGTGGGGGCTCCCACCCGAGTCGCTACTGTCGCTTCCGTCGGCGTCAGACGGCACGTCCTCGGCTCCATCGGACCACGGAGAAACATCGTCGAGTTCGCTCTCCATTTTATCCGACGTTTGCGGCCGGCCGGGACTCATCTCGCCGCTGAGATAGTGCGTCTTCGGGTTCGTCCCGCGGTCTTCGAGGAGCTGGTCCGTCTCGTACTCGTTGATGTACTTCGAGACGGTACTCCCCTCGTCGTCGAGGTCGCCGAAGATGCGTGCGTCGGCCGGACAGTTGACGACACAGGCCGGGTCGAGTCCCTCGTCGACGCGGTGGCTACAGAACGTACACTTCTCGACGACGCCCTGTGGACGGGCGGCAACGTCGCCCGTCCCCTCCTCGGGCATCTGCTCGGGTTCGTCCCAGTTGAACACCCGTGCGTTGTACGGGCAGGCCGCCATGCAGTAGCGACAGCCGATGCACTTGTCGTAGTCGATCTCGACGATCCCGTCGTCCCGGGTGTACGTCGCGTTGACCGGACAGACCTTCACACAGGGCGCGTTTTCGCAGTGTTGGCACGCCGTCGGCTGGTACTCCATGTCCAGCGAGCCACTGCCGCCGTCTTCGGGATAGCCACCGGACGGGGTGTCAATCTTGTCGCCGCCCTCCGTCAGGACGCGGTTCCAGAACTGCCCCATCGGGACGTTGTTCTCCTGTTTACACGACACTGCGCATGCCTGACAGCCGATACACCGCTCCTGGTCGATTACTAGGCCGTAGTTCGTCATTGTTAGTCACCTCCTGCGCGCGGTGCGTCGGCACCGGCCCCGCGCGGGTTATCGGCTTCGTACTTGTCCGTATCGACGTCATCGGGGGCCGGTTCGACTTCGACACGGACGTCGTAGAACGCCATCGTCTGGCCGACCTCGCTGACCTCGTTGTGCGTGAGGTCGTTGTGGTGGCCCGCGACGTAGTCGCGTGACCACCATCCCTGGTCAGTGTTTACCAGCCCCGGCTGGAACGCCTCGTTGTACTTCGCCTTCACGATCATCTCGCCGCGGTCGTTGTGCACCCGGACGTACTCGCCGTCCTCGATGCCGCGAGCCTTCGCATCCGACGGATGGATGTCCAGCTGTGGTTCGGGGTTGACCTCACGCACCCAGTTCAGCATCTCGTACTGCGAGTGGATGCGGAACCGACTGTGCTTCTGCATGAACATCAGCGGGTACTCGTCGGCCTTCTCGTAGTCGTCGGCTGTCCGGTCTTCGAGTGGCCGCGGGAGGTCGAACGTCACGCCCTCCTCGCTCGGGGCGTCGTCGTCGTACATCTTGATTCGCCCCGTGTCGGTGGGGAACGCATCGGTGAACTTGACGATAGGAATGTTCTGCTTCTTCTGTGTGCCCTGCTCGGACAGCGTCTCGAAGTCGATGGCGTCGTCCCGGCTGGCGAGTTCCCGGAGCAGTTCGCGTTTTGTCTCCGGGAAGTAATCACCAAATCCAAGTCGCTCCGCGAGCCCGCGGATCGCGTAGTAGTCATCTCTAGCCTCCCACATCGGCTCCTGTACCTTGTGTCGATAGCTGATGTGTGGATGGGACCCCCAGCTGGAAACGATGTCCTCCTGTTCGAACCAGTGTGGGACCGGGAAGATTATGTCTGCATGCTGGACCGTATCCGTGTGATGCATGTCCGCGACGACGAACATCTCGAGGCTCTTGATAGCCTCTCTGAACCGCTGTCGGTCCGGGAACTGGTTGCCCATCATGTTCGACTCGATTGAGTAAACGGCCCTGACCTTGTGCGGGTCACCGTCGATCATCGCGTCCGGGTAGTCGGAGAAGCGCACCGATGGTCCGGGATCAGCATCTTCGGGCGTACTCCAGCCGCCGGTACTGAGCGTTGCACCGCCGGAGTGGTGCGCGTGGATGTTTCCGTGCCGGCCGTAGTCACCGGTCAGCCCCATCAGCATCGCATAGGTCTGGCCGAAGATGTGCCCGTGTTTGTACCGCCCGAGCGCGTAGCTCGGGGCGATGCCACCGGGGCCACGAGTCGCCAGCCACCGGACTGCAGTGCGGATGTTCTCCGCGTCGACACCGGTCTGCTCGGCGACTTCCGACGGCGCGTAGTCAGCTACGTGGTCTCGAAGTCTGGTCAGTGCCGTCTCACACTCGATGCCGTCGACAGTGAACTCCCCGAACAGCGCATACGGGCCGTCGGTCTCGGGTTCGAGTTCGACTGCCGTGTTACTTCCCTGTTCGACAGCGACGACCTGATCATCACTGCCGTCGTCGAAGACAGTGCTCGACTTGAGCAGGTCGCCGGTATCTTTCCGGACTAGCGCAGGACCGGTCGTCCGCTGCCGAAGGAACTGTTCGTCGTACGTCCCGTCCTCGAAGACGGTGTGCATCATCGCAAGCGCGAGATGCACGTCTTTCCCGGGTTTGACCGGGAGCCACAGGTCGGCTTTCGATGCCGTCGTCGTGTACACTGGGTCGACCACGACGAGCTTCGCCCCGTTCTCGACGGCATCGAGCACCTCCGAGGCGTCCATCTGGAACTGGCTGGAGAAGAGGTCCGACCCCCAGACAATGATGGTGTTCGCGTTCTCCCAGTCTTCGGCTTCGTTCGTCGAGGGCAGGTAGAAGCCGGTCCCGGTGACACGGTTGAAGCCGCGGCCGACGTTCGTGTCAATTGTGGACGCAGGCTGGGTCGAGCCGAACAGAGAGGCCAGGCGGCTGAACGCCGTTCCGGACTGTCCGTAATTCCCGAATCCCACATGGAAGAGAACACTTTCTGGGCCGAAGTCTGCTTTCAACGACTGCATCTTGTCGGCGACGAGGTCGAGTGCCTCGTCCCAGGAGACGCGCTCGAACTCGGCATCCGGGCCGCGTCCGTCGGGGTTTGGCTCGTCGGGCGACCAGTCTGTGCGCTTCATCGGGTACTTCAGTCTCGTCGGGTCGTACACACGCTGGGTGTGTGAGAGGCCGAGCACACAGGCCCGCTTGTACTGCTCGTCTTCCGGCGGATGTGGCTCGACCTTCTTCACCTGGCCGTCGCGGACGTGGACGTCGATGGGGCACTTCCCGCGACAGTTCGGCGAGCAGACGGTCTGGATGACCTCGTTTTGCCCGACGTAGCTCTCGATACCGGAGTCACGGTTGGACGGCCCGGTTCCGTCTCCGCTTTCGACCAGCGTCTGGAAGAACTCGCCCCCGCCAAGACCGAGGGCAGCAGCCGCTCCGCTGGCTTTCAGTACGTCACGTCGGTAAACGCCGTCGTCGTCAGTCATCGTCGAATCCCTCAGGTTTGGTCGGCCGCTCGTCTTCACCGAACTCTGCCAGTAGCTCCTCGTGATACTTCTCGTGGAATTCGGCGTCGCTCAGTTCTCCGTTCGAGACACGAATCGCATCCCGAGCCATCCGTAGCCCCAGATCAGTGTCGTACTCGACGCCGTCAAGCATCGCTGCTGCTTCGTCTTCCCACTCATCAATCGGCGTCAACCGCGGCTGCTGTGGGTCATTCATGGCTCTAGTTACCGATTACCCTCGAAACTCGGTAGGGAGAGCGCTGTATTGTGAAGGGGTTTAAATACGGGCGGGAGTGTCACCGGGAGTCTCTGCCAGTGCGTCCAGCCCGAAAAGGCGAGTCTACGGGTCGAAGGCGGCCGTCGCGAGTTTCGATTCGACGGCGTTCAGGCGTTGAGAGAGTGCGGATTTCGAGATGTCGAGCGTGGCCGCGAGTTCGTCGAGGGTCGTCTGTCGGGGCGTCTGATAGTACCCTTCGTCCACTGCGAGTATCGCTGCTTCCCGCTGTTTTGTCGTGAGACAGGCGAGGTCGACTGTAGTGGGCTCCGACTCGGTCGCGTCGTCCTGTCGGGATGTCAGCCGTCGCAGACGCACTCGTTTCGCGGCCGATTCCAACTGGTCGACTAGCTCGCTGATGACGCTTCGGTCTGAGACGTACGTCTCGATGAAAAGCGAGTCACCGTCTACGCGCTGGGTTCGTGGAACACACCCGACCTCGCTAAAGGCGAGACAGAGACAGGCGTCCCCGACCTGATTTGTCGAGTGGAGAACCCGCTCGGTACCGGCCTCGTCGGTGACAGTCACCTCGGCGTGACAGACGCCGTCGTCGATCTGGTTCTGAGCGTTCTCGATGTCTGCATCCGGATCCGAAAGGGGGCACGAACAGTCATCGGGCAGTTCAATTTCGAACAGAACCTTGAGGGTTCGTTCTTTCGCGGTCCCCGATGTCGCCCCTGTAGGCCCGCTCTCGGATTGTCCCATTCTGATTGTCACTCGACTATCTGCGGTTAAATGGGTTTTGTCATCGCCGCCGAAATCCGCAGACTGCGGGCGTATTCTACCTGTTCTTCTATGTGGAGAATGGAGCCTCCCGAAGCCGCGGCGGCGTCACTCATTGCGTCGGTGACAGCGTTCGTCTGCTATCGGAGGATCGAAAATAACCGCCTGTACTGCTGTGCTGGGCCATAGCCGGCGATGAGTCGGCCGAGAGACACCGCCGTCAGGTGCCCGAACGGTGGTGTCACTATATTCACAAGATAAATGCCGCCTCCGCCTGATACACAGACAATGGTCCTCTCGGACGTTTTGCTTGCCCCCCTGGGACTGGCGGCTCTCCTCCTGGCGGTGCCGATAGTGGTGCTGTATCTCATCCGACCGGACCCGCAGGAACTCACGCTGCCGACGTACCAGTTTCTCGTCGCCGGAGAACGCCAGCAGTCAGCGACGCCGTTTCTCGAACGGATCTCGCGGAGCCTCCTCCTGCTGTTGCAGGTACTGGTCGTGCTGGTGCTCGCGGTCGGACTGGCGACGCCGTACGTCACCGTCTCCGAGCGGGCGACGGTCGAGGAGACGGTCATCGTCGTGGACACCAGCGCGTCCATGCAGACCGACGCCGACGGTCAGACACGCTTCCAGCGGGCCGTCGCGGCCGCCCAAGAAGAAGTAACAGGAACGACCTCCGTCGTCACGACGACCAACGGCGGCGAGGTCGTGCTCCAGCGTGGTACGCCGACGGCGGCGCAGGGGACGCTGGACGGGCTCAGCCCGACGGACGCGCCGGGAGCGCTCAGCGGCGCTATCTCGCAGGCGGCCTCGCTCGCCGGTGAGAACGCCAGAATCGTCGTCCTGAGCGACTTCGCGGGCGAGGAGTGGACCACTGCAGTCACCTCAGCGCGCGGGCGCGGCCTCTCCGTCGACCTCCAGCAGTTCGACGGCGGCGGCGACGCAAACGTCGGCTTCATCAACCGCCGGTTCTCCGGCTCGGCGGTGACGCTGTCGGTGAAAAACTACGGCGACTCGACCGTCACCCGGACCGTTCGGCTCGGCAACACCCAGCGAGAACTGCAGCTCGGACCCGACGACGTTGGCTCGGTGACGATGCCGGTCCCGGCCGGCGGGAGCGAGGCCCGGCTCAGCCCGGGCGACAGTTTCGCGACTGACGACAGCGTCTACGTCGCCGCACCGGCGGACGCGGCTGTCGACGTACTGGTGCTGACAAACGACCGGAACCGGTACCTGACCACCGCGCTGTCGGTCGTCGACCGGGTGAACGTGACGGTCAGCCAGCCGCCGACGACCATTCAGAAGAACTACGACGTCATCCTGTACAGCAACGTCGACCAGAGTTCACTGTTGCCCGGCAACGTCGAAAGCGGGCGCGAACTGGTCGAAGACGGTGGCGGCGTGGCGGTACTGGCACAGGACGACCTCCCACAGCGGTACCGGGACCTCCTCCTCATCGAGCCCGGCGAGACCCGGGCGGGCGCGACAGTGGGCCAGACGGCACAGACACAGCTCACCCGCGGCATCGACTTCCAGCCACCGGACGAGTACATCTCCGGGTCGCTGCGCTCCGGGTCGGCCCAGGTGCAACTGGGGGACGGGACGCCGCTCATCGCGACCGAGGATCGGAACGGCGGCCGCGTGATGTACTACGGCTACATCGAGGACCGGTCCAGCTTCAAGTTCAACTACCAGTACCCCGTGTTCTGGAAGCGGGCGGTGTATTATCTGGCGGACAGGGAACAACTCCCGGCGCTGAACCACGAGACCGGTGAGACCGTCCGGTTCGGTAACACCACCGTCGAGGGGCCGGCCGGCCCCGTCTCCGGGAACTCGGTCCCGCTCCAGCGAGCCGGGCTCTACCGAAGCGAGAGCCGGCAAGTGAGCGCGTCGCTGCTGGACGAGGGCGAGTCAAACACCAACGTCGGAGCGCTCGACCAGCGCTCCGGGACGGCCGGGAACCTCACCCGGACCGAACAGCGGTCGGTGCCACAGCCGCTGACCGAGTACTTCGCGCTGGGCGGGCTGATACTTGCGCTGGCCGAGGTCGGCTATCTGCGCCGACGGGGTGACCTCTGATGGCGGTGTCCTACACCCTCAGGGAGGGACTCACCGTCGGTGTCGAGCACCTGTGGCCGCTGCTCGTCCTACCGGTCGCTGTCGGCCTCCTCGCGTATCTCGTCCGGCGTGGCGACGGTGGGCCGCGGTCGGCCTCGAACCGGAGCCGCCGGCTCCTGCTTGCCAGCCGCGTGCTCATCGTCTGCCTGCTCGTCCTCGGTGCGATGGAACCGTACACCGTTCAGACCCGCGAGACGCCGGGTGAACCGGGCGTGACACTGCTGACAGACGAATCCGCGAGCATGGGTATCTATCCGAACACGACCGACGAGCTGGTACAGGATATCGAGAGCGAGGGCGTCCCGGTGACACGGGCGACCATCGGCAGCGGGTCGAACTCGCGGATCGGCGACGGCGTGGCGGCAAATCTCCAAGCAAACGGGACGGTCGTCGTCGTCTCCGACGGCCGCGTCACGGAGGGCCGGAGCCTGGCAACAGCCGCCGAGGACGCAGCCGGGCTCAACGCGACCGTCCACAGCGTCACCCCGCAGTCGCCACGCACTGAGCGAGCCGTGGCGATAGCGGGGCCGTCGACGGTGAGCCGCGGCGTCCAGTCACAGTATACCGTCTCGATGCAGGGCGTGAGCGTCCTCGAGCCCGTGCCCGTCGAAGTGACTATCGACGGTGAGAGCGTGACTGAAGGAGAACTCCGGCCGGACGGCACGCTCACCGTCGACCACACGTTCGAGGAAATCGGGTCACACCGCGTGACTGCGACGCTGTCCGGCGACGACGAGTACGCGCGAAACGACGTGTTCTACAAGAGCGTCCGCGTCGTCGAACAGCCCGACGTGCTGTACGTCTCACAGGGCGAGTATCCCCTGCGGAACTACCTCGACTCGCTGTACAACGTTTCGACGGCCTCGTCGGTCCCGGCGGACCTCGACGACTACGCCGCCGTCGTCATGCAAGACACACCGTCGGGCAATATCGGGAACGCCACCGCGCTGCAGGACTTCGTCATCAACGGCGGCGGGCTCGTCGTCGCGGGCGGTGACAACGCCTACGAGAACGGCGGCTACGAAACGTCATCAGTGGCCTCGATGCTCCCTGTCCGAGTAGGGAACGCGACGGGAGGCGAGTCGAACATCGTCATCCTCGTCGACGTGTCCGGTAGCGCCGAGGGCGGCCTCTCGATACAGAAAGCCGTCGCCCTGGACGTGCTCGACCAGCTCGGCGACGAGAACCAGGTCGGCGTCGTCGCGTTCAACCACAACGCATATCGCGTCTCGGAGATGCAAGCGCTCGGGCAGAACCGGGCGGAGACTGCCGACAAGATACGACGGCTGGAAAGCGGTGGCGCGACGGATATCGCCGTCGGGCTTCAGGGGGCCGACGAACTGCTTGGCGACCGCGAAGGGACGATCATCCTCCTCAGTGACGGCCAGGACCGGCTCGGCCCGCCGGCGGCCGTTGCCAACCAACTGGGCCGCGAAGGGACCCGCGTCGTCTCGGTCGGTGTCGGCAAGCGAGTCGGCGTCGCGACGATGCGCCAGATCGCAAGCGAGTCGGGCGGGTCGTACTTCGCCGCCGACGAGACCGAGCGGCTGCGGCTCCTCTTTGGCGGCTCCTCGCGGCGCTACCAGGGGGAGAACCTCACAATCGTCACGGAGGACACGTTCATCACCGCCGGCGTCGAGCTGACTGCGAACCCCGGCCAGGCGAACAACGTCCAGGTCAAGCCCGGGGCCGACTACCAGGTCGCCACCGCGGACGGGAAGCCGGCCATCGCCTCCTGGCGGTTCGGGCTGGGCCGCGTCGTCTCGATCACCGCCTACGACTCGGACAACACGATGGGCGGCCTGCTCGACCGGCCGGACTCGCTGGTCGTCACGAAGTCGGTCAACTACGCGGTGGGTGACCCCATGCGCACGCAGACCGGCGTCACAGCGGTCAGCGATGCTCGTGTGGGGCGTCCAACGACGCTGACCTACCAGGGCGATAGCCGCCCGGACGCGGCGAACATCTCCTTCCGCCAGATCGGCGACGGCCGGTATCGCGGCGAGTTCACGCCTCGGGAGGCGGGGTATCAGACCGCACTCGACACCGAGTACGCGGCGAACTACCCCGTTGAGTACGGAGCCTTCGGTCCGAGTGACAGCCTCGATGCGCTCGTCGAAACGACGGGCGGGCAGACCTTCAGCCCGGCCCAGGGCGAACAGATAGCCAGAGAGGCGCGCCAGAAGTCCACCCGGGTCCGGACCGTTCGGAACACCTGGGACTGGCTCGCCTTGCTCGGCGCGCTCCTGCTGTTCACCGGCGAGGTGGTCGCCCGGCGTGTTCAAGTGTACCGCGGTCGCACCTCCCTGGAGAGTGGTCTCCCGTGAGCGCAATCGGCCGCCGGATCAACCTCGGGCTCGTGGTGTTCGTCGTCCTCTCGATGGTCGGCACCGGCGGAACGACGGTGCTGTACCAGGACTCCGCGAGCGAGCTTCGCTCGCAGAATCAGGAGCTCAGACAGGAAAACGCCGAACTTCGGGGGAACCTGGACGACACCAGAAATAAACTGGAATCCACACAGACCCGTGTCGAGGAACTCCAAGAGCGACTGGAGACGCGGTCGGAGGATGTCGATCAGGTCGCGACCAACCTGAACCAGACAGAGGAGCAGTTGAACGCCACGCAGAGTCAGTTGGCAGAGACCCGGCAGTCGCTCCGCCAGAGCGAGGGCCGCGTCGATGAACTGGAGGGGACAGTCGACGACCTTCGGGACGAGCGCGACACTCTCGAGGACGAAGTCGATGACCTCGAAACGACAATCGGCGATCTGGAGGCCGAAAACGAGGAGTTAGAGGACGAACGCAACGAACTGAAGGGGCAGGTATCCGACCTGCAGGACGATATCGACAGCCTGGAATCGCGGATCGACACCCTCGAAAGCGAAATCAATGAACTCGAAAATCAGAACGAAGCGCTGAGAGACGATATCGAGACCATCTGTAACAGGATGGAGACACCGGACCCGACCTGCGAGGACTACTAATGGACGACCCCGACACAGATACCGGAGAAAACGGCGACGAAGAGCCGCCTGAAAACGGACGGGCACAGGCACGCGAACGCATGGCCGACGCCATCGCCGAGGTCAGACGCGAGGGCAAGAAGGCGGCGTTCATCTACGCCATCGTCGACGCGGTGTTGGTCTTTCTCCTGGTGAACATCTTCCTGACTGTCCTCTCGCCGACTGCACTCCCGACACAGCTGTCAGTTCCGACGGCGGTGACGGACCCGGTCGGGGCGGCTGTCGGCCGCTCGATACCTGCGCTATCGTTCCCGACGGGCGCAGTCGTCGGCATTGTCGTCGGCGCGCTCTGGTTCGTCGGCGAGTATCTGTACCGGGTCCGACAGCCACTCGTCGAGCAGTTCGAGGCGGCGAACGCGAACGTCACCGACGCGCTCCGAACGGCGCGGGACGCGGTCGAGGACGGGGCCGAAACGCGGATGGCGGCCCGGCTCTACGAAGACGTGCTTGCGAGTCTGAGACGGAGTTCGAGCGTCGCGCTCGTCGATAGCCGGCGGCTGCTCGGCACGCTTATCGTCGTTATCCTGCTGAGCTTGGCGACAGTGCAGGTGGCCGTCGTCGACATCGGCCTACTCGACCGCGACCCGGTCGAGACGGACTCGCCGAACGACCGGCCCAGCGAGTACGAGGGGCTCGAAGACGGCGACGCGATACTCGGCGACAGCGAGGACGTGCAGGCGGGCGACGAGAACCTCACCGCCGAGATTGATTCGACGGGCGGCGACGAGGAAATCGACCGGAGCCAGTCGTTCCCGTCGTCGTCGGACACCGGGGGGCCGGGAAGTGGAAGTGGCACAGTCGACAGCCAGCAGGCCGGGTTCGCCGGCCAGGAAGACGTCGAGGACGCGGACCTCATCCGCGAGTACAATCTCAGGATTCGAGAGCAAGACACGGACGACGAGGACACCGACCCATGAGCTCAGAGCACGACATCGACGAACTACAGCAGAAGATCGCGAACGCACGCGAACAGATCGGCACGCGGATCGTCGGTCAGGAGGAGGTACTGGAGCAACTGCTCATCTGTATCCTGGCCGACGGCAACGCCCTGCTCGAATCGAACCCGGGACTGGGGAAGACGACGATGGTCCGGACCGTCGCGGAGGTGACCGACCTCCAGTTCTCCCGGATTCAGAACACGCCCGACCTGATGCCCTCCGACATCACGGGGACCGAGATCATCCGCGAGACCGACAGCGGCCGCGAGTTCGTCTTCGAGAAAGGGCCGGTGTTCGCCAACGTCGTGCTGGCCGACGAGATCAACCGGGCGACGCCGAAGACACAGGCCGCCCTGCTGGAGGCGATGCAGGAGAAGCAGGTGACCGCCGCTGGCGAGACCTACGAACTGCCGCGCCCATTTTTTATCCTGGCGACCCAGAACCCCATCGACCAGTCGGGGACCTACGCGCTCCCGGAGGCCCAGACCGACCGCTTCATGCTGAAGCTGCTGGTCGACTACCCCGACTACGACGAGGAGCGGACCATCGTCGACATGTACACCGCCGGGGCAGAACAGGTCCCCGTCGAACGCTCGCTGACCCGCCCGGAGATTCAGGAGATCCAGCAACTGGTCCGCGAGATGCCCATCGCCGACGACCTGCGCGACCGGGCAGTCCAGCTCGTGCGCCGGACGCGTGAAGCCGACGACATCGAGTTCGGGGCCAGCCCACGGGCGAGCATGGCGCTCGTCCAGACGGCGAAGGCGCGGGCGTTCCTCCACGGCCGCTCGCACGTCACGGGCGAGGATATCGAGGCGCTGGCCGCGCCCGTCCTCCGGCACCGGATTATCGTGGACTTCCGGGCCGAGCGCGAGGGCCGGACGGCAGACGACCTCATCGCGGACTTGCTGGGATGAGCCACCCGACGCACGCAATCTGGCGGGCGGACCCGTGGGAGGGGCAGCCGTGACTATCGAACCGGATTTTCTGGACGAACTCGGCCGGTTTACCGCCGCGCTGAACCGCCAGACGACCTCGATTCGGCAGGGCGACCAGCAGTCCCCGCGGGTCGGCGAGGGGCTCACGTTCAGCGACTATCGGCGGTACTCGCCGGGGGACGACACGCGACGAATCGACTGGAAGCTGTTCGCCCGGACGGAGGAGTACTTCATCAAGCAGTACGAGGAAGAGCGGAGCCTGACCGTCCACCTGCTCGTCGACACGAGCGCGTCGATGGACTACGGCGACGCGGCGAGTCACAAGTTCGAGTGCGCCGCCAAGCTCGGCCTCGGCTTCGCCTACCTTACAGCGGAGGAGAACAACGACTTCCGGTTCTGCACGTTTCGTGACCGGGTGAACCGCATCGACACCGGGCAGTCGAACCGCGGCGAACTCCTCTCGCTTATCGACCAATTGAACGAAATAACGCCCGACGGGACGGCCGATTTCGAATCCGCGCTGGAGGCGTACGCCGAACGCATTCGCTCGCGCTCGCTCGTCGTCGTGTTCAGCGACTGTCTGGCCGACCCCGAGGAGCTCGAGTCGGGCGTCGCCGCGCTCGCACGCAACGACGCCGACGTGTTGCTCGTCCGCGTGGTCGCCCCGGAGGAACGGGACCCCGGCGTCGTCGGTGACGTGCTGTTCGCCGACCCCGAGAGCGACGAGAAACGCCGGTCGTATTTCAGCGGCTCGCTGGCCGAAACGTACCAGTCGCGGCTCGACGCCCACATCGACTCGGTTTCCAATCGCGTTACGGCACTCGGCGCGGACCACGTACTGGTCGATACCGGCGAAGACTACTTCGACTCGTTTGCGAGCATCTGGTTACAGTAGCCAGACGGCGGCAGGGTCGGCTTACTCCGCGAGGATGTGTGCCGGCAGGTCGTCACGGATGATCGTATCGCAGTACTCACAGCGGACGCCGTCGTCGCCGACGGCGAAGCGCGAGTCGACGGGTTCGGCTTCGGTCGTGATGCAGTTGTGGTTCGGGCATTCGAGGACGCCCTCGACGACCGACGGCCGCTCGACGCGGCGCTTCTCGACGACATCGTAGTCACGGATGATGTTGATCGTCGCCGCGGGGGCGATGAGCGAGAGCACATCGACCTCGTCCTGGGAGAGTTCGCGGCCCTCGACTTTGACGACATCTTTGTGCCCCAGACGGTCGGAAGGCATGTTCATCGCGACGGAGACGGAGTCACCGCTGGTCCCGTCGATACCCAAGATCGCGAGGACGTTCAGCGCCTGGCCGCCCGCGATGTGGTCGATGACGGTGCCGTTCTGGATCTTCGAGACGCGGAGTTGCTGGTCGTTGTCGCTCATTGGTCGCCTCCGAGCATCAGGTCGAGCAGCGCCATCCGTACGGGGACGCCGTTGTGGGCCTGTTGGAAGTACTGTGCGTGGGTGGTCTCGTCGACGTCGTGGGCGATCTCGTCGACGCGCGGGAGCGGGTGCATCACGGTCAGGTCGTCCTTGGCCGCGTCCAGCGTGTCGGCGTCGATCTGGTACTGGCCGGCGACTTCGCGGTACTCGCTCTCGTCGGGGAACCGCTCGGCCTGGATACGTGTCACGTAGAGCACGTCCAGGTCGGGGAGAATCTCGTCGAGATCGGTGTGCTCGCGGATGCCCGCGCCGGCCTCGTGGAGGTCGTACCGGACCGACCGCGGAAGCTGGAGCGACTCGGGGCTGATGAAGTGCTGCCTGGCGTCGACGGTCGTGAGCGCGTGGGCCAACGAGTGGACCGTCCGACCGTACTTCAGGTCGCCCATGATGCCGATAGTCAGGTCCTCAAAGCCCGCGTTCTCACGGATCGTGTAGAGGTCGAGCAGCGTCTGTGTCGGGTGCTGACCGGCCCCGTCGCCGGCGTTGACGAGCGGCACGTCGACGAACTCGCTCGCCATCTTCGCGGAGCCCTCCATGGGGTGCCGGAGCACGAGCGCGTCGGTGTACCCCTCGACGACGCGGACGGTATCTGCCAGTGACTCGCCTTTCTTCACGCTGGAGGACTCGACGGAGCCCATGTCGACGATGTCGCCGCCGAGGCGTTTCATCGCCGTTGTGAAGCTCATCTTCGTCCGGGTGCTCGGCTCGAAAAAGAGGAGGCCAAGCAGCGTGTCGCTGTGCCGGTCCGCGAACGCTCCCGGGTCAGCCGCGATGTCGGCCGCGTGGTCGAGCACCGTCTCGATGTCGCCCCGCGAGAGCTGTTTCGCGCTGATGATGTGGTCGTGCCGCATTTCACTCGATACCGCGCTCCGGACGGTCTTGAATCCCCCGACACGGGAATTGAACGGTCACTTACATCGTCAGGTTCGGCTTCGGGAGCATCGGCACTGGCTTCGAAAACGGGGTCTGAAAGATCCTAGCGGCCGAAATAGAAGGACAGGAAACTAGTCAGGGATTGCTCTGCCAGACGTCGACGCGGGGCTCGGTGTATGCCTTGCCGACGATGTCGGGGAGACCGTCGCCATCGAGGTCGACGACCTTCGCTTCGTGGGTGGGGATACCGGTTCCCAGTTCTTTCTGCTCGAAGTTCCCCGCCCCGTCGTTGTGGAACACGAACTGTCGCGGTTCGTGTCCGTCCTCTAGCCCCATTTCCGCGACGAAGATGTCGGGATTGCCGTCGCCGTCGAAGTCCGCTACGTCGAGGCTGTGCGGGTTCGAGAGGTCGTCGTGCAGCAGCGTCAGATCCCACTCGGGCGGGTCGAACACGCCCAGCCTGGCCGGGCGGTCGTCGAGATACGGTTCGTCGCCCTCGACGAGAATTATTTCCAGGTCCCCATCGCCGTCGACGTCCTCGATAGCGACGCGGGTACACTGCCAGTCCTCGGCGATGGGCTCCCGGTCCCACCCATCGGCCGTCCGATGGAAGACGTTGGGGCCGGCGACGATTTCGACCTCGCCATCGCCGTCGACGTCCTCGACAGCGACGCCCTCGACGTCGATATCCTCGGCGACAACGTGTCGGTTCGCCACCGGCCACGGTTCACGCGTCGGGTCATCGGGGATGTCATAGTAGAATACCGTTTCGGACTCCTGAGACAGCCCGACGACCTCGTTCTGTCCGTCGCCGTCCACGTCCGCCACGGCGGTGTCGTGATACTTCTCGAAGTCGTCGGTGATGAGCCGGCGCGTCCACTGCTTTCGCGGGTTGTCCGGTATTTCGAACCACCACAGCTTGTGCTGGTGAATGTTCTGGCCGGCGACCATGTCCGGGCGGCCGTTCCCCGTTATATCGCCAAGCGAGCCACCGACGGAGAGTTCGGGTGCGCTGGCGACATCGTGGCGCTCCCAGCCGGGGTTTTCGTACCAGAACACGTTCGTCTGGAGCCAGCGGGCCAGCGGCCCCATGCCGAACACGGACAGCAAGTCGACTGACGTATCGACCAGCGGGAACTGGACCTCGTGCTCGTCGCCGAGCGCCCCGACGATGACGTCCGGTCGACCGTTCCCAGTGAGGTCGGTCGTGAGACAGAAGCTCATCGTGCTCGCCGGCGGCGAGGCTTCGATGCGCTCGTGATGTAGATTCATGTCCCAGCCGTTCGGGTGTATCGCTATTGTTATGGCTGGGCTAACATCGACCGATAGCGAGTGGCTCGGGCGGGGTACGAATGCTGTATCGCTGAAGGGCCGTGTTCGGCTTACTACCCATGTCCCCAGTAGTGGTGTCCCAGTTATTGTTACACACCAGTTATCAAGACCCATGCAGGACAGGCTCGAACGGGTCGACTGTCGGGACCATCGCCACCGAAAGCGTAGACTTGCTACGGCCAGGGGAGTGCAGGATATAACGACCGATTAAAAGTAGGCAACGGCCAACCGACGTAAGCCAGTCCCTTCGGCCCAGTTCGGTTGTCAATGTTCTCGACTCCAACACAAGGGTTCAAAACCGATAGGCGGACCATCCGCAGTATGCTCGCAATCGCTGGCGGCAAGGGTGGCTGTGGCAAAACGACCATCGCCCTCGGAGTCGGTCAGGCACTGGGGACGCCGACCAGACGGTCGCTAGTCGTGGACACCGACCGCGACATGCCGAACCTCCACCGCCGCGCTGGCGTCGATCCGACGCCCGGAATCGCTGATATCACGGTCTCGGCTGAGCCGACCACGGTTGCCAAGCGCGCCACGGCCGTCGAGAACGTCGACGTACTCCCCTGTCAGGACGCAACCGAAGCCGCTGTCGACAATGCCATCGGCACACTGCCCCAACGTGATCGCCCGGTGGTACTCGACTGTCCGGCCGGCGCTGGCCCGGACGCCGCCCGGCCACTGCGGGCGGCTGACAGGACGGTGCTCGTGAGCGCACCAACCCGCCAGAGCCTCACCGATACAGCCAAAACCGCGGCGATGGCCCGTGCGCTCGATGCACCGCCCGTGCTCACGGTCCTCGTCGGCAGCGACGGGTCCGTAGACCCATCCCGACTGCTGTCCTGCCCAGAGACGGTTCACGTTCCGTCGGTGTCGAAGCCGCTGGAATCGGACCGGGCAGCGGCAAAATACGTCGAGATAGCGAACGTTCTCGCCAAGCGGAATACTTAATCTCGTGGCTAAATAACTTCTCAGTGGTATGGCCAACCGGCTGCGAACGGGCATCGATGTCCTCGACAGAAAGCTCGATGGTGGCATCCCTGCGGGGAGTATCGTCGTGCTCTCTGCCCAGCCGGCTAGCCAGGCGGAGCTGTTCCTCTATGAACTCACCGCCACGCGCGGAACGCTGTGGCTGTCGCTCGACCGGACCGCCGAGTCGGTCATCGCGAGCATCGAGCAGACGCCGGCCAACACCGGGGACCCGACGGTGCGGCACATCTCCGGCGAAGCACCCCTCGACAACGCCGGCAAGCTCGTCTCGGCGCTGCCGGAGACCTCGAACCTCATCGTCGACCCGCTCGATGTGCTGGAAGCCCAGGAGCCACACTCGCGCTTTCGCGCGTTCATGAACGACTTGCAGAACCACATCGTCAACACCGGGAGCCTCGCTATCGTCCACTGTCTCGATGGCCGTGACGTGCCACCGCTTCGGGATACGACCGAGCACTTCGCGGACGTGGTGTTCCAGCTCAACACCACGACGACCGGTGACGAGGTGGAAAACCGCCTCGCGATTCCGAAGTTCCGCGGCGGGCGCGCCCCCACCGACATCATCAAACTCAATCTCGTCGAAGAGGTCAGCATCGACACCAGCCGCGACATCGCCTGAGACGGATTCTATTCGCGGCCGGGCTGTAGTTCTCTGTCCGTCGAGCCGAACTCCGTACCCACGAGTATCAACAGGAACAGTCCGAGACCGACGCCGACGCCGGCTGCCAGTCCAAGCCCGGCGCTGCCAGTCAGCACAACCGTGCCGACACCGAAGGCGATTCCGGGCGGGAGCGCGAGCAGTAGCGGGTACATCAGCGATACTCGCATGGGTAGTGATGACGTGTCGTGGATATAACCGTTCTCCCGTCTGTGCCGTCAGAAAGTGGCAGTCGCTACCGCTCGGAACCGCAAAAGCGCTCGCTGGCGCTTATCACTCGAGAATCGCTCGGCGTGCTCGCGGCGCAGTTACTCTTCGGCGCCCTCGATCTCTTCGACGATCTCTTCGGCGTCCACGTCAGCGTCTTCCAGCGCGTCTTCGATGTCAGCGCCGCCGGCACCGCCCATGCCACCCATCATGCCGGGCATGCCCATGCCGCCGCCACCGATTTCCTCCTGCACGATGATGCGGTCGATGTCGAGCAGCTGGGTGAGCTGCTGGGCGATCTGCTGTTTGCCCATCATCCACTGCTGGTTCATCGTCAGCTGCGGCGTCGCCTCGATGTAGAGCGTCTCCTTCTCGACTTCGACGGTTTCGTACTCGGGCTCGTCCGAGGTGTCTTCCGACTCCTCGCTGTCCTCGTCTTCGTCGTCTTCGCTTTCGACGAGCTGTTCTTCCTCGACGGTGTCGGTCTCGAACCACACGTCGAGCTCCATGTCGAGCATCATCTGGATGATGCCCTGGGCCTTCTCCTCGCGGTCCGTGACCTCTTCGAGGATTTCGTAGTCGTACTCGACGTCCTCGCCGGCCAGCGGGTGGTTGAAGTCCACTCGCGCGCGGCCGCCGATGATGGTCTCGATGTGGCCGTGCTCGCCCTCGATGTCGACGTGCGCGCCGGGGTAGCGGTCGTCCTCCGGAATCTTGTCCTTCGAGACCGTCCGGACCTCTTCCTCGTCGTACTCGCCGAAAGCGTCGGCGGCCGCAACGGTCACGTTGCCCTCGTCGCCGACCTCCTTCCCGTAGATGTCCTGCTCGACGTCCGGGAAGATGTGGTTCTCGCCCAGCACGATGGTTCGCGGGCCGAACTCCTGCTGTTCGGTGTCGATGCCGTCGTCCTCGGCGACTTCCTCGTCAGTCGTGTCGACAAGCTGGCCGCCGTCGACGGTGCGGGCGGTGTAGGCGAGCTTGACGACATCACCTTTCTGGAGTCCCTCCGCTTGCTCTTCTTCGTCTGCGGTTTCCTCATCGACTTCAGTCTCAGACTCGTTGCTCATACCCTGTTCGTCAGTCGTGGCACTCTTAAGGACAACGTTTCCCGGTCAGTAGCAGTCGAGCAACTTCGGAAGTGGCCGACTAGTACTCGCTTTCAGCCAACAGTCGGTCGAACTTCTCGCGGTCGATGTTCCGCCCTGAAACGGGGAGGACAACCGTCTCACCCCGTACTTCGTCACCAGCCTGGAGCGCTGCAGCGACAGCCGTCGCGCAGGCCCCCTCCATGACGATGCGGTCCGTCTCGAACAGGCGTGCCACGGCGTCCGCGATGGCGTCCTCAGATACGAGACGGAAATCCGAGAGCCCCTTCTGGAGTATGCCGGTCGGGAGTGCGAACGGCACCCGGGTCGCGACGCCCTCAGCGATGGTGTCGACGCTGTCGAGGGCCTCCAACGTCTCCTCCTGCCAAGCGCGGTACACCGCGGGCGCGCCCGCGGCCTGCACACCGACGACAGCGGCGTCGGTCATCGCCCCGAGCGTGATGCAGTACCCGGCCGCGGCGGTGCCGCCGCCGACGGGACAGAACACGCGGTCGACATCGGGCCGTTCGTCGAGGATTTCGAGCCCCGCCGTGCCGACGCCGGCGAGAAGCTTCGGTTCGTTGCCCGAATGGACGTAGCGCGCCTCGCGCTGGGTCGCAAGCTCCTCGATGTGTTCGCGGGCCTCGTCGTAGTCCTCGCCGTACTGGATGACTTCTGCGCCGAGTTGCTCCAGCGCGCCGACCTTTCCGGCGTTGGCTTCTTCGGGGACGCCGATAGTGACGGGCACGTCGAACTCGCGGCCTGCCCAGGCGATAGACTGGCCGTGGTTCCCCGTGCTCGCGGCGAGTAGCCCGGCGTCGTGGAACTCCTCGTCGAGGGACGCGACGAGGTTCACCCCGCCGCGGACTTTGAACGCGCCGGTCGGAAGTGTGTCCTCACGCTTGAGCAGGACATCCGCGTCGAGGGCTTCGGAGAGGGCTTCGCTGCGGACTAGGGGCGTCTCCGGGAGGTGTTGTCGGATGCGTTGCCGGGCGCGCGCGACCGTTGCAACTGTCGGCGGCGTCAGGTCGTGATACGGAAAGAGGGTCGTCTCGTCCGGGGAATCGATCGGTTCGTAGCGACCGGCCATACTACTACCCGAGAGAGCGGACACAGTAAATGGCGCGGTCGACGGGAGCGTTTTTCAGCGACCCGGTCCAGCCCCACAGTATGTACGAAGTCGAGGTGAAAGTGCCAGCGGATATCGAGGCTGTCGCGGAGCGACTCGACGAACTCGGGGCCGAGCAGGTCGACACGGTGATACAGACGGACACGTACTACGACGCCCCCCATCGGGATTTCGCCGAGACGGACGAGGCGTTCCGGGTCCGTCGCGAGACCAGAAAGGGGGAGACGAACGCGAAAGTCACCTACAAGGGGCCGCTCCTCGAAGCGGAGTCGAAGAGCCGAGAGGAGTTCGAAACAGGCGTCGAAGACGGCGACGACATCGACGCTATCGTCCAGCACCTCGGCTTCGAGCCCGCGGCGACCGTCCGGAAGAACCGCCGGGTGTACGAGGTCCGAGAATACGACGTCACGCTCGACGCTGTCGACGACGTCGGCGAGTTCGTCGAAGTCGAACGGGAGACCGACGGCGACATCGAACCCGTGCGAGAGGGGGCCTACGAGGTGCTTCAGGACCTCAGTCTGGACCCCAGTGACCAGCAGCGGACCTCCTATCTCGGTATGCTACTTAGCGATGCGAACGAGTAATCATTCCGCTATTATCTGTTCCCGTAAGTTATAGAACCCGGCCAGACGAAGTCGAGGCAATGACCGAGCGGAACATCCACGTCCAACCTGCAAGCGGGCTCGCCGTCGAAGATCAGGACATCGAAGTCGTAGAGCGCAAGGGTATCGGCCATCCGGACTCCATCTGCGACGGCATCGCGGAGACAGTGTCGCGTGCGCTGGCACAGACGTACATCGACCGGTTCGGCACAGTCTTGCACTACAACACCGACGAGACACAACTCGTCGCCGGCACTGCCGCCCCCGCGTACGGCGGCGGCGAAGTGCTTGAGCCGATCTACATTCTGGTCGTCGGCCGAGCGACGAAGAAGTTCGACGGCGAGCGCATCCCGGCCGAGAGTATTGCCCTCCAGGCCGCACGCGACTACCTCGACGAGCAGTTCCCCCACCTCGACCTCGGTTCCGACGTCATCGTCGACGTCCAGTTCGGCGAAGGGTCGGGCGACCTCCAGACCGTGTTCGGCGAGGAAGCAGCAATTCCGATGGCGAACGATACCAGCTACGGCGTCGGCCATGCTCCCCTGACAGAGACTGAGAAGATCGTTCTCAACACCGAGGAGACATTGACCGGCGAGTACGCCGAGTCCAACCCGGTCGTCGGCCAGGACGTGAAGGTAATGGGCAAGCGCGAGGGCGATCACATCGACGTGACCGTGGCCGTTGCGATGGTCGACGAACACGTTCCGGACCTCGACGCGTACAAAGCCGCTGTTTCGGACGTTCAAGCGTTCGTCACCGACCTCGCCGAGGAGTACACCGACCGGGACGTAACGGTTCACGTCAACACGGCTGACGACTACGACGCCGAGTCGATCTATCTCACGACGACCGGCACCAGCGCCGAGCAGGGCGATGACGGCTCCGTTGGCCGCGGGAACCGCGCGAACGGCCTCATCACGCCCAACCGCCCGATGAGCATGGAAGCGACGTCCGGGAAGAACCCCGTCAACCACATCGGGAAGATATACAATCTCCTCTCGACGGAGATCGCACAGTCCGTCGCGAGCGAGGTCGATGGCATCCGACAGGTCCAGATGCGCCTGCTCTCACAGATCGGATCACCGATCGACGAACCCCACGTCGCTGACGCGACGGTTATCACTGAGGACGGTGTCGCAGTCGGCGACGTCGAAGCGGACATCCAGGCCACAATCGACGACGAACTCGCCGACGTGACCGATATCACGCGACAGGTCATCGACGGCAACCTCTCGACGTTCTGAGGCGGCGAGGCGACACCCCTTTACTCGCCGGTAGTCAACTCGCGGGCATGCATCCACCGGACGCCGATAGCGTGCTCGTCCGCCACGGCGAACTCGGCGTCAAGAGCGATCAGGTCCGCCGGAAGATGGAGGGGCAACTGGCGGACAACCTCCGAGCGATGCTCGACGCGCGCGGCTTGTCAGGAGACATCGAACAGCGCCGGAACCGGCTGTTCGTCCACACTGACCACCCGGAGGGCGTGACCGCAGCCGCGGCCGACACGTTCGGCGTCACCTCCGCCTCGGCGGTCACGACCGTCGATCCGACGTTGTCTGCAATCAAAACGGCACTGGCCGCGACCGCACGAGAACAGCACGACGGCGGCACTTTCGCTGTCAACGCTCGCCGGGCAGGGCCAGCAGACGCACACCCCTTTTCGAGTACGGACATCGAGTCCGACGGTGGCACCGCCGTCTGGGAGGTAATCGAAGGACTGGGCGGCGAGCCTGCTGTCGACCTCGACAACCCCGATTTCGAGCTGTTCGTCGAGTGCCGGACTGACGAGGCCTACGTCTTCTGTGAGAAACGTGCGGGACCCGGTGGCCTCCCGCTCGGGACCCAGCGCCCCGTCGTCGCCCTCGTCAGCGGCGGCATCGACTCGCCCGTCGCCGCCTGGCAGGTGATGAAACGCGGCGCACCCGTGATCCCCGTTTACGTCGACCTCGGTGACTACGGCGGCCCCGACCACCGGGCGCGAGCCGTTTCGACTGTCGAGACGCTCGCTTCGTATGCACCTGGACACGACCTGTCGCTGTCCGTAATCGACGCCGGTGACGTCGTCACCGACATCTCTCAAAACCTCGGGGCGCTCCGAATGCTCGTGCTCCGCCGGTTCATGCTCGCGGCCGCCGACGCTATCGGGCAGGACCGGGACGCCGTCGGCATCGTCACCGGCGAAGCTATCGGGCAGAAATCCAGCCAGACGAGCGCGAACATCGCGGTCACGGACGCCGCGACTACGCTCCCGGTGCACCGACCGAACCTCACCGTCGACAAGTCCGAGATAACCAATCACGCGCGGACAATCGGGACCTTCGAGGACTCGACAATCGACACCGGTTGCAACCGCGTCGCCCCATCGCATCCGGAAACCAATGCATCGCTCGAAGCAGTTCGGACAGCCGAACCAGACGACCTGTTCGAGCGTGCCGAGGCCTGTGCCCGGGACCGCGTCGTCGTCCCCATCGAAAGCTAAATTTCCGGGGCGGGCCAGGGTTGAGCCATGACGCAGGTCTGTCTCGTCGGGAGCGAGGACGTGAATCTCCGGTACGAACTCCTCTCTCGCGAGACCGCACGGAACGCACTCGCCACCTACGACCTGCAGGAACCGTTCGCGAATACCGTCGCCGTCGACACCGTGAGTCTCGGGGCGGCGGTGGCGCTTCTCAACGACTTGAACTGGTATCTCGTCCGCTTCGCTGACGCCGCGTTCGTTCGTGATCCATCGATCAGCGAAACGGAGTGGCTCTCCCGGGATCTCGCCGCGGCGATCCGGGACGACGACGTTGCGCCCGAAGATACCGGTCGCTTTCTCAAGGTGTACGGTATTGTCGAACCGGACGTGACCGGCGAATCTAATGCCGAAGGCTCGTCGGAAGGAGAGTCGGAGCCAACGCCGGACACACAGGCGATGGAGACCGAGCGCCCACCCGAACTTGTCGAGCCGATGCTCCTGACACGGACTGGAGACACGATTCCCGAGTACGACCTTCGAGACGTGGACGACACGCTCATCGTCAGGGTGACCGAATCGGAGTTCGGGGCCTGACTCGGGCCACACCGCGCGCGCAGAACAGACCGGGCTCAGTCGAACATCCCGGTCGACATATACCGCTCCCCGCTGTCCCAGTAGACTGTGACCACGAGCGGGTCGTCGACGCCGTCTGCGACGAGTTGTTCGGCTACCTCTCGCGCGGCGAGGTTCGACGCGCCCGAGGACTGGCCGACGAGGATGCCCTCCTCGTGGGCGAGTCGACGGCACTCGTCTTCAGCATCCGGGAGTTCGACCGTCAGCACGTCGTCCAACAGGTCGGTATCGAGGTTGTCGCTGACAAACCCCGGCCCCATCCCCTGGAAGCTGTCCTCGCCAGTGCCCGGTTCCATCCCGGAGAGGACGGCGTTGTCGGCTGGTTCGACAGCGACGATATCCATCTCGGGGAACGCCTCACGCAGTCGACGGCCGGTCCCGGTGAGCGTCCCGCCGGTACCGACACCCGCCACCAGCGCGTCGACGGTCCGGTCACCCACCTGTTCGAGTATCTCCTCACCCGTCGTCTCGTAGTGTGCCTTCGGGTTCGCCGGGTTCTCGAACTGCCGCAACTGGACGTAGTCGTCGCGCTCGCACAGTTCATCCGCGCGCTCTTTCGCGTCGGAGATGTCACCCTCGACCAGTTCGATCTCCGCGCCGTAGGCCTTCATTATCTGGCGGCGCTCCGGTGACTTCGAGGACGGCATCACCAGCACCACGTCGTAGCCTTTGGTCGCGCCAACCATCGCCATTCCGATGCCAGTGTTGCCACTCGTCGGTTCGACCAGCGTATCACCCGGTTCGAGCGTGCCGTTTCGCTCGGCGTCGTCGATCATGTACTTCGCCGGCCGGTCCTTCGCGGACCCGCCCGGGTTGAACGACTCGATCTTCGCTGCAACGGTTGCCCCCTCCGGCGCGCGAACCGAGACCAGTGGGGACCCGATTGTATCGAGAATAGAGTCTTTCATCGCCGCCGGCTACGCGCGCCCGACTTAAACGCCTACTGAAGGTCCCAAACAGTTCGTGGACTCACGACACGCGGCAGCGCTTTCCGGCGTCGACACCCTCTCACGTAAACAGATTTATGTCGTCGACCGGCAGCACCGAGTAATCGACTGACAGCGTGTCTTTCGTGGCTCGGACTTTGCCGACGAACGCGGAAATGTCCTCTAGCTGTCCCTCCAACACGAATAGTTCCATACAGTACCGGTCGCCGACGTGGCTGTGGAAGTTCGACGCGACGATAGACTCGTGGTCGTGCCGGAGGTGCATCATTTTCTCCTCGACGGTCGTCGTCTCGTAATCGAACAGCACTGTGACGATGGCCATCAGTTCGCGGTCCTCCAGCCGCTTGTCCTCGAACTCCCCCATCAGATTCCGGACCGCTTCCCGAACGACCTCGCTGCGACCCGTGTATCCGTGTTCGTCGGCGAACGTGTCGATTCGCTCCTCCAGTTCGTCCGGCATCGAGATACTAACAACGCCCATGTATTAACTCGGCGCCGTTGGAGTATTAATAGTTCATATCTGCCGCATAGACTGGAATCACTCTGGATAGCGCTGCCGCTAGCTCGTATCTTGTAAACGACGAACGACTGGCTTGGTGAGCTGACAGCTCTCGGTTTGTACAAATACAGAAAGCCCACTCGGGAGAGATGTCTCTCCTGAGTGGGCTATGTAAGTATGAATGGTGGCGGCGAACCGCGTTTCCCAGAGGCTCGCGCACTCCAGTACTCCCCGGAACGCTGGTGGGCTTATCTTCCGTGTTCGGGATGGGTACGGGAGGCAACCCCACCGCTGTGGCCGCCTAACGTCGAGTCGTGGAATCGAACCACGAAAGTACCAGTCTCGATCAACTTTTCCACCGTGTGATTACGTGCGATCCAGTTTGCGCCTGGACTCGTTCAGCGACGAGTAAATCGTCGGTGAATGAGTCACAGTGCGTATGAATGATGGCTTTGGTCTGTTAGTGCTCGTGGGCTTAACGTCTCGTTACCTCGACGCGCACACCCCGAGTCTATCGACCGCGTCTTCTACGCGGGACCTCAACGGTGTCTCTTTTCCAAGTGGGTTTCGAGCTTAGATGCGTTCAGCTCTTACCCCGTGTGGCGTGGCTACCCGGCACGTGCTCTCTCGAACAACCGGTACACCAGTGGCCACCAACCGTAGTTCCTCTCGTACTATACGGTCGTTCCCGTCAGACACCATAACACACCCAGTAGATAGCAGCCGACCTGTCTCACGACGGTCTAAACCCAGCTCACGACCTCCTTTAATAGGCGAACAACCTCACCCTTGCCCGCTTCTGCACGGGCAGGATGGAGGGAACCGACATCGAGGTAGCAAGCCACTCGGTCGATATGTGCTCTTGCGAGTGACGACTCTGTTATCCCTAGGGTAGCTTTTCTGTCATCAATTGCCCGCATCAAGCAGGCTAATTGGTTCGCTAGACCACGCTTTCGCGTCAGCGTTCCTCGTTGGGAAGAACACTGTCAAGCTATCTTTTGCTCTTGCACTCTTCGCCGGGTCTCTGTCCCGGCTGAGATAGCCATAGGGCGCGCTCGATATCTTTTCGAGCGCGTACCGCCCCAGTCAAACTGCCCGGCTATCGGTGTCCTCCTCCCGGAGTGAGAGTCGCAGTCACCGACGGGTAGTATTTCACTGTTGACTCGGTGGCCCGCTAGCGCGGGTACCTGTGTAACGTCTCCTACCTATGCTGCACATCGGCGACCACGTCTCAGCGACAGCCTGCAGTAAAGCTCCATAGGGTCTTCGCTTCCCCCTGGGTGTCTCCAGACTCCGCACTGGAATGTACAGTTCACCGGGCCCAACGTTGGGACAGTGAAGCTCTGGTTAATCCATTCATGCAAGCCGCTACTGATGCGGCAAGGTACTACGCTACCTTAAGAGGGTCATAGTTACCCCCGCCGTTGACAGGTCCTTCGTCCTCTTGTACGAGGTGTTCAGATACCTGCACTGGGCAGGATTCAGTGACCGTACGAGTCCTTGCGGATTTGCGGTCACCTATGTTGTTACTAGACAGTCCGAGCTTCCGAGTCACTGCGACCTGCTCCGTTCCGGAGCAGGCATCCCTTCTTCCGAAGGTACGGGACTAACTTGCCGAATTCCCTAACGTTGGTTGCTCCCGACAGGCCTTGGCTTTCGCCGCCATGGACACCTGTGTCGGTTCTCGGTACGGACACTATGCTCGTCTTTTCATGGGCCCCAGGTTGAATCACGTTTCCCTATACCGCCGTTCGTCCGCTTCGTGCCATTACGGCTTCCACGGAGTTGGACGGTTCGACCGGGCGAATGCCCGGCGTGATCGACCCCAGGGCGTCAACTTTCACTGCATAGTGGCACAGGAATATTAACCTGTTTCCCATTTCGTCATAGTCGAGTTGCGGTATGACTTAGGACCGGCTAACCCTCAGCTGATCAGCAGTGCTGAGGAACCCTTATCCATTAGGCCGTCGGGGTTCTCACCCGACTATCGCTGCTACTATGGCCAGGATTTTCGTCACTAATCGGTCCACAGGAGCTCTCGCCCCCGCTTCCATCCAATTAGAGCGCCAATCTACTCGATTACCAGTATGAGTGGTACGGACAGGTCTCGGTGGTGGATTTGAGTCCCGATCATTTTGGGCGCCTCAAACCTCGGCCGGTAAGCTGTTACGCTTTTCTTAGAGGGTAGCTGCTTCTAAGCTCACCTCCCGGCTGTCTAGGGCTCGAGACCACCTTCAGAGGATTACACTTAATCCACACTTGGGGACCTTAACCTATCTCTGGGTTGTTCCCCTCCTGGTACACAGGCTTACCCCGCGCACCGGAATCCCCGCGTCAAACAGCGTCTGTAGGTTTGGAGTTTGACAGGTGTGCCGACTCCTCTCGGAGGCGGACACACCAATCGGTCGCTCTACCCCACAGACTACCTCGGCGGAGGTCATGCTTCGACATGTTTCGATTGGAACCAGCTGTTGCCGGACTCGATGGGCCTTTCACCCCTACACATAGATCACGAGAGGGTATTGTAGGACACCAACTCTAACAGACTTCCACGTGCCTTTCGGCACGCTTCATCTTGTCCATGCGTAGATCGTCCGGATTCGGGTCGTGTCCACATGGCTCCCCGCGCTTGAACACGGCGGCCCTCGGGCAAAGCCCTGCGGCCATGTCGGTTTCCCTGTGCCTCCCCGGATGCTCCGGTTAGACTTGCCATACAGACACACTCCCTGGCTCGTTTTTCAAAACGTACGACAGAACATCGGCTTCCTGTAAGTCTTACTGGACGCTCGCGCGTCGGTCATTCGTTACAGGACCTTGTATGCCCTGTCGCTCGATCGCCAACTGATTTCATGCTCTATTTCGCCTCCCTTCTGAGGGTACTTTGCAGCGTTCGTTCACACTACTTGTTCACTATCGGTCTCAGGTTGTGTTTAGCCTTCGCAGTCGATGCCTGCGTTATTCGCGAGGGATATCCAACCCCCGCTACTCTGGCACTACCGCACAGCGTACTGGTCTTCAGTACGGGGTTGTCACCCTGTATCACGCTCTATTCCAAGAGACTTCGTGAAGACGGTCGGCTGATGAGAGGTAGCCCGGACACCACATTGCCCGTGAGGGCTTCGGTTTGGGCTGTATCGCGTTCACTCGCGGTTACTAACGACATCACGTTGCGTTTTCTTTTCCTCCCGATACTGAGATGTTTCAGTTCTCGGGGTTCCTCATTGCGCGAAGCAATTGTTAGAGAGATTCTCATTCGGAAATCTGTGGTTCTTCGCCTCCGTGCGGCTCCCCACAGCTTATCGCAGCTTGGCACGTCCTTCATCAGCGCCTGAGCCGAGCAATCCACCAGCTGGCATAGTAGCCAACGTCGTTGTGACTCGTTCAACTGAACGAGTCCAGTGGACGCCTGGATCGCACGTACACACGGTTTCATACTCGCCCCCAAGGTGGAGATGGTGGGCGAATCGACCCTTCCCAGGCGCGGTTTCACCCGACCTGGTGCATCTGTCGTCGTATCACAGTCGAACGCCGTCCCACACTTAAGGGGACGGATTCGAAGCGATACGGAATACGGACCCGTCGGGAGTTGCACCCGACATCCCCGTGAGGGGATATCCGCCTCGGATAGGTCTTTGTGAGCCCAGCGGGCCCATGCAGTAGTCGGCGCTTGCCGACTCGCGGTGACTTGTGGTCACCAGTCAGTGTAGGTGGGTCAGGCCAGAGGCCTGATCCCGGTCAGTAGGAGGTGATCCAGCCGCAGATTCCTCTACGGCTACCTTGTTACGACTTAAGCCCCCTTGCGGAGCCCAGATTCGACCGTCGCATGACGGCCTCATCCGGACCCCACTCGGGTGCTTTGACGGGCGGTGTGTGCAAGGAGCAGGGACGTATTCACCGCGCGCTTCTGACACGCGATTACTACCGAATCCAGCTTCATGCGGGCGGGTTTCAGCCCGCAATCCGAACTACGACTACGTTTGGAGATTAGCTTCGCCTCTCGGCGTCGCATCCCACTGTCAGAGCCATTGTAGCCCGCGTGTTGCCCGGTCCATTCGGGGCATACTGACCTACCGTTGCCCATTCCTTCCTCCGCTTTAGCAGCGGCAGTCCTCCTAGTGTACCCAACCACCACAAGGGTGTTGCTGGCAACTAGAAGTGTGGGTCTCGCTCGTTGCCTGACTTAACAGGACGCCTCACGGTACGAGCTGACGGCGGCCATGCACCTCCTCTCAGTAGCGTCGAGTAAAGTCGTCAACCTGACTGTCATTACTACTGTCGGGACCGGTGAGATTTCCGGCGTTGAGTCCAATTAAACCGCAGGCTCCTCCGGTTGTGGTGCTCCCCCGCCAATTCCTTTAAGTTTCATCCTTGCGGACGTACTTCCCAGGCGGCTCGCTTATCGTCTTCACTACGGCACATCACGTGCTCATGGCGCGTGACATACCTAGCGAGCATTGTTTACAGCCAGGACTACCCGGGTATCTAATCCGGTTCGAGACCCTGGCTTTCGTCCCTCACTGTCGGGTCCGGTCTCTCAACGTGGTTTCCCCATTGGTGGTCCGTCCAGGATTACAGGATTTCACTCCTACCCCGGACGTACCCGTTGAGTCTCTCGGCCCCAAGCTGTGTAGTTTCCACCGGACGCCGACCAGTTGAGCTGGTCGATTTCCCAATGGACTTACACAGCAAGCTACGGACGCTTTAGGCCCAATAATATCGGCCATCACTTGGACTGCCGGTATTACCGCGGCGGCTGGCACCGGTCTTGCCCAGTCCTTGTTCCTGTACCACCTTACGGTACAGAAAAGCGAGGGCTATATGCCCTCACACTCGGAGTCCCCCTATCGCACTGTCGTGCAGTGTAAAGGTTTCGCGCCTGCTGCGCCCCGTAGGGCCCGGTATCTTGTCTCAGATACCGTCTCCAGGCTCTTGCTCTCACAACCTGTACCGATTATCGGCATGGTGGGCCGTTACCCCACCATCTACCTAATCGGCCGCAGCCACATCCTACAGCGCCGGAACGTTTCTAACTCTCGGCACTCCAGCCTGAGAGTTATATCCGCTATTGGCCTCAGTTTCCCGAGGTTATCGCGGTCTGTAGGGTAGTTTGGCCACGTGTTACTGAGCTATATGCTACGAGTCTAAACTCGTGCAACTAGCATGGCTAAATCGGACTCCGATAGCAATGGCCTCCGGCAGGATCAACCGGAATGTGCTGATATACATCAGCGGCGGAAGTGGTTGCACTCCGTCGGAAGCTAACACACTGGTTCCTACACCAGTGTTGACTACTGCATGGGTCCGTGGGCTCACATCAGATTCCATCTTGACGGCGGACCGCAGGGGTGGAATCCTCATGGGGTGGATCTCGCCGGCCCCAAAGGGGAAGGCGAGATCCTCTCGTAGCTCAAGCCGACCCAGGTGGCCGACCGAGCGTGTCGACCCGGGCTCGCTGCCCGGTGCGACCTTCGCATTAGTTCAGAAGACGGGGGAACATATAAATGAATCGTCTCACACCCGCCCTGTGTAGAACACACACGACGCATACGTAACGTGATGGCGTGACACGCATAACCGCAAGACGGCATCCGGGTGTCGGTGATCCAACGTGTATTCGTTCTCAGATTCTGACATGCGGTTCAGTGACCGAGTTCCAGCCAGCCATTATATATCAATTGGGAGTAGTAGGAACTCGACGGTAGACAACTGTAGTGTGCCGAGAGCTAAGAGCAAGGGTCGGAACACTCGACAAGCAAGCAGTCAGACCAGGGACAATCGCTGGTCACAGCAGAGAACTATCTCACTGTCGTCGTGAACCAGGACGCGGTACAGTGGTAAAATTAGGCGGTCAGCGAGTCGATGTGGCCTTCGGCACGGAGCTGGTCAGCGTCTTGCCCCTTGTAGCGCCATTCGATGTTGGCCTTCTCGTCTTGCCAGTCCCATGGTTCGGCGAGAACGATGTCGTCCTCGTTAATCCAGGTTCGGAACTTCATCCGGCCCGGAATCCGTCCGAGTCGGGTTTCGCCGTCCTCACAGCGAATGCGGACGTGGTTCCCACCAAGGTGCTCTGTTACCACTGCAAACATCTCGTCGTTTGTAGGCATGCGGAGATTCCGCCGCCCTGAATCGTCGCTCACAATATAAATACAGTGTCCTCCCGTATAAGTCGTTTGAGAGGCGAGATAGCGTGTACCATGCGCCCGACATAGCGGCCGTGCCACGGCAGGAGCTTGCCGATAGCTACTGGGAATAGTGAACGGTGAGAACGAACTGACGACAGGACGTCGATTCAGTCGGCAGTCAGCGCCTGTGGTTCGTCGGCTTCCTCGGCCATCGCATCCGTCAGTCCGGAAGCGAGCGCAAACACTGCTTCCTTGTGGTCAGTCTTCGATTTGTGGATCGATGTCGGTTTGACACCGAGATCAGCGTACAGATCGTGCTCGACGCTCGTGTCCGCTTCGTGCTCGTAGTGGTGTTGTACCTGCGCGAGAAGGCTGTGAAGGTGAATGAGTTCTTGCTTCTTCATTAGTGTCCAATCTTATGGAGTGGAGGGTAATAGTACTACCTTGCCAACGACTCACATGTCGCTACCGTTCGGATACGACTCCTCCCAATCTCAGATGCAAAGATAGAGCCGTTTACCGGCATATGAGCACCTGTATCACGATTTTCGTCTACGGATCGTAATATTCTGTTTTCCTACCCTAATATCGAACAAAACAGAGAGTTGCCACTATGTAACTCTCCCTTCATTAACGGCTAAAGAGAATTGAGGAGGCTACTGACTTGCGAAGCGCTCTCAATCATGAAAGACCACGACAATGTATTAGTATTCGAACACTTCATACCTGCTGAACACGTACCTATGGCCGTAATGAACTGGAAGCACCCACGAGACAAGACTGCGGCTATGGCGAAACAAGAAGAAGCAAACAGCGGGACGGAGTGGTCATTCATCGCAGCGCTGATGACTGCTGCATAACGGTTTTCTCACCGTCCAGAACTGAGTCCTACAGCGACGGGTCTATGCACCGCAGACAGAGGCCGTTAGGTGACAGTACGGATATCGACCGTCGTATTGTGGACGACAGCGCGGCTGACACCAGTACACTGGTAGGTGTGTGGTTCCGAGTGGCCCGACCAGTTCGACAGTTCCTGCTCGAACAGGCGGTGCCATGCATCCGGATATGCAGTCTCCGAGACGTTGATCGAGACGGTTGTCGCGGACGGTGACTTGCCAGCCTGTGGCGAAATAAGCGTCTTGTTCTGGATAGCGGTCTCGATTGTGACGCGGTTCGACGACGAGAAATCCGTCTCTCCGTCGAGGGAAAGGGCAGAGATGTATACACTGTCACTTCCGGGGCTACACCGGAAGCGGGGTTTCCGTGAAACGACCAGCCCCTCCTGCTGGACCCGGTACACTGCACCGCTGGTGTAGACGATATCAGTCCCCGAATCAGTCTCCCGAACGAACGCTCCGGTCGAAATATTCGTTGACTGCCCGTCGACAGTTACGTTAAGCGTCGACGGTCGGATGGAGAGTCCGTGACCCTGGAGTTTCATACTCGTGGTCCGTCGTGGAGCGTTGCCCTGAATGTGGTCGCCCGTGGTTTCCGCGAACCCGACCATCGACGTTTCTGCGACATCGGTTGTCGCCCCCTGTTGGATGGCATCGAACGCCCCAAGCCCACCAAGCGTCACCAGCGCAATCCCAGTAATGATGATGCTGAACGTGAGCGTAAACGCGAGCAGGTCGGACACACCACGGTCGTGACCGCTTTGGCTTGACAGCGGCGAAGTCATCCGCGAGTCACCTCCATACAGCCGGCTGTCTGGTTGTACGATACAGCCAGGGGCCCACTGGAGACGACAGACGGGCAGACATTAGTTTCGTTCTCGAAGCGGACGACAGCATACCGATTCAGTCCTGATGCGTTCACGTACACACGCGTGCGCGAAGCATCAGGAGAGACCTCGACGTTGTACGACTGATCAGCGATGCGCTCGGGATACATCGCACGGAACGATACTGTCGAGTTGAGCGTGTCGGTGTCGAACGCATCTAAGCGGATCAGGTCGCGCGCGATACCATCGCCGACGTTCTCCAGAGCTTCTTCAGTCACTCGCTCACGCTGTGAGTCGACCATCTGGCTCCCGCCGATGAGGAGGCCGGTCACCAGCAGCGACGTGATACCGATAGTGAGTGCCTGCGTGACCGCCGGCGAGACGCCGCGGCTGTCAAACAGGAAACGGGCGAGGTTCATCAGTCGTCGACCTCCACCAGTACTGTTCGATTGTAGCTCGCAGACGGTGTGTCGTAAGTCATGTCGATGGCAGGGACGACTGGATAGTTGACACGAGCAACTGGAGCGGCATAGTTCGAGGACGGGAACGTCCCGACTGCCGCAAACTGGTACCGCCCTTCGGCCTTATTTCCGTTCTTTATTTCAACTGAGTACGGGGGGTTGAGGCTGTGATAGCTATCGAAGGAGCTGCTGTTGCTTCCGACAGTGCATGACCCGGCGGCGAGGTCGACAGTGACGTCTCCGTTGCCGTGACATTGCGTTTTTCCGTCGACTGTGACGTTGTTTCCACTATCACTTGTACTCGGTTCAACTGACAGTTTCATGTCCTCAGGGCCGTTTCGAATGACGACAGTGAAGGTATTCGTTGAGCCGCCGACGACGTCCGCAGTGAGATTGAACACCGCGATGTGAGAGACGCTGTTCGCAACCGTCCAGTCGTTCCGGTTACCACCACCCGATGGGTTTGGTCGCTTGAATTCGGAAGAGGAACCTGTCCGGTTCACCTCTGTCCCTTTCGACGCCGACTCGTTCAGCGTCGCGTTGAGATAGGTTCCGCCGCTGCTTGCGACGACCCGGTTGTGCGTTCGCGTGTAGTTCCGAAGCGCGTACTCGTATCGCTCCTCGAATCCATCGAGGCCATCGCCACGCGCTTGGGCCGCGAGTTGTCCGAGGTCGCGCTCGACAGAGGCTTCGCGGTCAGCCGTGCGCTCGATGGTATCCGCACTTCCGGTAGTCGTGATACCGTCAGTGACCGCGAGACTGTGAGCAAACAGAATCGTGCTGAACACGACGATAGCGACAGCAATACCACCGACCAACAGCAGTTGTCCGCGCTCGTTGGCTACCATACGACCAGACGCACCTCCACGACGTTGTAGACGATAGAGTCGGGCTCCGCGTCGGGAGCGAAATACCCGTCGACGGTCGAGAGGGGCGGTCCGGTCCCGCTGCAGTCGCCGATTCGAGCGGGCATATCGTCGGTCAGCGTCACCGTTTCGGTCGCGACGGCTGCGTCGGCTGGCCGGTCAGCAACGTTTGCGTCTGTTTCCTGCGAGACGATGGTAGTCTGGCGCGCGTCCGAATCCGAGTCCCAGTAACTGAAGTATAGATTGTACTGGTCGCCCTGACGGTCGAAGGTCTGGTTCAACATCATCTCGAACTCGGTGGAACTGCCAGTCTGATTGCCGTTGAGTGTCGGCGTTCCGACGCTGTAACACGCCGTCGCGTTGTGCAGCGCACCGGTTTCTGCCGCCAGTGATAGCGTATCGCTCGCACGACTCTCCAGTTCTGCTGTCCGCTGCTGGGAACCCGTCTGGAACGGGCCAGTGTCGACTGCCGACAGGCCGTAGACGGTCGCCGTCACAACGACGATGGCCGCGAGAACGCCTTCCAGCGTATAGGCTTGGCCACGCATCGTTACCACACCCTCACGACGAGCCAGCAGACCGGGTCGCACTGGCCGGTCGCGTTGGTCAGTTTCACCACGCGAGACGTCGTTGCGACGTTGTCTCTGTCGGCGACATCGGGCCCCCAAGCGAGCCGCTGGTCGTGGTCATCAACTGCCGGGTCCCGTGTCCCTGCTTTGAGCGATGACGCGTTGACCACCGTTACGTTCACCCGCGGGTTCACGCGGCGCTCCGTCGCGACGTCGAGTCCGGCTTTCTCCTTGAGACCGCTGAGATCTGTGTCCGCGTTGAGGGACGCATTGATCCCACCACTCGTGTTGTAGCGAATGAGGTTTCGCGTCCCGTCGACGGAGTAGTTTTCGACGAGGTACGTCCCCGCCCTGTCCGCAATTGGTTGGTTACGCTGTACGTCTGGGGATTCGTACACGCCGACCGCACTTCCCTGTACGAAGGCCAATACCCCGATTATCGTCACGAGCAGGACGCTCACCCCTACGGCGAAGTCCTGCGGTGTTTGTGCTCTTGTATCCATATCCCACACACCCTATTTTCTGTCTGATACGTCCGCTGTCGAACCGCGAGTGGGGCCGCTATCCCACGGCGATCCACACCACCAGTGCAATCGTCGACAGGACGACTGCGAACTTTACGCCGGCGACGAGCTTCACTTCCCGAATGTAGCCGGCGATAAACGACGACAGCAGTGCCTGCAGCGTCACCGCGTGGAAGAACAGCATCGACAGCAGTTCCGTGTCGACACTGCCACCGAACCCACCGCCGGGCGCGCTCGAACTGCTTGACCCGGAGGCCTGCGTCGCCAGCCCCGACATCACATCGAGGAACTGTGTCTTTAGCAGCGCCATCACGCCCAAAAGCGTCAGGTAGGTCATCAGGATGATGACCGTCTGCATCCGCGTCCGGGATTTGCGCTCCCGCTCGATGTCGTCCTGGTTCTCCGAGGCCTGAGCGGCCGTCGAGAGTACGTCCTGAATCTGGCTGGAGGCCTCCTGTGCCTCCGCGATAAGCTTGACCGTCCGGGCCAGTCGTGGGACGTTGTACTTGTTGTTAAATTCCCGGAGCGCGTCTTTCAGGCTCGTTCCGTAGTTGACCTTTGCGTGGATGGTCTCGAACTCCTCGGAGAGCTTTCCAGAGGACGTCTCGGAAACCACCTTGACCGACTCCAGCAGCGTCATTCCGGTGTCGTTGGCTGACGCGAGCTTCCGGAGGTTCTCCGAGAGTTTCCCGATTATCGCCTTCCGCGAACGCTGGTTCCACTCGTAGAAGATCATCAGCGGGATGAAGTTGATGTACATCGGGACGTACACCCAGAAGAACGTCGAGCGGACCGGGACGGCGATCATTCCATCCAGCGATAACGGAGCCCAGCCGATGACGATAGCCGCGACGATGGCAAGGATGGACAGCGGCACCGTCAGCCACAGCACCAACAGCGGGTGGTCACGGAAGAACAGGTCGGGCCGTGTGAGGATGGCGAGGAGTTCGTGGGTCCCTTCCCGGCTCTTGATCCGGTCGAAGACGCTGTAGGTACCCGTGTAGCTCTCGATGAGTCCGAGGTTGAACACGCCGACACCTTCGTCGACGACGAGTTCCTTCTCGCCGGGACTCGAACGCAGATAGCCGTCCCCGATGGAGTCCTGCGTGACAGTCGAGACGAGGACGAGAAAGCCCAGACCCGTCAGGGGAATCAGCCCGTACACGGTGCCGTAGATGAGCGACTTCTGGGCGTTCCCCATCATCGACATGATGACCAGAATGATGATGAGAAGCAGCGGGAACAGCGAGAGCGTCATGTACATCTCGCCGAACAGTTCCAGCGTCTCCAGCATCTTCTCCTGTTCCTGCCGGGCGGTTCGCATGTGCTTTTCCTTCTGGTCTTCGAGGAAGGAAGTCATGTCCCCGCCGGAGTTGATAATAGAGAGCATGTCCGTCAGGAACTGCGACAGTTCGTCCGACGGAGTCTGCAGCGCCTGGTTCCGGACAGCGGTCCGGTAGTCGGTATCGAAATACTCCGTCTCCAGTACGATAGACTGGAACTCCTTTGCGACCTCACCGTACGTGTCTTCAGCCTTCCCCATCGACTGCAGGATTTCGAGTTGATTGAGCCCGCCCACGGACAGCGCATACATGAACGAGATCGAGTCGGACAACAAGACGTTGATTTCGCGCTCGCGCGCGCTCGCACGGAAATACGGAATCGAGACAAGCGAGCCAAAGCCGATACCGAACCCGATGGCGCCGAAGACGAAGCCGGTCACGATGACGAGGAAGGGGAGTTTCAGCACGGCCAGAATCTCTGAGACGCTCTCAGACACCGGAATTCCGATGAGCGTCGGCGCTTCCCCACCGGCAAACAGCAACTGGACCAGCAGATAGCCGAGGAACGTGCCGACGAGCCACAGTGCGAGGCCCGCGATGACGCCGACCGCGAGTGCGCGTGCGAGGAACATCTCGACGTTGTCGGCCATCCGGGCCTCCGCGAGTTTGTTCTCGACGCTGTTGACGAAGTCGCCCTCGTCGTCGAACACCATCTGGTACGCCGGGTAGAACGTGTCACCGAGGGCACCGCCGCTGCCCACCTGTTGCTGACTCGGGGTGTCGAGGCTCATTCGCTATCTGCCTCCGCTCCGGCCTTCGGAACGAACTGGCCGAAGTCGATGCTGTCTTCGTCAGCGCTTTCCTCGGAATCGTCCATCAGCGCCGAGACGATGTCCGGCGTTTCGCGGCTCTTGTACGTGTTGAACAGCGGCTGTGCGTTGTCGAGCACCTGCTTTGTCTCCTCGACCATTTCCGGCGGCGCGTCCGGCCGGGGCACCATCTCCTCTTTTTCCGGGTCGATATCGATCTTGACAGATTCCATCTCCCGGAGGTCCTCGAGCGACAGTTCGAGCTGGTCGTTGGCGATGAGCGTGAGAATGGTGTCGGGGTCGTTGATGAACGCCTGGATGGTCGCCGCGACCTGCGTGTAGGTGTTCAGCCCCTTCTCGATGAGGTATGCGAGGACGACCTTGCGCTTGAACAGTTCCTCGTCGAGTTTATCCTGGGTCCACCCGCGGTCGAACTTGATCTCTTCGAGTGTGTTCGAGTTCCCCATCTGGATGTACTCGTCCGTCTCGGCGCGCCACTCGTACACGTCCCGGACGTTGATCTCGTCGTTCTCGGCGGAGTACTCGTTGATTTCGGTCAGGGACTTGTTCCGGCGGACCTTGTTGCCATCGACCCGCGTCTGGGTCTGAATCGACACGAGGTCGAGCGCTGTAAACAGCGTTTTCGAGACGTTGATAGGTTCGGTCGTGAACCGCTTGATGACCTCGCCGACGGAGTCGGCGTGGAACGTGGTGTAGGTGGTGTGGCCGGTCGACATGACCTGAAACAGCGTCCGGCCTTCCTCGCCACGGATCTCACCCATGACGATGTAGTCAGGGCGCTGACGGAGTGCGGCCTCAAGCAGGTCGAACTCGTCGACGTCGCCCTTGTCGTCCTCACCGAAGGAGGGGCGCGTGACGCTTGCCACCCAGTTCCGCTGGGGTAGCTCAACCTCGCGCGTGTCCTCGATAGAGACGATCTTGGAGTTCGACGGGATGAACAGCGAGACGGCGTTCAGGCTCGTCGTCTTCCCCGAGGCAGTACCGCCGGCGAAGATCAGGCTCTTGTTGTTCTCGATACAGAGCCAGAGGAACGCCATCTCGTCCAGCGAGAAGGTGTTCCAGTTGATGAGGTCGATCGGGGTAAAGGGCACGTCCTTGAACTGCCGGATGGTGTAGTTCGTCCCGTGGTCGGACACTTCCCGGCCCAGCGTCAACTGGGCACGCGACCCGTCCGGCAGCGTCGCGTCGACCTGGGGCTGGCGCTTCGAGATACCCTTCCCGGAACGCTGGGCGAGTTTCACGACGAAGTCGTCGAGTTCCCCCTCGCCGTGTTCGACGTTCGAAATGATCTGCTCGTAGTCGGTGTGATAGACGAACACCCGGGAGTTGTACCCGTCACAGGAGATGTCCTCCACGTTGATGTCGTGTTTGACGCCGTCGATGCGGGCGTAGCCGACGAAGTCCCGCTTGAGCATGTACAGCAGCTTCTCGACCTGATACTCGTTTAGCTTCGGGTCGTCGTCTTCGAGGATAGCCGGCTCAGGCCGTGTCGAAATGCCGGAAAGTTGGCCCGTGGTTTCACTTTGTGTTTCCTCGTCCAGTCCGAACAGTTCCTTGACCTGCCCGAGAACGCTTTCTTCACCGCTACTGGAGACTGTGCCGTTGTAGAGGTCGTACCGCGAGAGGAGTTGTTCGGCCTCCCGCTGGATGACCTGTGCTCGGTCGGCGTCGGTCCCCTGGACGATGACATCGTCCTCGGAGTACTTGATCGCGGTCTTGAGCTTGCCCGAGAGGAACTCTCGGAGGTCGATCTCGATATCGGTGAGATACGGCTCGATGACGTAGTACTTCTTCTCGTTCTCTTTCCGTGAGTGGAAGATGATGACGCAGGCGTAGGGCTTGTTGACCCAGTACCGTTCTAGTTCGTTGAAGTGAGATTTCTTCGACTGGGGAACGGCTTTTTCGAGGTCGTAACGGTTGACGACGGTTGTATGGCCGTCTCGTGTCGAGAAGAACTCGTCTTCGTCCAGTTCCGGATTCACGTCGACGGTGTTTTCGTCGACGTACTCGTGCAGTTCACTGGCGATGTCTTCGGCGGCGGACAGCTTGTTTTCCGTGTGTTCGGGATCGAAGTTCAGATACTCACTTTCGTCGAAAGGGATGACTTCGCCGTCACTGTCACGGGGGAGACTGCCGTCCTCGTAATAGTACTCCTGTTTGAAATGCTCCCATGTGTAGATGTCTTTCGCGACTGGTGTCGTGGTTGGGTCGAGATACTCCTCGAACGGCGCTTGCAGTGTTTTACCGGCACTTGCCGCGTCTTCGAGACGCTGACTGAGTTCTCTCGGCTCGAAGCCGAGGTACACGCTCCGGTCGAACCGTCCCCCATCGTGTACCTCCCGCCGGAGATCGTCCCATGTGTATTCGCCGACCCGTACAGGCTCGTCAGTCAGGTTCCCCCCACCGTTGACCTGATCCGACTCACCTCCCCCAGTATCATCGATAGCCATTGTTATTCATCTCCAGTTAGGCAGGAAAAAACTTTATCCCCACCAAATGTCGATGAAAAAGAAGTTCCGGTTGTTCGTATCACGGTCTCCTTACGGTAGTAAGTGGACCATACTGAATGTTTCGCCGATATTAATTGTCAATTAAGGAATGATTCGATCCGGGCCATCGCTTCTTTGAGATCGTCGAGACCGGTCGCGTACGACACTCGCAGGTGGCCCGACCCGCCCTCACCAAAGGCAGTTCCGGGTACGACTGCGACCCGCTTTTCCTGCAGCAGACTCTCGGCGAACTCGCCGGCATCGTCCCATGGACATTCCGGGAACGCGTAGAAGGCTCCAGCCGCTGGGAAGCAGTCCAGTCCCATCTCTTCGAAGCGTGTGAGGACGTACTTCCGTCGGCGGTCGTACTGGGCGGCCATGTCTGTGACCTCGTCGCGGCAGTTGTCCAGCGCCTCGATAGCGGCGTGCTGGGCCGTCGTTGGGGCCGATAGCATCGAGTACTGATGGATGCGGTTCATGGCCTCGATGGCCTCCGGCGGGGCCATCGCGTACCCGAGTCTGAACCCCGTCATGGCGAACGCCTTCGAGAAGCCGTTGAACACGACGGTCCGCTCACGCATCCCGGGGAGGGTAGCGATAGACGTGTGGTCGTGTTCGTACGTGAGATCGGCGTAGATCTCGTCGGCGAACACGAGGAGGTCGTTTTCACGACAGAACGCCGCGACAGACGCCATCTCCTCGGCCGTCATCGTCGCACCGGTGGGGTTGTTCGGATAGCAGTACACGAGCGCGTCGGCCTCGGCCGCGCCGGACGATTCCAGCACCTCTCGGGTGAGTTTGAACTCGTCTTCCGCGCGTGTCGGAACGTCGATAACGTCGATCCCGGCGAACGTCGCGCCGGGGACGTACGAGACGTAGCAGGGCTGGGCGATAGCGATGGAATCGCCGGGGTTTAGCAGCGCCCGGAAGGCGAGGTCGAGCCCCTCGCTCGCGCCCGCCGTGACGAGGATTTCCTCGTCGGGGTCGTACTGGAGATTGTGCGTCGCCGCCTCGTAGTCCGCGATGCGTTCCCGGAGTTCCCGCTTCCCGCGGTTGGCGGTGTACGAGGTCTGGCCGCGTTCGAGCGACGCGATAGCGGCTTCGCGGGCGGCCCACGGGGCCGAGAAGTCCGGTTCCCCGACCCCGAGCGAGATGATGTCGTCCATCTCCTCGGCCAGTTCGAAGAACCGCCTGATACCCGAGGGCGGCACGCTGTCGACTCTGTCCGCTGCTTCGAATGTCATGGTGAGACGGACAGGCGGTCGTCGTCGTCGTGGTCGTCGAACTCCATCCCCTGCTCCTTGTACGACTCCATGATGTAGTGGGTTACCGTCTGCGTGATCTCGGGAATCGGCGCGATTTTGTCGCTGATGAAATGCGACACTTCGCGCATCGAATCGCCCTCGACCTCCAGGTCGAAGTCGTAGTCACCGCTGACGAGGCGAAGCGAGGTCACTTCCGGAAACTTCGCGATCCGGTCGGAGATGTCGTCGTAGCTGGTCTCACGGTCCAGTGTGACGTTGAGTTCGACGGTGGCGCGAACGCGCTCCTCGTCGGTCTCGACGGCGTTCCAGTCGACGACTGCCCCGTAGCCGCGGATAACACCTGCCTCCTCGAACTCCTCGATAGCCTCGGCTACCTCGCTCTCGGAGTAATCAGTCAACCGAGCGATGTCCTCGGTCGTGTAGCGAGCGTTCTCCCGTAGCAGGTCGAGTATCTCGCGGCGACTGCTCATACAGTGCCAGGAGAGTGACGCGGACAAAAGCCTTGCTCAATAGTGAGAGAGCGTCACACCATTCGGTCGGAAATACACCAGACAGTTTTAATATCTCTGACGGTTAGGTGTCGACTAATGTTCGAAGAGGGTGGCCAGCGGGCTGGTTCTGACACGGGATGGGCACACATCTCGAACCACGACAAGGCGGCGACAGTTATTGACACGATACTCCGCCTCGATGCGGACGAAACGTATACGAAAACAGCCTTGAGCGAGGCAGCCGGTGTGCCGCTGAAGACGCTGTACCTCGACGGGACGCTCGAAGAACTGGTGACGGTCGGATTACTGGAAAAACACGAGGCGGAGGGGAAAGAGACGCTGTTCTCCGTTGACGACGGGAGCGCCGCGTTCGAGGCAGCGAAAGCCTTCGATACTGCGGCAGCGACGTCGGAAGAAGCGGACAGTTGACCAAAAAGCGGTCGTTTCGGAAGTCAGTGTAGCGCGTCCATGGACTTTTAGCGGCGACAGTCGTAGTAGGGAGCGATGGTTTCACTCGATTCGGAGTCCGACGTGCTCGGGCGTGGGGACGAAGCACCGCCGTTCGAACTCCCGGGAGCGGACGGGGCGACGTACTCACTGTCGGATTTCGCGGACAAGGACGCACTACTGGTCGTATTCACCTGCAATCACTGTCCGTACGCGAAAGCGAAGATTGACGAGCTAAACCGGCTCGCGACGGAGTATGACGACCTCGCTGTCGTCGGGATCAATGCCAACGACCCCGAGGAGTACCCCGACGACTCCTTCGAGCGGATGCAGGAACTCGTCGAGCGCGGCGAGATACAGTACGACGCGTATCTGTTCGACGAGACCCAGGAGGTCGCGGCCGCGTACGGCGCCCGCTGTACCCCCGATCCGTTCCTGTTTCACAACGACGGCGGGACGTTCAAACTGGCGTATCACGGCCGCCTCGACGACGCGCCGAACCCGGACGACGAACCCAGCGAGCGGGAGATGGCCGCACACGTCGAAACGTTGCTCGATGGCGACCAGATTACAGCCGCTGAAAAACCGTCCAGAGGCTGTTCGATAAAGTGGAAGCCCGGCAACGAACCGGCGTACTGGGACGCCTGATCGGGGCGGCCCAGCGTGAGCAGTGCCTTCGAGACGAGTGCGTCGCCCGGAGTGAATCGGTGATCCAGAAGACGTGTTTCAAGCAAGACACTCCTAGCTACGGCCATTTTTATGCAGTGGTGGGACAGCCGTCAGCATATATCATCAAGAAGCTCATCCACGACGTGGAGACGGTCGTCGGCAAGGTGCTTGAAGATCGATCGACCGAGGCTGCCTTCTGGCACCCAGACCGTAGAGCCCGTCGTTAGATTTCGTCTAGCGACTCGAACCCGCTCCAGCACTCACAGTCGAGGTCGTCGATAGACGTGACCTCGTCCGGAAGCGAACTTATCGGCATCCCGTCGTCAAACTCATCACACTCCTCGATGTGGATAGAAAAGTCGCTACTCGACATGATTGGCATAGTAAGTAATACGCCGTAGTACTGCAAAAATCCTCGGAATCGAGACTGTCCGGGACACGCCCTGAGACCCGCTCACATAGAGGGGGCCGATCCGGACAGTGCCTCATTTTCGAGCGGTTCCTGATTGAATGTTACCCTATATCAAGGGAACGCTTATTTGTTGATGGGTTTATGGTTCCTGATACGATACAGTACGCAATGGACTCCGGGAGTGGGACAGTGGACCAGCCTCTGAGCGAGGCCGCGTCCGTATTGGTACTGGCACGCGGTTCGAGCGACGCCGAACGAGAGGGGTGTGCCGGATTCCTGACTGAACAGGGAGTCAGTGACTCGAAGGCCATCTGTGTCACAGTGTCTGAGTCCCCCGATTCCCGCCTCTCGCTGTGGCAGCAGCACCTCGACGACGAGATGCCGGAAGAGGCGATTATCGTCGACGCCGGCAGCGAGTTACCGGCTAACTCGCAGGCAGCGGCGTCTGGCGCATTTCCCTCATTGACGCTTGATACCCTTCCCTCGACAGTGGAGCCGATAGACATCGGAGCGGCCGTCTCTCGCCATCTCGGCCGACTGGAACAGGCAGATGCACCGCTGCTTCTGTGCCTGCATTCGCTTACTGGACTGCTTGAGTCCTGGGAACGTGACCGCGTCATCGCGCTGGTGACCGCGTTGAACCGACAATGTGCCGAGATGGACGTCTCCGGCCACCACCACATGGACCCGGAGGCCCATACGGAGGAGACAATCGAGATGTTTCGGCCGCTGTATGACGTCGTGTACGAGTACCTCCCGGACCACGGCTGGACCGTCACAGCATCAAAAGACGCGGAGGAGATGCCGACGTTTCGGGACACCGTCGCCCCACCTGGTGGCGTCAAGAAGGGCGACCCGGAAGAGCCCGAAACGATTCCGATACCCTACTCGTTTGACCAGGTACTGGAACTGATCTCCGCTCCGCGGCGACGCAGTCTCCTGTATCACCTGAAAGACCGGTCGGACGCCGAGGTCCCACTGGACGACCTCGTCGACCGCGTCTACGAACGCGAGAAGGCCATCCCGGCCAGAGCGACCCCCAAATCACGCGACGAAGTGGGCGTGTCGCTGGCACACAATCACCTGCCGCGGCTGGACGACCTCGGAATTCTCTCGTACGAGACAGCGGCCAACACCGTCGAGTACTACCCCAATCCCGCGCTGGAGTCGGTCATCCAGTACGTCGAGCGCCTCGAACTCGGCTAATTCCGGTCCCGACCCACTCATTTATGTCGTCCCTACCGGCATAGCCCGGTATGGACGAAACCCCGCTCCCCGATGTCACAGAGCAATTCGCCCGTACGATAGCGCCGGCCAGCGATCCGGTCATAGAGGAGATGGACGCCAAAGCCGACCGGGAAGGGTTCCCGACGGTCGGTCCCGCAGTCGGTGGCTGGCTTCGCCTCGTCGCCCGGATGGTCGACGCCGACCGTATCTTCGAGTTCGGCTCCGGCTTCGGGTACTCCGCGTACTGGATGGCCCCCGCGGTGTCCGACGACGGGCAGATCGTCCTGACGGAGATTGACGCCGACGAACTGGAGGAAGCCCGAGAGTTCCTCGACCGCGGCGGATTCGCCGACCGGGCCGCTTTCGAGCACGGGGACGCAATCGAAACCGTCGAGAACTACGACGGCCCCTTCGACGTGGTGCTCGTCGACAACGAGAAACACCGCTATGCGGAAGCATTTGAGGCTGTCCGCCGGAAAGTGCCGGTCGGTGGGGCCGTGGTCGCCGACAATATGATCGAGGCCGGGCCGCTGGAGTTCGAGGAGGTACAGGCGTTGCTGGACGGCGGCGACATCGACGCCAACGAAACGAGTCGCGGCATCGCCACCTATCTCGAACGCGTCGGCGACGACCCGGCGTTCGAGACCGGATTGCTGCCGCTCGGCGAGGGCGTCGCTGTGAGCGTCCGCGTGGAGTGAGCAAAGCGGTATCAACACGCTCCGATTCTCGCCGACGAAAATGCGGGTGCATAGCTTATGTATGAGGACACACAACTCAGCGGCAACGCTGGTCCTAACGAATGAGTCTGATGATAGATATTCGGAAGCTCGGGTTGTTCAATCAGATGGCTAAAGAGGGCGGTAACACCGTTGCGAACCACCTCAGCCAGATGACAGGGATGGAGACGGAGATGGAGATCACGAAGATCAACTTCATCGATATCCCCGATATCAAAACGCACGTCGGCGACGAGAAGCAGATCGGTATCAGTATCGAAATGGTGGAAAAGCCCCACGGGCACATCCTGTTCCTGTTCAACGCCGCCAGTGCGAAGGACCTCGCCACTGGGATGATCGGCGATATGGGGGAAACGGACCCCAATGCCGACGGCTTCACCGACATGGAGCGCTCGGCGATTCAGGAGATCGGCAACATCATGACCAGCGGCTTCATCGATGGCTGGGCGAACGTCCTCGATACGACCATCGACATCTCTACGCCGAACTTCACGTTCGGCCCCGGGAGTGGGATGGTGGACCAGCTCGTCGGCGACCGGGACAACGAGATGGCGCTGATGTTCGATTCCCGCGTCCACGCGCTGGAGTCTAACATCAACGTGAAAGTGTACACGTTTCCGGAACTGGAAGAGCTGGTCGACCTGATGCAGGAAATCGAAGTGTAAGCGGTCCGAACTTATTCTGGCGGCGGGAACTGCGGATGAACTCCTTGTCCCTCATGAAAGATTTAGCAGTGTTTCTTGTACCGTGGGCCCTTGCGTCATGATATGCCAGGAGGCAGCCCGCAAACTCTACGACCGTTCTTGTGGCGTGCAGAAACACTGTATCCGGACACAGTGGTCGTCTCTCGTACCCACGAGGGCATCGTCCGCCACGACTACGCCGAATATGCCGAACGGACGGCACAGTTAGCGAACGCGATCGAAGAAGCCGGCTACGGCGACGGTGAACGGCTCGGGACGTTCTGCTGGAACCACAGCCGGCACTTCGAGACATACTTCGGGGTACCGGGAACCGGTGCGCAGCTACACACTATCAATCCGCTCCTGCCAGACGAACACATCCAGTACATCGTCAACGACGCACAGGACGAACTCATTTTCGTCGACGAATCGCTCCTGCCGAAACTCGAAGGTGCCGCCACCGATGACCCCGAGTCCTTCGAAACGGTCGAGCAGTTCATCGTGATGAGCGAGTCCGTCCCCGAGACGGACCTCGATGCCGTCGCCTACGAGTCGTTCATCGCCGACCAGCCGACGGAGTACGACTGGCCAGAACTGGAAGAAGAGCGGCCCGCAGGCCTCTGTTACACCTCCGGGACGACCGGACGACCGAAAGGTGTCGAGTACACCCAGCAGATGCTGTGGAGCCACACGATGGCGATCCAGTCGCCACAGGGGATTCCACTCGACGACGACGACGTCATGATGCCCGTCGTCCCGATGTTCCACGTCAACGCGTGGGGACTCCCGTTTTCGGCAACTGCGGGCGGGGCCAAGCACGTCTACCCCGGCCCACAGCCGGAACCGGCGGACCTCGCGAAGCTCATCGAAGAGGAGGACGTCACCGTCACCGCCGGCGTCCCGACCGTCTGGCTGGGGCTGATGGAGTACATCAAGGAAAACGACGTCGACCTCTCGTCGCTCGAACGGCTCATCGTCGGCGGAAGCGCCGCGCCCGAAGCGATGATCCGGTTCTTCGACGACCGCGACGTGGAACTCGTCCACGCCTGGGGGATGACCGAGACGGCCCCGGTGGGTGCGGTGGCGTCCCTGCGGAGCGACCTGGAGGACGCCGACTACCAGACGCAACTGGACAAGCGGGCGAAGCAGGGACTCATCGCGCCCGGGCTGGAGTTCCGTGTCATCGACGACAACGGCAACGAGGTCCCGCACAACGGGGAGGACTTCGGCGAACTCCACATCCGCGGGCCGTGGGTGACGACGGAGTACTTCAAGCGGCCGGAAGCGAACGAACAGGAGTTCGAGGACGGCTATCTGAAGACCGGTGACGTGGTGTCCGTCGACGAGGACGGCTACATCAAGATCGTCGACCGGGCGAAAGACGTCATCAAGAGCGGCGGGGAGTGGATCTCCTCGCTCGAACTGGAAAACGAACTGATCGCCCACGACGACGTGAACGAAGCGGCAGTCATCGGTGTCCCGCACGAGCGCTGGCAGGAACGCCCACTTGCGATGATCGTTCCGACGGCCGATGCCGACGAGGAGACGCTTGGTGATGAACTCCGTGAGTACATCCTCGAGTCCTACCCCAAGTGGTGGGTCCCGGACAACTTCGTCACCATCGACGAGGTTCCGAAGACGGCAACCGGAAAGTTCGACAAAAAGTCGCTCCGTGACGAGTACGCCGACGAATCGCTCGTCGAAGGTCGCGTCCCTGACGACGCCGCGCCGGAATAGGGGAGTTGGCGCGTTTTCAGCCGCTCAGTAGCGTTACTGGACGCCAGTGACGAGATTCCGGACTTCGGTCCGATAGGTTTCGGGCTGGAGTCCGAGGTCGACATCGACGGTGACCGTGATGCCGTCGCTCAGGTCGTTTTCGACGACCTGTTCGAAGTTCTGCGCCGGGTACGCGCCCCCGGAAATGATGACGAAGTCGCCGTGGTGCCAGACGGCGAACATCGCCGAGATGTCGATGTCGCTGGCCGGTATCTCGACGGCCTCGTTCTCGGTCACGTCGAACGAAATTCCCTCGAAGGGGTACACGGCAGACAGTTCGACTGTCTCGGCTGTCTCGCCGGTGTCGATATCGATTGTTCCCTCGCCGGTTTTCTCGATATCGGTCAACCCCTGGGCTTCCATCTGCTGTTCGAAGCTGTCGCGGGCGTTCGTTCTGACTTCTGCCAGCAGTTCCTTGCGGCCCACGCCAGCCGGGAGATTGTCGAGATTCGGGCTGAAGTCGACGCGGGTGGCGAAAAACACGGAGAGCGCAGTCTGGACCTGGTCGAGGGTACGACTGGCGACGCGTTCCTGTAGCTGTTCGTCGACGTACTGGACCGTACTTGAGACGGCCTCGACCGAAACCGGGCCGTAGCTCCGGTCGAACACTGTTTCCGAGGACTGGTCCGTTCGCGTCCAGCCGCCGTCTTCGAGGCGCTGTTTCGGAACGTCCGGTGGCGGTGCCTCGGCCGCGGCCAGAAACGAACACCCCGCAAGCCCGGCGGTTCCGAGGGTGGCTCCGGCAAGCAGGTAGTCTCGACGGTTCATGCCCGAGGAAGGCTACAGCCATGGAAAAGCGTGCTGGCCGATTATCAGGAGTTTCCGGGAAACAACTATGGCGGTGTTTTGCAGAGTTCCACGGAGTATATCAGTACACAAACCATGATAATTCCCATGGATCTGCTATCCGAGAAACTCGTTCCGGAGCACGCACGCGAGGTCAAGGAAGAGGCTCGGGAGTTCGCTGCGGAGCACATCGAACCAGTCGCCGGTGAGTACTACGCGTCCGGGGAGTATCCCTGGGATGTGCTTGAAGCAGCCAGGGAGGCCGGCCTCGTCGCCCAGGATATCGGCGAGGAATGGGGCGGGAGCGGCTACGACCTCCAGCAGATGCTTGCGATGGCGGAGGAGTTGTACAAGGCCGACGCAGGGATCGCGCTGACGATTCAGCTCGCCAGCTTCGGGGCAGAGATCGTCGAGGACCACGGCGCGGACTGGCAGAAAGAGGAGTTCCTCGAGCCCGTCGCCACCGGCGACCAGCTTACCGGCCTCGCCGTCTCCGAGCCAGAGACGGGGAGCGACCTCGCCGGGATGACGACAGCCGCCGAGAAGGACGGCGACGAGTGGGTGCTCAACGGCGAAAAGTACTGGATCGGCAACGGCGTCGAGGCCGACTGGGTGACGCTGTACGCCAAGACCGGTGACGACCCGAACGACCGCTACGGGAACTACTCGATGTTTATCGTCCCGACGGACGCCGACGGCTACCACGCCGAACACATCCCCGAGAAGATGGGCTTCCGGGCGTCCAAGCAGGCTCACATCGTGCTCGACGACTGCCGGATTCCGGAGGAGAACCTGATCGGCGTCGAAGGGGCCGGCTTCTACATGCTCGCCGAGTTCTTCAATCACGGCCGCGTCGTCGTCGGCGGACACGGCATCGGTCTCGCCGCCGCGGCCATCGAGGAGGCCTGGGAGTTCGTCCACGACCGCGAGGCCTTCGGCAAGACCGTCGACGAGTTCCAAGCGGTCCAGCACAAACTGGCCGATATGCAACTCGGTCTCCAGTCCGCCCGAACGCTCACCTGGCACGCGGCCGAACGCGTCGCTAACCAGGAGAACGCCGGTTACTGGGCCGCATTGGCAAAGACTAACGCGACCGAAGCCGCTATGGACTGTGCGGAGAAAGGAATGCAACTACACGGGGGCCGGTCGGTGCTGACGGAGAACCGCATCTCTCGCGTTTACCGCGACGTGCGCATTCCGGTCATCTACGAAGGGGCCAACGACATCCAGCGGAACCTCATCTACAAGCAAGCCCCGATGTAACGGAGAGGGCTCAGTCGATCACTGTCGATTGGTTGATTGCGTCGCAAACGACGTATTTTTCGCTGGAACACCACCCTACGAGTGTTCTGACAGCCCTATACAAACGATCCGACACCACCCTACAAGTGTTCTATCACCACCCTGCAAGTGTTTCCAGTACGACTACAACTGGACCAGAACAGTGGACAGGTGTTCACACCCCACCCTGCAAGTGTTCGCACGGGGGTATGCGTCGTGCGGGGGTGCGCGAGCGTCTGAGATTCCCGAAAACACCACCCTGCAAGTGTTTTTGAGACGTTGTTCGGAGTTCCGATGCGCCACTCTAACACCACCGTGCAAGTGTTTCCCGCACTGGGAGAGACAGACGAGAGCCCACGGGAACACCACCCTGCAAGTGTTCAGGAAAGCCCATTTTGAGCGGTTTTCCCGGCGAATCGGTGTTGACACCACCCTGCAAGTGTTTTCGAAACGGAATACCGGGAGGCTGTGGTGGAAACGGACGGACACACCGGTCTGCAAGTGTTCTACACACTGCAGTGGAGGGTAACTGCCACATAATCGCTCGGTAGCACTCCGGGTTCACGGTCTACTGTTGGCACACACACACCACCCTGCAACTGTTCTGGACTGTACAATAGAGGGACTGCCACTGAACACACACACACCACCGTGCAAGTGTTCTGCCATGTGAGTCGGTGGGGGGAGGGGAGCAAATACGCTGGCTACGTGAACTGCCAGAGGTTCTGTTGCTCGTCGTCGGTCGTGTCCGGTGCCTCAAACTCGGTGGCCTCGTCTTCCAGATAGTGTTCGAGTATCCCGTTGACGTTGCTCGGCACGGCATCGCTGTAGGACGACTGGAGCGCGGCGTTGATGATATCGGTCGCGTCGTCGGTGACCTCGTAGATGTACTTGCGCCCACCCTTGCGACCGAGGTTGCGTTCGGCCGAGCGGACTAGCCCTTGCATGGAAAGCTGGTCGAGGAACTCGTAGATCTTGCGTTCGGATTTCACGCGGCGGCCACTCGACTCCGCAATCGAGGAGTAGAGGTTGTAAATCCGCTTTGTCGACGCCTCGTGTTTCGGTTCGATGAGCGCAAGCGTCGTCGCGAGGTACGTCAGCGCCTGCTGTGAACTCAGGTCGTGCTCGAAGTAATCCAGCAGTTCGTCGGTTTCGATAGTGTCTGTCGCCCGTCGCGTATGTGCTTCTGTCACACCGTCCGCGCCCTCCATCCGCGCGTACTCTCCGGCCTTTTCGAGGATTCGGAGTCCCTGCCGAACGTCGCCCCGTTCCTGCGCCGAGAAGGCCGCCGCCAGCGGGACGACATCTTCGCCGAGCACGTCCTCTCGGAACGCAATGTCGGCGTAGTAGCCGAGAATGTCTCGGAGTTCCGTTGCGTCGTACGGACCGAACTTGATCTCTCGCTCCCCGAGCGTCGATTTCACTTTGGGTTCCAGCACGTCGACGAACTTGAGGTCGTTCGAAATCCCGATGAGTCCGACCTTCGCATCGGTGATCGGCGTGTTCTCGTTCGCTTCGGCCCGCGGCAGTTCATACAGGAAGTCGTTCCGCGCGTCCGCTGGAATGTTGTCGATCTCGTCCAGGATGATGAGGACGTTCCCACCCACGGCTTCGATCTCCTCGTAGAGGAACTCGAAGACGCTGTCAGTGCTGTAGCCGCTCTCGGGGAGTTGGTTCTCCGGATCTCGGAACTCGTTGACGAGTGTGTTGACCAGGGCGTACGCCGACCGGTAGTTCCGGCAGTTTATCGGACCGACAACGGTGAGTGGGATGTCCTCGGCCTCGGCCTTCTCTTCGAGTTTGTCCCGTACCCACTTCGTAACGGCAGTCTTTCCGACCCCCGTTGGGCCGTAGACGAAGACGTTGTTGGGGTCGTGGCCGACGATGACGTCCTGAAGCGCGTTGATGTAGAACTCGATCTCCTCGTCGCGGTGAAAGATCGTATCCGGCGTGAACGTGTCTTTTTTCAGCGGTTGCTTTCGTTCGAAGATCGCGTCAGTCCCATCGAACGGGTTCTCGTTCACGTCGACCATCGTACGCCACCTTTTGAGTGACTCTATATAAAACCAGTGACCACCGTACAAGTGTTTCAAGTGTTTTCACGCCGAACAGTCACACACCACCCTGCAAGTGTTTCTTCGATCCCTCTGGAAAACAGCCACGAGCAGTCTGCTGCACCGACCCTTCATCTAGAACACTTGAGTCCTGCGATTCTCGACTGTCTCGTTCTGGACCGTATCTAGAACTAGTAGCACTATTATATATTTTATGGTAAAGGCAATAAAATCATATTCACCATCGAACGTCCACCTCCATAGAATTCAAGCTACAAGTGCTTCAGAGCACTCATATCTGCATATACGAATAGTCTTCTGATCATGTACTCTCAGTAGAATCGAACAATCTGCCATTTCTTTAAGTATGCAGAGGGAGCCTCCCCCTCCCCACCCCCACCCCTGGAAACACCGAGAACACTTGCAGGGTGGTGTGTGTGGGTCCCGCTTTTCCACCGACATTTCGGTATAAAAGTACTCAGCGTCGATACGGCATGAAACCCCTGCCATAGCGAACGGTTGGTCATATAGCGAGCTAGCCCGTCACCCGCGGCGCACGGCACCGCTCTTTACTTTCTGACAGCCCGTAGACACCGTATGGACGACCTTACAGTGACGTTCGTCGACCGGGGCCGCGTACAGGCTGATCGAAACTTCGTCGTCGACGGCCACAGCGTCGCGACGGCCTCGGACCGCGACCCGGAACACGAGTACGAAACGTACGTCGTGTGGAACCTCATCGTAGAGACGCCCGAGATGACTATCCTCTGGGACACTGGCTCGCATCCGGAGGCCGGCGACGGGTACTGGCCGACGCCGCTGTATGAGGCGTTCGCACACGTTGACGCCGAGGAGCACGCCCTGCCGGCGGATCTCGAAGATGCGGGCTACAGCATCGACGACATCGATGCCGTCGTGATGAGCCACCTGCATTTGGACCACGCTGGCGGCTTGCACAACTTCGCGGGAACAGACGTCCCGATCTACGTCCACCGGGAAGAACTCCCGTACGCGTACTACAGCGCCAATACGGACGACGGCTCTATCGCCTACCTCGCCAGCGACTTCGACCGGGACCTGAACTGGGAGATCGTCCACGGCGACAGCTATCATCTCACCGATGGGGTCGAACTGTTGCACCTTCCCGGCCACACGCCCGGGCTCATGGGCGCGTTCATCGACCGGCCGGGCCAGTCGCTCCTCGTCGTCGGCGACGAAGCGTACGTCGAAGCGAACTACGCGGGCCAGCCGATGGCGACGAGCCTCCTCTGGAACAACGGCTCATGGAAGGAGAGCCTAGAGCGGTGCCGCGACCGACAGCGGGCGACGGGGGCTGAAGTGCTGCTCGGCCACGACCTCGCGGTGTTCGAAGACGTGTCCGGGGCTGCGGACTGATTCGATATCAGCGTGAGATTAGTCCGACATAACGACAAGTGTCCGGCGCTCACCGTCGTCAGTCGCCACGACCCATCGGTCTTCGTGGCGCTCGATGACCGCCCACACGCCGAAAAACAGGTGCAACTCCAGTTCGAGACTGTTGACGCGCTCTCCGGTCTCCTCGATGCGGAACTCTCTAGACTCGGTCACGGTCGGCATCTCAAGAGCGAATGTCGGCCGACGGCGAGCCGTGGTAATGACCGCGCTGGCCGGTTCGAACGCGGCTCACTGTTCGAGGAAGCCGTACGTCTCCTCCAGATAGTCGATGATCCAGTCGACCGTCGACTCGTCGTAGGTCCAGAAGCCGTAGAACTCGCGTGGCTCGCGCTCCTCGGCCAGCAAGGCGCACTTCTGGGTCGGGTCACCGCCGCCGTCGAACACGACGAACCACGAGTCGGCGATCTCGTCCGACCGTTCCAGATGCAGCGAGAACGTGCTGTACTCGGGTGGCTCGACGTCAGGGACGGCATAGGCGTGAACGTCCACGTCGGTCTCACCCAGCCGTTCGTAGAGGTCGAGTTCGCCCTGAAGCGTAGACAGTGTCTGGAAGCCGGCGTGCAGCGTTCCCTGTCCCACACGCCACGCGCGGTCCTCGATCTCGCGGGACGCGGCCGTCATCCGCTGGATAGACCACGAGGTGAACATCGTCTCGTCGAGGTGGTCGAGAATCGACGCGTACGGGCTGTCGTCCCGCGTGATGTACTGACGGCCTTCGTCAAGCGAGTCGGTAAACGAATTGAGACTCGCGGCCGCGATGACCGCTTCGTCCTCGCTGAGAGTGATAAACTCGCCCGGGCGTCCGCTCTCAGTCTGCTCGGTCTGAACGTGGACGTTGCGGTCCGCGAAGCGCTCGCGCAGGTCTTCAGCCGCTGTCGGCCCGGCGTTGAAGACAGTCAGCGTCTTCTGATGGTCCTCGACGCCAGCGATGAGTTCCGTTAACGACATCCTCGACTATACATCGGTAGTCACTGTGTTAGTCGTTGCGGGAGGAAGTTGCATGGCTTACTATTGCTGGCTGACACCTGTCTCCCAGACGGATATCTCGCCCCTGTGAACGTGTCCCAACAGCGACGGACTTCAATTTCGAAAACGGCAATCTGAGGTACCTGAGCCGAAAGATAACGATTAATGAGTGGTGATGTAGTGGAAAATCTTTAGTCATGGCCCCCCAACGGGATGATACGGCACCAGAGCTGGGGCCGAGGATTTCACCATGACAGACAACGAACTAATCTGGCGAATCGCCGGTGGTTCCGGTGACGGAATCGACTCGACAAGCCAGAACTTCGCGAAGGCCTTGATGTGGTCGGGGCTGAACGTGTTCACACACCGCCATTACCCGTCGCGTATCCGCGGCGGCCACACGTACGTGGAAGTACGTGCGAAAGACGAGCCAGTACAGTCCCGCGGGGACGGCTACAACTTCCTGCTGGCCCTGGGTGACTCCTTCGCCCGGAACCCGCAGGAAGAGGCCTACTACGGCAAAGAGGAGCTGAAACCGCTGTACGAGAACTTCGACGACCTCCGCGAGGGCGGCGTCCTCCTCTACGACGAGGGGCTGCTCGACGAGGAAGACGTCGACGAGATCGGTCTCGAAGAGGCCGCCGAGGAGAACAACTGGCACGTCGTCCCGATGGACCTCCGCGGCATCGCCAAGGAGCACGGCCGCGAGATCATGCGGAACACGGCCGGTATCGGCGCGACCGCGGCCATTCTCGACATCAGCACCGACGAGTTCGAGAAGCTCATCAAACAGAACATGAGTGGCGACATGCAGGAGGCGAACCTCAACGTCCTGCACGACGCCTACGAAGCCGCAAGCGAACTCGATATCGATCACGACATCGAGGTCCCCGAGGGCTCCCACGACGAGGAGCAGGTCATCCTCTCGGGCTCGAACGCCATCTCCTACGGCGCAATCGACGAGGGCTGTCGCTTCATCTCGGGCTACCCCATGACTCCGTGGACCGACGTGTTCACGATCATGTCACAGCACCTGCCCTCGTTCGGTGGGATCTCCGAACAGGTCGAAGACGAGATCGCGGCCGCCGCGCTGGCCCTCGGTGCGTCTCACGCCGGCGTGAAAGCCATGTCCGGGTCATCCGGCGGTGGCTTCGCGCTGATGTCCGAACCGCTCGGACTGGCGGAGATGACCGAGACGCCTATCGTGCTCGTCGAAGCGATGCGGGCCGGCCCCTCGACGGGGATGCCGACCAAGCCCGAGCAGGCGGACCTCGAACACGTCCTGTACACGTCACAGGGCGACTCCGCCCGCGTCGTGTTCGCGCCGGCGAACATCCGCGAGTGCTACACGCAGACCCGCTCGGCGTTCCGCATCGCCTACGAGTACCAGATCCCGGCTATCGTCATCTACGACCAGAAGATCCAGGGCGAACTCCGGAACCTCCCGGCCAGCCACTTCGACGAGGAACCGAACGCCGATCCCGGCTCGGTCCTCACCGAAGAGGAGATTCAGGACGCCGCACACCACTCCTCCGGGAAGTTCCAGCGCTTCCTCCACGAACCCGAGGACGGCTCGAACGTCAGCCCGCGCTCCGTGCCGGGCCAGAAGGACGGCCGCTTCCTCGCGACGGGCAACGAGCACAACCCATCGGGCCACATCAGCGAGGACCCCGAGAACCGTATCGCCCAGATGAACCGTCGGCTCAACAAGCTCGACGACATCCGTGCTGATCTGGACGAAAACACGTCCCACCAGACCTACCACGGACCCGACGAGGCCGACTACGGCATCCTCGTGTGGGGCAGCCAGCAGGGGACCGTCTTCGAGGCCGTCGACAGACTCAACGAGAACGGCCATTCCGTGAAGGCGCTTGGCGTCTCCGACATGGCTCCGTACCCGAAGGAGGAGGTCTCCGAGTGGCTCGAATCGGTCGACGAGGCGCTCGTCGTCGAGATGAACGCCACGGCCCAGTTCCGCGGCCTGACTCAGAAGGAACTCGGCAAGTACGGCGACAAGATGTCGAGCCTCCTCAAGTACAACGGCAACCCATTCGAGCCCGCCGAGATCGTCGACGGGTTCGAGTCCAGCATCGACGGCGAGGAACTCGCCGCGAGCAACATGAAGTACGTCCCCGCGGCAGGTGACTAACCAATGAGTGCATTCTCAGCAATCAACGAAGAACGCGAGATCGAGCGCGACGAGTTCACACCCGGCATCGAACCGCAGGCGACCTGGTGTCCGGGCTGTGGTGACTTCGGCGTCCTCAAGGCGCTCAAGCAGGCCATGCCGGAGGTCGGCAAGAACCCCGACGAAGTCGCGCTGTTCACCGGAATCGGCTGTTCGGGGAAGCTCAACAGCTACTTCAACAGCTACGGTTTCCACACCATCCACGGCCGCTCGCTGCCCGTCGCCCGGGCCGCGAAGCTCGCCAACCCCAACCTCGAAGTCATCGCGGCCGGCGGGGACGGCGACGGCTACGGTATCGGTGGGAACCACACCATCCACACGGCCCGTGAGAACCACGACATCACGTACATCGTGTTCAACAACGAGATCTTCGGGCTGACCAAGGGGCAGACGTCGCCGACGTCGCCGAAGGGCCACAAGTCCAAGACACAGCCCCACGGCTCGGCGAAGTCGCCGATCCGCCCCCTGTCCCAGCAGCTCAACGCCGGTGCGACCTACATCGCCCGGACCGCGGCTGTCAACCCGAACCAGGCGAAAGAGATCATCGCCGAGGCCATCGAACACGACGGATTCGCGCACATCGACTTCCTGACCCAGTGTCCGACCTGGAACAAGGACGCGAAACACTACGTCCCGTACACGGACGTCCAGCAGTCCGACGAGTTCGACTTCGACGTCTCGGACCGCGCGGAAGCCGCCGAGATGATGCGAAAGACCGAGGAGCGTCTGTACGAGGGCGAAGTGCTCACCGGTCGGATGTACATCGAAGACGAGCGCCCCTCCTACGGCGAGGAGAAGCGCCAGATCGGCGAGATGCCCGAGGAACCGCTCGCAGAGCGGTACTTCGACGAGGACGCGGAGTGGGAGCGGACCTACGACAACCTCCTCGAACATCACAAATAAGGCCCGCTACTGGACTGCAGACACCACCTCGAACGTGGGTTTCTGGTTCGGAAGATATTTTTTCATGCACCGAAAAGATTACTCTATGAGTGCCGAGTCCACGGAGCGTCGAATCCTGTCGGTCCTTGAAGAGGACGCACAGGCCTCGTACGCAGAAATCGCGGAGCGAGCCGACGTATCGAAGCCCACAGTCCGGAAATACATTCAGAAACTCGAAGAGGAGGGCGTCATCGTCGGCTACTCCGCCGATGTCGACCCGAAGAAGCTGGCAGGCCAGTCGATTGCCCTTGTCGGCATCGACATCGCGAGCGATTGCTACGTCGAGGCCACGCGGAACCTCAAGGAGATCCCGGAGATGGAGGAACTGTACACGTCCAGCGGCGACCACATGCTGATGGCGGAGGTCCGAGCGATGGACGGGGACTCGCTGGCAGACGTCATCGAAGACAAGATTCTCGCGCTCGACGGCGTTACCGCCGCGCATCCGTCGTTTCTCCAGGAACGGCTGAAGTAACGGGTTTTTAGACGCTCCAGCGCTGACTGCACGGTATGCTTTCTCGGCTGGTGCTCGGACTCGGGCCGACGGCCGCGGACCTTCTCGACGCGATTAGCGACGACCGCGGCGACCTGGCAGTCGTGACCCAGGACGAGCACCGTGCTGAAACGCTCCGGGCGGACGGTATCAACGTACTCGAAGCCGACCAGACTGATCCATCTGTTCTCGCCGATCTCGACGTTCACCCCGAGAGCGTCATCATCGCCAGCGAGGACCCCGAGCAGAATGCCGACGCGGCGACGGCCGCACGTGACTGCTTTCCCGACGTGTTCCTCCTCGCCTACGCCGGCCGCGGCGCGACGGCAGACCAGCGCGACCGACTCGACAGCGTGGCGGACCGGCTGGTTACGCCGGAGTCTGTCGTTACCGACTACGTCACCCAGTCGGTCGGCGACGAAGGAACGCGGGCCAGACAGCTCCATCAGGTACTGCGGGACATCGACGACCACCTCGCCGTCGTCACGCACGACAACCCCGACCCGGACGCGATTGCCAGCGCTGTCGCCCTCGGGGCGCTCGCTGAACGGGCCGATTGCGAGGTGACGATCTGTTACTACGGAGAGATTTCTCATCAGGAGAACCGGGCGTTCGTCAACCTCCTCGATTTCGACCTCCGGAACTTGGATGCTGACTCCCCGGACGAACTGGACGCGTTCGACGCGTTCGCGCTGGTCGACCACTCCAGAGCCGGTGTCAACGACCAGCTCCCACCGGAGACCCCCATCGACATCGTCATCGACCACCATCCGCCGCGCGTCCCGATCGAAGCCCGATTCGTCGATCTCCGGAGCGGCGTCGGGGCGACGAGTACGTTACTGGTCGACTATCTCCAGCGGTTCAACATCGACATTCCGACCCCAATCGCGACGGGCCTGCTGTTCGGCATCCAGGTCGACACGAAGGACTTCCGCCGGGAGGTCGCCGCCGCGGACTTCGAGGCCGCCGCGCATCTCGTGACGAACGCCGACATGGCGACGCTCCAGCGCATCGAAGACCCGAGCGTGAGCCCGGAGACGCTGTCGGTCATCGGCCGCGCGATCGCGAACCGCGAACAGGAGGGCTCGGTGCTTCTGACCGGCGTTGGCGAGATAACCGACCGTGACGCGCTCGCGCAGGCGGCCGACAGGCTGCTCGACCTCGAAGGCGTGCAGGCGACGATGGTGTACGGCGTCGTCGACGGGACGATCTACGCCTCTGCACGGGCTCGCGGGGCGGACATCGACCTCGGCGAGGCGCTGCGGGACGCCTTCGGACAGATCGGGTCCGCGGGCGGTCACGCCGATATGGCGGGCGCACAGATCGACCTGGGGATGATCACCGTCGACGAGCGCGAGGAGTCGCTGGAGGAGATCGTCCGCTCTATCGTCTCTGACCGGTTTCTCGACGCTATCCAGTCGCGGTCCCACCGGCTGCTCGGGCGCGTCTACGCACGCGCTGACTACGACGTGGCCGCGTTCACGGAGTCGACGGCGCTCAGACGGGACAGCGGAGACACCATCACGACGCCTGGAGACACGCCTGCAGGGTCGAGCGACGACACCGCAACGGACTGGAACAGCGATGTGCTGTTTCTGGAAGACGGCGACGAAGACGGAGGCGACGAGTCAGAACAGGCGGACGACAGCCCGGAGACGCTCGTCGAACCCGACGACAGCGAGCCGCCGTAGGCGAGCCTTTTTTGCCGTCGGTCGAGAACATCGCGCCGATGGAGGAATCGAGTCGACCGACGGTCGGAGACTACATGACACGCGAGGTTGCCACCGTCGAACTCGACGACACTGTCGGGGAGGTCGCCCGACGGATCGCCGACAACGACCACTTCAGCGGGTTCCCGGTGACGGACGGCCGCCGCGTCGAAGGGTTCGTCAGCGCGCGCGACCTGTTGCTCGCGGAAGACCACGAGCCGATGTTCCGTGTGATGACCGACGACATCCTCGTGGCGCACCCGGACATGGCCGTTCAGGACGCGGCACGCGTCATCCTGCGGTCGGGCATCCAGAAACTTCCGGTCGTCGACGACGCCGGCCACCTCGTCGGCATCATCTCGAACGCCGACGTGATCCGCTCACAGATCGAACGGGCGACCCCGGGCAAGGTGGACAAGCTCGGCCGGACGCTGGAGAACATCCACGGTATCACGACACACGAAGGCCGACGGGAGGTGGAGCTCGACGACCTGACGCCGACACAGACGACGGTGTACGCCGACGAACTCGAAGGCCGGGTGTACGAACTGGAACGCGGGCTGGCGGAACCGCTCGTCGTCATCGACAACGGCGGGGACCTCCTGCTGGCTGACGGCCACCACCGCGTGAAAGCCGCCGCGCGGCTCGATATCGACGAAATGGACGCCTACGTCATCGTTCTCGACGAGACGGTCGAACTGGGGATGGCCGAGACGGCCGCAGACTCCGACCTGGAGTCGATCGACGATATCGAGGTCGTCGACTACGCGCACCATCCGCTCGTGCAGACGACGGAGCGGCTCCAGAATTAGTCCTCGACGGTGTGATTGACGGTAGCGTCCCACTTTGCCCGAACCTTCTTACTAAATCATGACATACACCGGAGTATGTTCGACGAGTCGGACCTCCAGCGCATCCGCGAGCAGAAAGACGAGTGGGAAGCCGAGACACTGGACCCCGTACTGGACGCCTACGGCGAACGCAAAGAGCAGTTCGCGACGGTCTCAAACCTCGACGTAGACCGGCTGTACACGCCGCTCGACGTGGACGACGTCGATTACGAGGAAGACATCGGCTTCCCCGGCGAGGAGCCGTTCACACGCGGTGTCTATCCGACGATGTATCGCGGCCGGCAGTGGACCATGCGGCAGTTCGCGGGCTTTGGGACCGCCGACGAGACCAACGAGCGATTCCACTATCTCATCGACGAGGGCCAGACCGGGCTCTCGACGGCTTTTGACATGCCGACGCTGATGGGGATCGACTCCGACGACGTGATGGCCGACGGCGAAGTCGGCAAGGAGGGCGTCGCCGTCGACACGCTGGCGGACATGGAGCGGTTGTTCGACGGCATCGACCTCGGTGAGGTGTCGACCTCCTTCACGATCAACCCCAGCGCCCCCGTCATCTACGCGATGTACATCGCGCTGGCCGACCAGCAGGGCGTCCCGCGCGAGGAGATCCGCGGAACCCTACAGAACGATATGTTCAAGGAGTTCATCGCACAGAAGGAGTGGGTCATTCCGCCGGAGCCGTCGCTGAAACTCGTCACCGACACCATCGAGTTCGCCAGTCAGGAGACGCCGAAGTTCAAGCCTATATCCGTATCGGGGTATCACATCCGGGAGGCCGGTTCGACAGCCGTACAGGAACTCGCGTTCACGCTCGCGGACGGTTTCGCCTACGTCGAAGACTGTCTGAACCGCGGGCTTGAGGTCGACGAGTTCGCACCACAGCTCTCCTTTTTCTTCAATTCGCACAACTCCATGTTCGAGGAAATCGCGAAGTTCCGTGCGGCCCGGCGCATCTACGCCCGCGTGATGGACGACTGGTACGACGCGGAGGCTGACGCGAGCAAGCAACTGAAGTTCCACACCCAGACCGCCGGGCAGTCACTGACAGCCCAGCAACCGCTGAACAACATCGTCCGCGTGACGATTCAGGCCCTCGCAGGTGTGCTGGGCGGAACCCAGAGCCTACACACCAACAGCTTCGACGAAGCGCTGGCGCTCCCATCGGAGCAGGCCGTTCGCGTCGCCCTCCGGACACAGCAGATCATCGCGGAGGAGTCGGGAGCCGCCGATATCGTCGACCCGATGGGCGGCAGTTTCGCCATCGAGTCGTTGACCGACGAGGTCGAGGAGAAGGCGATGGCCTACATCAACCACATCAGGGACGAACTCGGCGACGGCTCGGTCCGCGACGGCGTCATTCAGGGGATTCAGGACGGCTACTTCCAGCGTGAGATTCAGGACGCCGCCTACGAGTACCAGCAGCGTGTCGAGAGCGAGGAAGAAGTCATGGTCGGGGTTAACAAGTACACCGTCGAGGAAGACACCGAACCCGAGATTCTCACCGTCGACGAGGACGTACAGGAACGCCAGCGGGACAAGCTTGCGACGGCCAAGGCAGAGCGCGATGACGCGGCCGTGGAGGCGGCGCTCGACGAACTGCAGCAAGTGATCACCAACGGTGGGAACGTCATGCCCGTCATCATCGACGCGGTGAAAGCCTACGCGACGATGGGCGAGATCATGGCCGTCTTCGAGGCAGAGTACGGGAGCTATCAGGAAACGGCCAGCGTCGCCTGACTGGACAGAGCGTACGCTCAATCGTCGCTTGAAGAACTGTTTTCGAGGTGCAACCAACTTCCATCATCACCCGCATCAGGCACACTGATACGACCCGAGCCGTTCCTGGTCGACAGATTCGGACCCGTTCAGGTTGGTCGACTCGGTCAGGACAATCAACTCCACGCGTTCCATCGCGTCGTCGTGGCCTTGATTCCACCGGGAACACAGATACGTTGCGAGCGACTGTCGAAGACTGGGTTCGTGACGGGCTGTCCCGAGGAACTTCTTCCAGCGCTGGTTCGGAAACCGGTCTGACACCTCTGGCGGCCGGGAGAGAGTGACCGGCTCCCCGGTAAGCGCGTCGACCCGATTCCCGGACTCCAGGGGTGCCGGGGCCGCGTACCACCACGTTTCCTGTGGCGGGTCTGGCGCGAACATATTCCAGCTCCGGTCCTCGATTCTGTCCGGCGTGCCCGTTGGTGCGGTGACAAAGCCGACCGCGACGGCGTTGAGAATCATAATCGCGACGATACCGAGCGTCGCTACCGAGCGCGTCGTCGTAGGGAACCAGATCTGTGGCGGACCTGTCGTTGAATCCGGCCACCGCGGGCGCAACGCTTCGATTGCGTCGGGCCAGCGGTCTGCGAGCGCGTCCCAAAACGGCGTCGGCAAAAATAGGACCAGCCCGAGAATCGAGACGAGCGGAAACACACCCAGGCGAAACGAGAACGCCATACAGACGTGTGCGGTGACGAACGCCGCGACCAGTGCCGTCCGATACCATCCGGTCCAGATGAGCAACAACGGGGACCCAACGAGCAAAGCGAGCCAGAGCCAGTTCCCCAGGACCAGCACCGGGTCCCAGCCCGCAACCACGTCACCAAGCCGGACAGTGAGGTGGTCGAGCTGGAACGCGTACTGCACCGCAGTCCCTTGGTGCCAGTACGTACCACGAAGCTTCATGAGGCCGTTCGTCACGTACACGGCAAGCACTTGGAGAAGGATTCCTGCAGTGCCGGCGGTGGCGACCCGTGTCGAGGCGGAGTCCGGCGGCCCATCTTCCCAGGCACAGCCGAGCGGGAGCAGGAGACTCCAGAACAGCAGCCGGCGAAACAGCGTATCGCCGGCGTTGAGGACGACAGGGTTCCGGAGCTGTATCGATACGAGCAGGACGAACGCGACGCCCGCGCTCAGGCGAGGGTGGTAGCCGACCACCAGCGCCAGTCCTGCGAGCGCCGTCAGTCCGAGGGCCACCAGCGGGAGCCAGACGGCCCCCGAGAAAGCGAGCGGCGACACGTCTCCCAGAACCGGATACAGTTCAGCCAGTGTCGAGCGCGGGAGCGCGCCGCTATCGGTGTAGAACGCAACGATGTCCGACCACCGCAGAGTGATGTCGGCGAGGAGACACAGCCCGAGCGCCGCTCTGAACGCTGCGAGCGCACGTCGGTCGATAGCGATCCTGCGGACCAACCACTGACGGAGGGGAAATTCGGGGCGCATCTGTAGGGAGGGCGGCGAGACACCGGCTTGTCGTCAAGCAGGCGACTAGCAGCCGATTTTCTGTCGGCTTAAAATAAACTAACGGAATCAGGCTATCAGAAAGCTGAAGCGTACACAGCGGTACGAGGAACTGGTTCACACGGCCAGATATACTGCAGCAACGGACACTCAGGAACTGGCCGCGTCGTCGATTCGCTCGGAGACGTACACGACGAGGCCAAGCAACACGCCGAGGACGATGCCGATGGTAACGAACCCGTAGATAGCGACGCCGAACGGCGTTGGCGGCAGCGCAATCACACCGAACAGTTCGGGTTCGAGGTCCTCCGGTCGGATACTGCCAAGAACGAATCCCATTACACCCGCGAGAACGACAATAGCAACGTACAGACGAAGGACGATTTGCTGCCCGGACCTGGCCTCGGCTGGCTCGCTCATGTGTGAACAACGGCTCGAAGACGATTAGCCTTTTTCACTTCCACGCCGTAGCTATCCTATGTCACAGAAGGAACTGTTGTTTCTCGTCCTGACCGGAATCGCGCTCATGATGTTCGTGACGGCCATGGTACTCGTCTCCGGCGCGAGCTAACAGGCACTGTCAGTTCGGGCGTGGCTGCGAACGACAAAAAGTAGACGAAAACAGAATTCGGCCGCTTACGAGTCGTCTTGTTCTTCCTGGCCGCCGTCAGCGAGCAGCGACGGGTCCTTCTCCGGTGCTTCGGCTTCGAGTTGCTCGTCGAACCACTGGAACTCACGGTCTAGCATGCCGTCGCGTTCGAGGTTCCACGGGTCGCCGTCCTCGACTTTCGGGCCTTCGAGCCAGGACTGGACGATGTTCCAGACGAAGAACAGCTGGCCGATGAACAGGATGAGTGCGCCCACCGTCGCCGCCTGGTGGAAGGTGCTGACCTGCGTCAGCGGCGCGATAGCGCCATCAAACTGGTAGGTGGCGTACCGGCGCGGCATCCCCAGATAGCCGAGCGCGAGCATCGCGAAGAACGTGATGTTGGTCCCGACCATCGAGAACCAGAAGTGCGCCTTCCCGAGCGTGCGCTGGTACATCCGCCCGGTGAATATCGGGAACCAGTAGTAGATGCCGGCGAAGGCCGCGAAGCCGATGGCACCCATCACGATGTAGTGGAAGTGTCCGACGACGTAGTAGGTGTCGTGCAGAATCAGGTCGACGGGAATGGAGGCGAGGAACACGCCCGTAACACCGCCGATGATGAAGTTCGAGACGAAGCCGATACAGAACAGCATCGGCGTCGTCAGGCGCAGGCGGCCGTTCCACATCGTCGTGATCCAGTTGAACGTCTTGACTGCGCTCGGTATCGCGATAGCCAACGAGACAGCCATGAATGAGGCCCGGAGCCGCGGGTCCATACCCGTCGAGAACATGTGGTGGGCCCAGACGCCAAAGGAGAGGACCCCGATGGCGAGCGTCGAGTAGACGACGAACTTGAAGCCGAACAGTTTTCGGCCGGAGAACTTCGGCAGGATGAGGCTGACCAGTCCCATCGGCGGCAGGACGAGGATGTACACCTCGGGGTGGCCGAAGAACCAGAACAGGTGCTGCCACAGCAGCGGGCCGCCACCCTCGACGGCGAAGAACGTCGTCGAGAGGTTCCGGTCCAGGAGGAGCATGACGATGGCGCTCCCCAGCAGCGGGAACGCGAACAGGATGAGCGCGGACTGGGTGAGGATCGTCCACGAGAAGATGTCGAGGTTCGCCCAGTTGACCTCCTCGTTGCGCTCCGTGAAGATGGTCGCGATGAAGTTGATCGCCCCCATCGTCGCTGCAACGCCCGAGAGGTGCAGTCCCAGCAGCATCAGGTCGACGCCGGGGTTCGCCTGCTCGACCGACAGCGGCGTGTACATCGTCCAAGCCGTACGAGCCGGCTCGATCATGTTCTCGGTTACCGGCGCGAGGAAGAATCCGGCCCAGATAAGCAGGGCCGCCGGCGGAAGCAGCCAGAACGCGATGGCGTTGATACGCGGGAACGCCATGTCGTCAGCCCCGATGAGCAGGGGGATGAAGTAGTTCGCGAACGCCGCGATGATGGGCGTCCCGAACAGGAACAGCATCGTGATGCCGTGACTCGTCAGGATGGAGTTGTAGGCGTTGTTGCCGAGGATGGCCCCGGCGGGCGTGACGAGCTGGAGGCGGATGAGCATCGCCATGATGCCGCCCACGGCGAATGCGATGACCGCGTACACCCCGTACAACAGACCGATGTCTTTGTGGTCGACGGTTGTTAGCCAGCGAATGATACCTGCGGGTTTCTCACGGTTGATGACCGCTGCCTCGTCACCCGTGACGGCCCCGCCACCCGCGAGCGGCGTATACGAACGCCAGTTCTCGACACGGGTGAGAAGCGCGGCGACGCCGACGAGGAGGACGGCCATCAGCCCCGTCAGCACAATATCTCCTGCTACCATAGTCGTCCTTCAGGACTGGGACATTATCAAAGGGTCGATTCCTGCAGCAACGATCATAAAACACGGCTTCCATCCGGCGGTGAAACCGCAGAAAGGAGGGACCACCTCGCACTGTCATCCGGTGGCGACCGCGGTCGGCCTTCGAAACGGTTTGTCTGGAACTGTCAGATCAGTCTTCGTGGCCGAGTTCGCCGCTCTCCTTCTCAGCGTTCTCGACGGCCTTCCCCGCGTAGTAGGTCAGGACAGCGAGCAGCAGGAACATCGAGATGATCAGTGCGAACTGCATTCCGGAGAAGACGGGATCCGTTCCGAATGCCGGGAACGCGGCGAACGCGACGATGAAGAAGAGGAGGATCCCGAGCGGGATAACGTTCACAGTGAGGTCGAGCAGGGTGTCTTTTTCGAACCCGAACAGTGCCATGCCTGTCCGTTAGAACAGGTCGGTAAATAGAGTGTTGGTTTCCGAACCGGGCGGGTACCCGTCTCAGGCCGCGGTCTGTTCCATTATCGAGGCGACGCCACCCATCGCGATCATCACGGTGCCCGCCGCGGCGACGGCCACCAGCCGAGTGAGGAGTGGCCCGGTCCCGACGTTCGAGAGCGCGATATCGGCGACCGGGACCTGCCAGAGCGCAAACGCGGCGGCGAGGACGATAAGAACCACTCCCACGCCCAGCAGGGTCGGCCACGGCCGTTCCACGTACCCGGACTCCGTGAGGATACCGGCGATACTGCCGCCGAACAGTATCAGTCCGAAGACGGCTACCGGAAAGAGTCCGACGAACACGCCGATCTCTGACAGTGCTAATCCCAGTGCGACGAACAGCGGCCACGGGCTCGCAGTCGGATACTGGTCGCTTAGTCCCGGCTCCTCTGCCATACACGCACTTACACTCGAATCGACATATGTCCATCGGACCGCGCCCGTGGGCACAAACTATTTGTCTGCCATCCGGCTTGGTGGGAGTAATGAGTACACGCACGGTCGAACGGATCGACGGCTGGGAGTCGGTTCCGTTCGACGGCGGGTTCGCGGGCCTGCAAGACCTCGCCGGGCAGGAGTTCTCCGGCGCGGTCATCACGGGTCCGACGCGCCTGTTCATGTTGAACGGGACCGTCGTCGGCGTCCTCGACGGCACTATCGAGGACTTCGAGGACGCGTCGGGAACAGCCAAGCGATCGCCCCACGAGGCCTTGCCCCTGCTTGCAGTGATGCAGGAGCGGGCCGACGAGGTGAAAGCGCAGTACTACACCGAAGACACCGCGCTTGCAGACGTCGATCAGACCCTGTCGAGCGGCAACTTTACGGGCTTTATCGAACTTTCAGAGAACGTCCTCTCGGGGGACTACTACACTGTCTACCACCAGGGCCGCTCGATGAGCGTGGCGTGGGTCGGGAACTCAGACAATCTCATCACCGACGACGAGGCGTTCGAGACGGCCAACGACGAGGTCGGCATCTACGAGGTCATGCCGGTCGACATCGAGCCGATCGAGATTCCGGAACCGCCGGAATCCGCGGCGGACGAGCAGTCAGCGGACCCGGCGGCCGCCGGCGTCGATCCGCTCGACGCTGGTGACGAGACGGCTGTCGCCGACGTACCCACCGACGAGGGTGCGGTGGATAGCACGCCGACAGAGACGGCAGCACCGGACGAACCGACACCACAGGACGACGCCAGCGATGAACTGGCGGACCCATCCCCGGACCCCGTCGGAGATACCGAAGCCGGTGGAACCGACGAGGCTGAACAGGCCCAGACCGCAGCAGAGTCGACACCGGACCGCGGCCCTGCAAGCAGCGGCCCGCCGGGGTCGAAAGCCGCCGGTGCGACTCCGGGCCGGTCCCGCCGCAGTTCCGAGTCGGACGAGCAATCGAGCGTGGACGAGAAGCCGAATGCGGACAGCCGGTCAGACAGCGGAGCGACCGATCGGGCGGCGACAGATACTGACACCGCGACACGGACGGAACCGAACAACGACGCCGTCGAACGGGAGACCAGAGTGCGTGAGACTGCCGAGGAGACCGAACCGAATCGCCCGGCGACGGACCCGTCACAAACGCAGGAATCCCAGCAGGCGAGTGCTCGGAACGCCCCGGCACAGAGCGACCAGACGGCTTCGACGGACCGTCGCGCCGAACCGACCGACTCGAAACCGAACCAGAGCACCGAGTCACGGCCGTCCAAGGCACAAACCGGGACTGGAGCGGCAACGTCGACGCCGGACGCCGGTTCTGGCGGGTCAACCACGGACCTGGAGACGCGCTCGGTCCCGTCGCTGGACCCGAACAAATCCGGGGGTGCTCGGGAAAGCATGACAACCAGCGTGTCCCCCACCCAGACGCCACCGAAAGGTGGGCAACAGGCATCGACGCCGCGACGTGACCAGCCAGCACAGGACGACTCGGCACCGTCGACCGAATCCAGTGTACAGGGACCAGCACCGGCACAGGAGAGCCGTAGCACACCTGCGAAAGACCCACAGCCGGCCGAGACGCCCAAGGCCCAGCCTTCGACAGAGGACCAGCGCCAGTCGCCTGCCGACGAAGAGCCGACACCGCACGAGCAGGAGCGCGTCGCGGAACTGGAGTCCGAACTGGAACAGCGGGCCGAGACGGTGTCGGAACTCGAATCCGAACTCACAGATCTGGAAGCCACGAACCAGGAACTCCGGGACGAGCGCGACCGCCTGGAGTCGGAGCTAGCCGACGCACGGGCCGAGATCGACCGGCTGGAGGAGCAACTCGACGAGCAGGACGACACCGCTGCGGGTGGCACCCGGCTCAGCGTCGGCGAGGCGATAAACGGGACGAACCTCTTCGTCAGGTACGACTCGAAGGGCAAAGCGACGCTGGAGGAAGCCAAGGACGGCGAGGCGAGTCGCGAGGAAGTCGAGGCGAACCTCAGGCTGGAGTACCACACGCAGTTCGAGGCCGAGGGCGCCACGGTCAACGGGACGCCCTTCGAGGAGTTCCTCGAGGACAGCATCCAGTACCGCTTCGTCAACTGGCTCATCCGGAACCTCCTCTACGAGATTCGGGACACCGGCCACGCGGGAGCGATGAAGGACCTCTACGAGGGCCTTCCGGCTATCGACCGCGCCGAACTGAACGGCAACGTCACGGTGACCTACACGGAGGACGGCCAGGAGAACCGCTCGCAGGAGCGGTTCGACGTCGTCGTCCGCGACCGGATGGGGAACCCGCTGGTCGTCGCCAACATCAACGACTCGCGTGAGCCGGCCTCCGAGGGCCAGATGTCGGACCTCATCCGGAACGCCGAGCGGGTCGGCAACGCCTCCGGATCGCTTGCGTCGGCGTTTCTCGTCACGAGCAGCTTCTTCGAGCCGGGGGCGCTCGAAACCGCCGAAGAAGCCACTTCCAGTGGGCTGTTCAACCGCGATAAGCGGAAGAGCTTCGTGAACCTCTCGCGCAAGGAGGGCTTTCACCTCTGTCTGTTAGAAGCGAGAAACCAGGAGTTCCACCTGGCGGTCCCGGAACTCTGAGAAAGAAGCTTAGCCTTCGATTTCGGCCGCGTCTTCGATCTTCATACCTTCGAGCTTGTCGATGATTTCGTCGACCTTCTCGTCTAAGTCGTCGACGAACTCACCGGTCTGTTCGGTCGTGATCGCACCCTGGCTGGAGGGCTCGATGAGGTTCTCCTCTTCGAGAACGCGCAGGGAGTACCGCACCTTGTGGTGCGGGTAGCCGGTTTCGTTGGACATCTTCACGATACCGATAGGCTCGTTCTCGATAACCATGCGAAGCACCTGCAAGTGGCGCTCCAGCATGTCAACTTCCTTTTCAAGCCTGTCTATCATGGCAATTGTTAACTTGTGTTTGCGGTATTTAAAGGTTCTCCCTCGGATAATCGCTACAACGTTGATACGTTCGAACAGGGGTGTCTTAAAACCGTCGTAACGGTTCACATGGGTACTGCTCACGAGCGTGATTTCCGGACCGTAATCTGTTTATCACGGTGGATGGAAGGTGCGTGCGATGACCGTAACCATCGTCGGCTCACAGCTCGGCGACGAAGGGAAGGGCGGCATCGTCGACCTGTACGGCGACGACGTGGACGTCGTCGCGCGCTATCAGGGCGGCGACAACGCCGGCCACACCGTCGTCCACGAGGGCGAGGAGTACAAGCTCTCGCTGGTTCCGAGCGGAGCCATCCGCGGCAAGGTCGGCGTCCTCGGCAACGGGTGCGTCGTCAATCCGCGAACGCTGTTCGACGAGATAGACACGCTCCAGGAACGCGGCCTCGACCCGGACGTTCGCATCGCCGAACGAGCACACGTCATTCTCCCGTTCCACCGCGTGCTCGACGGTATCGAGGAGGAACTAAAAAGCGAAACGGATGACGAAGTCGGGACAACGGGCCGCGGTATCGGCCCGACCTACGAGGACAAGGCCGGCCGGCGCGGCGTCCGCGTCGGCGACCTGCTCGACCCGGACGTGCTCCGGGAGCGCCTCGAATACGTCGTTCCGCAGAAGCGGGCCGTCGTCGAGGACGTGTACGACCTCGATGTCGACGAGCTTGACGATCCGGACGCCTTCGACGTGGACGCCATCTTCGAGGAGTTCCGCGAGTTCGGCCGTCGCTTCGAGGCCGAGGACATGACCGTCAACGCTGGGGCCTTCCTCAGCGCGACCATCGACGAGGGCCAGAACGTCATGCTGGAGGGCGCACAGGGGACAATCATCGACATCGACCACGGGAACTACCCCTACGTCACGTCATCGAACCCGACGGCCGGCGGCGCGGCGACCGGGACCGGACTCAGTCCCGGTGTCGTCGGCGACGGCGAAGTCATCGGGATCGTGAAGGCATACCTCACCCGTGTCGGAAGTGGCCCGCTGCCGACCGAACTCGGCGGCGTCGTCGGCGACACACCCGGCTACGACGAGCAAGGCGAAGGCGAGAACGAGGAGCTGGCGAACTACATCCGCGAGGAAGGCGGCGAGTACGGGACCGTTACCGGCCGCCCGCGACGTGTCGGTTGGCTCGACCTGCCGATGTTGCGCCACTCCACGCGCGTATCCGGCTTCACCGGCATCGCCATCAACCACCTCGACGTGCTCGCCGGCCTCGATGAAGTGAAAGTCGGTCACACGTACACGCTCGACGGCGAGGAACTGGCGTCGATGCCCGCGACGACCGAGCAGTGGAAGCGCTGTGAAGCCAACTTCAAGTCCTTCGACGGCTGGCCCGAGGTCGACTGGGCGGACGCCGCCGACGGGGGGTACGACGCACTCCCCGAGAACGCGAAGGGCTACGTCGAATACATCGAATCCGAACTCGACACGCCGGCCTACGCCATCGGCGTCGGCCCCGGTCGCGGCGAAACCATCGTCCGCGAACAGCCGTTTTAACTGGCCTTCCTGTCGGGTTCGACGTTTGAACGCTCACTTGTGTTTGCCCAGCGACGTGGTAGCACTCACTGGGAGAGCGGCAGACTTTTGCGACCGCCGGTCTTGGTCGAATGTATGAAAGAGGACTTGATGGAAATTATTTGCTGCCCTCTGGACAAGCACGACCTCGACCTCGAAGTGACAGAGCGCGATGACGACGAGATCCTGGCGGGCGAACTCGTCTGTACCGAGTGCAGCGAGACGTTCCCCATCGAGGACGGCATTCCGAACCTGCTCCCGCCGGATATGCGCGACGAGGCACCGGCCTGAACCTTTTTTTCCTCGCCCCGCGGAGTCACGTCCGTGCCTGACTCCCTGCCCGTGCACCTCAACCGGACGGACATCCACAGTCTGGAGGTTCCAAACGAGTTCGACGCGACAGGGAGTTTCGACGTACGACTAGTCAATCACGGCGAGGCCCTGCACGTCCATCTCCACCTCGACGACTCGCTTTCCTCCGTCGCATCGCTCGACGCCACGAACCACCACGTACGGGCCGAGACCGACCGACTGGTCAGGATAACTGTCGACGGTGACGGTCCGGTCCGCGGCAAGCTAAAGGTCGTGACGGGGTACGGCGCCGAGACCCGGTACATCGACATCTACATCCCGGAAGGCGGGACCGAGAACGAACCGGTCATCGTCGACGACGAGCTGTCGAAACCACAGCCGAAACCGGCCCCGGAATCGGAACCCGGTCTCGAAGACCTGTCCGCGGGACCGATACTGGCGGCTGGCGGTTTCACGGTCCTGATTGCGGGTCTCATCACGCTGGTACTCACCGAGAGCCTGCTGTTGACCGCTGTCGCAGTCCTCGCAGTCACAATCCTGTTGGGACTCCTGTCCGTCGCCGTTCGCTCGTCCTGACAGGGCTTACTGTTCCGTCTCGACGCCGCCGAGGTTCTCCTCGTCGTCGAACAGCTTCGCCCGCAGGAACCGTGCGCGGTACCGGTTGGCTCCCTCGTAGATGTCCGCCTCGCGGATGTCGTCTGCCTCGCCGTCGGCGACAGCATCAATGATGGCTTCCAACTGTTCTTTCTCGCTTGGCGTGAGTTCGAACTCGTAGGTCTGGGACTGCTCGCCTTCGAGTTTCGTCCACTTGCGTGCGCCAGCGATGACGAGGGAACAGGGTTCACGGCAGGGGAATTTCCCCGACCCACCGTCGACGTCAAGTTCCGTTTCGTCGTCGTACTGCCACTCCCGGCGCTTGAGACACTGGGAATCGTCACAGCAAGCCTCGGCGACCCAGTTGACGTGTTCGTAGCCGTCGCCGCGGTCCCAGGTCTTGACGACGCCGTAAATCCCGGTCTGGCGGTCGACGGTGTCGCGCCAGTGGCTCACGTCCAACTCGCCCTCGCGCTCACGGTGCCAGTTCGAAATCGTGGCCGGATAGAAGAAGTCCACCGCCTGGACTAGCTCCGTCGGTCCGAGTTCGGGAAACACCCAGCCTGACTGGAGAGTGGGGGCTGTTTTCAGCGGGCGGTAGCGGTCACGGTCGTCGTGTTTGGCGAGGGTACGGGCGTCCAGTGGGTCGTCGTACGCGTCCAGCGAATCGGCGTCTGTCCCCGTGTCGTCTACGTGGCGGAGGTCGTACACCCGCTCGTCGTCCTCGTCCAGTGTCACGGTAATCGAGAGCTCACCCCACGTCGTCGTCAGCCCCTCTCGTAACTGGTCGTATCGGTCCGGAATCGGCGTCGACTCAGCGTTTTCGAGCCACCGGAGATACGCCCAGCGAGGCTCCGCCTGAGGCGCTTTTGCGTGCCAGAAGTACCAGTTCGAGATGTACTCGGGGTACGACGCGGCCAGGCCATCGAGGTCCGCGATACTCGTACTCTCTGCTTCCGCTGTCGTCTCGACGGCGTAGCGTCCACCCTCGACCGCTGCCTCGATACCGTCGAACGCGATACCGTCCGACGCTGCCTCGGCGAACGCCTCGACATGGGTGTCGTCCATACCGCCGCCGTAGGTGTCGCACCGGGAAAAGTCGCCTGTTCCGGCAATCGGAGTGGAGATAGTTCCAAATTCGGCAAAATTATATTTTACAAGAATCGTAGATGATTTATGACATCTTGGTGGGGGCGGTCCGTGTCCGGAGGTGGACGCTGTGGACTGGCCGACTGACCGGGGGTTACAGGTCCGAATGGCGACTGCTGTCGTCCTTGTGGGACTCCTCCCGGTGGGGTTCGTCTACGCAGGCCTTGCACTCGTGAACACGGCCGGAATATGGCTGGCGAAGCTAGCCACCGACTGGGTGCTGGCCGGCGAGTTCTACATCGAGCCGTGGCTGGTCGCTGGCGGCGTCGTGGTCGGGTTCGCCGCGCAGTTGGCCGTTGGCGACACCATCGCCCTGCGGGCGCTGGACGCTCGCCCCGTGGGCCCCGACGACGAACCCGGTCTGGTTGAAAACGTGACACGGCTAGCGCAATCAGTGAACCTTCCGGCACCGGCAGTCGCCATTGCAGACAGCGACGCGCCGAACGCATTCACTGTTGGCCGGAGTCCCGACAGCGCCACGCTGGTGCTCACGACCGGACTGCTCGACGCACTCGACGACGACGAGCGCGACGCCGTCATCGCCCACGAACTCGCTCACATCAAGAACCGCGACGCCACCGTGATGTCGCTTTCCTACGTGCTCCCGACGCTAACCTACAGCCTCGCAGCCAGCACCCTCGGGCTTCTTCAGGCCATCCCCGGTGCTTTCACCGGCTTCCGACACACCGATAGCGACAGCGCCCGGGGCCTCCTACTCGGCATCTTTATTTTGACAGTCAGTGCCTTACTGACGCTCGCTGTCTCAGCCGTGTTCTGGCTCGCCAGTTTCACGCTGTTTCGCGTGCTCTCGCGGTACCGCGAGTACGCCGCAGACCGCGGGGCCGTCGCTATCACCGGCGACCCTGCGGCGCTCGCCAGCGCGCTGGCGACCATCGATGACGAGATGGCGGCGGCCCCGGACCACGACCTCCGGGCGCAAGACGGTGGTCTCGACGCGCTCTATATCGCACCCATCGACGAGACACAGTTCAAAGACGCGCCTGATTTCGTTGCCAACGACGTGTTCCCCCAGACCCATCCGCCAACCGAGGCCCGCATCGAACGACTGGAGGCGATGACCACGGAGGGACCGACGTGACGGAGTACAGCCGCCGAACGGTTCTTACGGGCCTGACCGGCGTTGTCGGGTCGCTCGCCGGGTGTGGCTATCGCCCCGGCCCGGGCGATAAGAAGTGGGAAACCGCCGACGACGGCGGCCGGCTGGTCACGTTGGTTGACGGGACGCTGTTCGAAGTGACGTTCGATGCGACGCGCTTCGTTGACGACTACCCGGTAGGCGCTGTTGCTCGATACACACTCGCTGATGGGACCAGATTGGGTCGCTTCGAGTTCAAGGGCGTAGCTACGGACTGGGCCAGCGACGGAGCCCACCTATACGTTGGAACGGAAGCCAGCCACGTCGTCGCGGTGGCCGGCGACGGACGAGCCTGGACGGAAACCGTCGACCACCCAGTAGCCAGTGTCGCCGCTGCTGACGGCCGTGTGTACGTCGGGACCGACGGCGGACGCATCGTTGCCTTCGACGGCGAGAGCGGCGCAGAGCGGTGGTCGAAGTCGCTTCCGGTCCCCACTGACCCATCCAAGAGCGACCTGCCGACAGTCGGTGCGGGACACGGCAGCCTCGCTGTCGACTGGGGGACCAGCGAGGAGTCCCAACTCGACGTGTACGCCCCGGATGGTTCGGTTCTGTGGGACCAGCCCCTACAGCGGAGCCTCAACGGCCGGCCGCACGTGCGCGGTGACACGGTTTACGCCCGCTCGGAATTCCTCCGGGCGTTCAACCGCGACTCGGGGACACCCCGCTGGGTGAACAAGGGCACCACTATTCCGGATGGACCGTTGCGGTTCAGCCGTGACGGCGAAATCGTCTACATTCCGGAGCGTCACGCCCTGATAGCGATTGCCACCGCCGATGGCGAAGAACTGTGGCGGTTCAATGATGAGCGGTTGGCGGCCATGGAACGAGGGCGAAGCGAATTCGAGATAGATCTCGGGGCAACGGGCGCGGTCCCGGCCCCAGACGGCGCGTCAGTGTTTCTCAACACGAAGCACCACGGGCTGTTTCAGTTTGGGACCGACGGCACTCTCCGCTGGCACGAGCCTCGTCTCGACTTCAGTTTTCTCTACGCAGTTACCGAGGACATCATAGTCCACTCGGGGACCGAAGCAATCGTCGCTCGCTACCGCTAGTCCCCAGCGGCCGTGGTGCCCCCGCCAGTCTCCTCACGCACCTGCTCGATGGCGCTGCTCACATCGGCCCCCGCGTCGGCGGCCCGTTCGAGCACCACGTCAGCCATTAGCGGCTCCGTCCCGACCGCGCCGGCGTACCAGATGTCGTGGCCCTCGACGGTGGTCGGCACGTCGTAGCCCGTCCGGTAGTCGTCGGTCAGGCCCATGTCCTCGGGGATATCCTCCTGGGTGTGGAAGCCGTCGGCGATGAACAGCGGCACGACGACAATGTCGTCGCTCTCGAAGTAGTCCGCGACATCATCGACCTCGGGGTCCTCGTCCATGAACAGCGACTGCACCTCATCAAAGCGGTCCCGCTCGCGGATGCGGTCAGCGTGGTACTGGATGGCCTTCGCGGAGTTCTCGTTGCGCTCCGTGCCGTGGCCGACGACTGCGAGTCCGAACCCGTCGCCGACGTCGGGGTCACCGGTGACGGACTCGGCCCGCTGGACGATGACGTCGCTCATCGAGTCGTGTGTCCCGACCGGGCCGCAGTAGTGGACCGTCTGGTCCGTGTCCTCGGCGGCCAGCGTCGCGTTGGTCGCGCTCGTCCCGTCGGAGTCCCACAGCTCGGGGTCCCAGTCCTCCAGGCGGAACTCTCGGGGGATGACTTGCTCGGTGAAGTAGCCCTCCGAGATGAACAGCGGAACCAGATACACCTCGTCGGCGCCGACGGTCCGCAGCGCCTCCCGGAACGACGGTTCCTCCTTCCAAAAGGATTCACGGACCTCGCTAAACGCGCCGGTCGCCCGAATCGTGTCCGCGTGGTCGTAGGTGGGCGTACTCGACTCGGCGTTCAGGTGAGAGCCGTGGGCCGCGATAACGAGCGCTTCGTCCATATCCACCGGTTGGTGCGAGCCGTCCTTAGGGCCTTCGTTGGCCTGCCCGGATAGCCGGCAGGCTGTTCAACGTTGAGCGCCGAAAGTGTGTACTTGCCGACCGATTCCACTCGGTCACAGCCCGAACAGGAGGACGTAGAACAACACCCCAGCGGCTGCCAGCAGTGCGGCGTGTCCCAGCGCGCCAGCAGCGACGACGATGCCACCGATGACTCGTTCCGCCGGTTCCAGGGGCTGTCCGAACACTTGCCGTTCGCGTTGTGCAATAGCCATTGTCCTTCCCTCATGTAGAGAGACGGCTTCCTGTGGCACAATCCCCTATGACTGTTCTCAGTCGCTGGGAGTGGTCCCGAAGTTCTGCGGGTCCAGCGCGCCCGTTTACCGTTCATCACAGGACGGCGAGGCCCCTCGGTAGCGAGCGGCCCCGTGGAACCGCGTTCGCTCGCGCCTGATAGAACGACTTTTGCCCACGCCGCCCGTGGCCGACGCCAATGTCACTCGCAGCCGCGACCAGGGATGCCGTCCGCGAGCGGCCGTTTCTCTACGACGCACTCCGGGCGGGCATCGTCAACTACACGGCCGCCGCACGTACGCTCGACATCGACGGCGAGGAGGAAGCTGTCGCGACTGCGCTCCGTCGGTTCGCCGAGGAACTGCCCACCGACCCGCCACACGACAGCGACGCCAGGGTCTCGATGCAGAGCGGGCTTGGCCGGGTCGAGTCCCCCGATGCTGAGTCGGCCGCCGTCCTCACAGTCGGCGACGCCGCCTTCGCCGATGGCGCCGGGTCGCTGACTGGCATCGTCGCCACCGGTGACCTCTCGGCGGCGGCGCTGGCCGAGGTGCTGGGACGCCTGCGAGCGACCGGTATCTCGACCGAGGCCGCCGGCGTCACCGACGACGCGCTCGTCGTGGTAGTGAGCCGCCGCGCGGGACCGGACGCGCTCCGAGTGGTCGAAGCGACTGTACAGGGGTGAGCCGCCTTCCGACGGCTTAAAGCGGGCGGCCCCAGTTTGCCCCGATAATGACGCTTCGTGTGACGAACACGTTGACCGGTGAGAAAGAGCCCTTCGAGCCGCGCGACCCCGACTCCGTGCTGTTGTACTACTGTGGGTTGACGACCTCCGACCCACCCCACCTCGGGCACGCGCGCGGCTGGGTCCATGTCGACGTGATGGCCCGATGGCTCGACCACCTGGGCTATGACGTCCACCACGTCGAGAACTTCACCGACGTCAACGAGAAGATCGTCGCCCGCGTCGGCGAGGACGGCGACAGCGAGGAGAGCGTGGCCCGCCACTACGTCGGGCAGGTCATCGACGATATGCGCTCGCTCAACCTCGGCCGCGCGGAGGTGTACCCCCGCGTCTCCGAACACGTCCCGGAGATTATCGACCTCGTTGAGCGACTCATCGAGCAGGGCCACGCCTACGAAGCCAACGGCTCTGTCTACTTCGACGTGACCAGCTTCGAGGACTACGGCAAGCTCTCGAACCAGTCCGTCGACGACATCGAGTCCCAGGGCGAAGACACCGAAGGGGAGAAACGCCACCCGGCCGACTTCGCGCTCTGGAAGGCCGGCGGCGTCGACCCGGAGGACATCGCCGAACATCAGCACCCCGAGGCCGCACCCGCCGAAGAGGCCTGCCAGACAGCACAAACCTGGGACTCCCCATGGGGCGAGGGGCGACCCGGCTGGCACATCGAGTGCTCGGCGATGTCCATGACCCACCTCGACGAGTCTATCGACATCCACGTCGGCGGGCAGGATCTCGTCTTCCCCCACCACGAGAACGAGGTGGCCCAGAGCGAGGCCGCGACCGGAAAGCAGTTCGCGAAGTACTGGCTCCACGTCCGCCTGCTTGAAACCGAGGAGGAGAAGATGTCCTCCTCGCTTGGCAACTACTTCACCGTCGCCGATGCCGTCGAGGAGTTCGGCTCCGACGTGCTTCGGACCTTCCTGCTGTCGACGGCCTACACCTCGCGGGCGACCTACAGCGACGAGACCATCTCGGAGGCTGAAGAGCGCTGGGACCGCCTCTCTCGCGGCTACGAGCGAGCGGCCGAGGCCTGCGACAGCGTGGACGCCTACGCGAAGGTAACCGACGAGACGCTTCGTGACGCTGTCGCAGACGCCCGCTCGGCGTTCGAGGCCGCGATGAACGACGACTTCAACACGCGGGAGGCGATGACCGCGCTGCTCGACCTGACGGCCGCAGTGAACTCCCACCTGGATGCCCACGAGCAACGGGACTACCAGGGGCTCCGCCGCGCTGTCGAGACGTTCGAGGAACTCGGCGGCGGCATCCTCGGGCTGGCGTTCGGCGACGACGACAGCGGCGACGTGTCGCTTGCCGGCGACGTGGTCGATCTGGTTCTGGACATCCGCGAGCAGGAGCGAGAGGCCGGTAACTACGAACGCGCCGACGAACTCCGGGACGAACTGGAAGCGCTCGGCGTCGAGGTGCAGGACACCGACGACGGGCCGACCTACCGGCTCTGAAAGGGGACGACAGACCGGTTCTAGGACGTTTATCGACGGTGTTTTGTACCTTAGTTAACAGCTTGGGCGGCCAAGTACTTTATATACTGGACACAGTGTAGGAACAACAATGCGAAAGGGCATCCTCACGCTTCTCGTCGGGTTACTCGTCGCCTCGTCGGGCTGTGTCGGCCTGATAACCGGGGAGACAGTCGAGTTCGACTCCGCACCGGCGTCAGTCGGCGACAGTGCGCTCGAAGAGACCGGCTACGAGCAGTCGATGGCTGACGAACAGACTATCGAGCGGACGGTCACCGTCGCCGGGCAGGAGCGAACCATCCGCGTCACGAACCACGTCCGACAGTACGAGCGTGGCATCGACCTCGGACCGCTCGGTGAGGTCAACGCCGGCCGATTCATCGTCTTCTCGACGCCCAGCGCCAGCGTCGCGGGGAAGTCGCTGAACCCGGCCGCCAGCTGGTCCAACGAACGCCTCGTCGAGGAAGTCGCCAGCCGGAACGACCAGATAAACGATGTCCAGTTCGAACGCAACCGCTCGGTGGAGGCACTGGGCGAGTCCCGTGAGGTGGCCGTGTTCTCCGGAACGACGAGCATCGAGGGTCAGGAAGTCGACGTCCTGATCCACCTCACGAGCTTCGAGCACGAGGGCGACGTGGTCGTCGCCGTCGCCGTCTACCCGGAACGGATCGACGACCGCGAAGGGCCACGCGTCGATACGCTGCTCGGCGGCCTCTCGCACTCGGGCAACTGACTTCGGGGACACTGTTTTCTTTCGGGCCAGTGATGACGGAGGCATGAATCGGCTGTTTGTCGCCGGTGCGGTGCTCACGCTCGTCGGCATCGCCGGCTACGTCGTCGGGACGAGCGTCGCCTACCCTGGCCGGTCTGCGTCGGTGACGGCGGTTATGGTCGGCCTGACGGTGGCCGCTGTCGGCCACGCCACGCCGACGGAGGACACACCGTGATTTCCGCAGTGGTGTACGCCGATGGACAGGCGATAGAGTACGAGGACCTAGCGGCCGCCCGAACCGCGGTCGGGACGACGTGGGTTCACGTCACCGACGCGACACCCGAAGAAATCGACGCCGTCAGTTCCGCCTTCGATCTCCACTCGCTGGCTATCGAGGACATCAAGACCGACGTCCGGGCGAACGTCCAGGAGTTCAACGCCTACACGTTCGCGCTCGTCAAGTCCGCGTCGCTCACGCCCGGCGATACGACGTTCGACAAGGAGGTGACAACGACGCCGCTTGGCCTGTTCATCGGCCCCGACTGGGTCGTCACGCTGTCGACGGGAGCCGTCCCGTCCATCCAGCGCGTGATGGACGCCGTCGGCCGCGGGGACGAGCGACTCCTCCACCGCGGCCCAGATTTCACGGCCTACCGGGTCATCGACGTCATCGTCGACGCGTACTTCGACCTGCTGGACGAGATCGAGACCGATATCGAACAGATCGAGGAGGAAGTGACCATCTCCACCGATATCGAGACGCTGGAACGGATCAACGACGTTCGGCGCGACCTGCTGTCCTTCCGCAAACAGGTCTGGCCGGCGCGGGAGGCGATCGGCGTGCTCGCCCGCGGCGACCCCAAACAAATCCAGCCACAGACGGAGAAGTATTTCCGGGACGTGTACGACCACCTGGTCCAGATAGTGGACCTGACCGAGACGTACCGCGACTTGGTGGCGGGGGCGCGGGATATCTACCTGAACACGGTGTCCCAGTCGACCAACGAGGTAATGAAGATGCTCACCGTCGTCGCGACCATCTTCATTCCGCTGACCTTCGTGGTCGGCATCTACGGGATGAACTTCGCCGATAGCCCGTACAACATGCCGGAACTGGGCTGGGCGTTCGGCTACCCCGCGGTGATGATCGGGATGGTGATCGTCGTCGCCGTCTTGCTCGCCCATTTCCGCCAGCGGGGCTACCTATAACGCCAGCGGGACGAGCAACACCCCCATCAGGGTCGCCCGCCGAGCCCCGAACTTCGGGGGCAAGTGGCCGACTGCGGTCGCGGCCCCGAACGCACCCACGCCGACCAGCCCCGCGAAGAGCGCGGAGAGACAGATCAGGACCGCAATCACGGACAGCGAGAGGTATGTCGGGTCCAGTCGACCGACAATCCGGAGGTAGCGGTCGCCCAGCGTCGGGACGAGTATCGCGCCGGCGACGGCAGCGATGGCGACCGCGGCGAGCAGTGCTGGGAGCACCAACGGGACTTCGGCTCGGTCGAGCGCGACGAGAACGCCGGTTCGGGGCGTTCCCAACGAGATGAGCGCGAACAGCGCAAAGACAGCCGTCGCCGTGTTGACGCCGCTCGTCGTGACGATGAACGCTCGCGGCCCCTGGTCGGAGATCAGGCCCAGCGCCAGCGTCGCTGCGATAGCGCTGGAGACGCCCGGAATGTAGCCGACAGCGCCACCACAGAGCGTCCCGATACCGGCGAGAACGCCGACCGTTCGTCGCGGCGTCGTCACCGTCGCGTCGGCCTGTGGCGGGACGCCGTCCCCCTCGATAGCGGCCAGGAGCACCGGCGCGCCGAACAGTCCCGAAAACAGCGGGACCAGCACGTCCGACACAGGCAACGCTCCGGTTACCGGCGCATCGAGCAGGCCGATTCCGAGCAGACCGCTGGCGGCCAGGGAACACGCCGCGCCGACCTGCTGGTGGCGGCCGTGCTCCGTGACCACGAGCAGGACGGCGACCCCCGCGAGAAGCACCGACAACCACGGCCGGAGCAGCGGATACGCTCGCTCCATCAGCAGGGTAAGCGGAACTGCCAGCGGGACGGCAAACACCACGGCCAGCCCGCTCCCCAGCGCAGACAGGCGAAGCGCCTCCCGGCCGCGGCCCTCGATGACCAACTGGTGGCTCGGCAGTGCGCTGGCTGCCATCGCCGGGTCCGGCACGCCAAGCGCCAGCGCCGGAATTACGTCGAGGAAGGTGTGTGTCACGCCGGCCGAAAGCATCGCGACGCCGACGTACAGCCGCGGGCCGGGCAGGCTGCTCGCCGCGGCGGCGAGCAAGAGCGCGAACGTGTTGGCGTGCAGCCCCGGGATGAGGCCGCTGAGCGTTCCCAGCCCGACTCCCGTTCCGACCGCAGCGAGTAATGCGAGCGTCGCTGCCGGGTCGGCGGCGGGAGCCATGGACTGCATACCGGGGCGTGGCCCCGTTCCCGTACTTGAACCTCCGTGCCGGCCGCGTGCCCACTCACTCCGCCGAACTGTCGTACATGTCGTCGAAGGCCTGTTCGCCACGGATGAGCTCGTCGACGCCGTCGGTGAGCGTCACCTCGCCGAAGACAGTCGCACTGTAGTATGTGTAGAGTCCATCTTGGCCGCGGTCCGTCCGCTGGCGCTTCTCGACGAGGCCGGCGTCGACGAGCGTGTTGAGGTGATAGTGGAGCGTACTGTCATCGACAGTTAACATGTCATCCAGTTCCGTCGGACTCATCTCCCCACCGTGGACGAGGCGGTAGAGGATTTCGTACCGAATCCGGTTGCCGACCGCAGCGTGCATATCAAGGTACTCCTCAAGACTGAGAACGCTGTCGTCGGGCAGCAGGTCGGCCGGGTCCTCCGGCGGCTCCCCGTCCACCGCTCGCGAATGGTCCGTCGACATCTCAATTGTGTGTACGGACGGCTCATATTTAGCTGTTCTCAAGCCAATGAATACTGAAAATACCTACTTTTATAATATAGTGGCAGATTGGTGTCACTATGGCGACGGAAATAACACGGGAGCGGATTATGGACCAGGTCGGGGATGTTCGGTACGACCGGTTCCTGTTCTATCTGATGGGGCCCTACAAGTCGTTCAATCTCAACTACGTTCTTAGCGAGTCCGAGCGAGCCGATATCGATATCGGCGACCTGCCTGGCCCACTCCGGCGACTGTTTCAGAACAAAGCTGAAATCGATGAGGCGAAAGCACTGTTGCGGCGGGTACAGGGGGCGCTCCGGGCCGACCCGGGCTTCAACGCTTTTCTGGCGCTTGATGTCGACATTGACACTGACGACGTGGACGCGGCGACACAGAGTATCGAGTTTGCGCGATGCAGCAATGCCACCGCGTTCGTGTTGCCGTTTCTCGGACACAACTTCGGCGTTGGTGAGGAGGCCGGCAGTATCCTCGAACGGCTTGCGGACACGCACGGTGATCGGATGGTGTTCATCCATGAGGACGACGTGACGAGTGCGATGATTCGGTCGGCGTCGGTGCGCTGGGACTTGCGAATCGAAACGTACGAAACCGAATCAGAACTCGTCGACACGTTGCGTCGGTTCGCCGGTGGTGTCATGCATCGGGAGCGTCGGGGTGACCTCAACCGCCTCGACTGACCGAGCTGGGGACGGTGATACTCACCTCTCCACGGCGTGGTGCGGCCCGACCGGCCCGTGTTCGGGGCAGGTCCCGGCGATAGGTGTGGCGTTGAGACAGCAGTGCCGGCTGTCGGTCGCGACTAGCCCCGTCGAGAGTTCGCTCCCGCAGAGACGACAGCGGAGGGTCGACTCACTCACACCTACGCTACTGTCACTACCCTCCTGAACCTGGCGAGCTTTTTGGTGTGCCGGCCATTCGTACCCACATGAGCAACGAGTCCCGAAAGTCGGCCGGGTTCAAGGACCGAACGCCGGTGACGGCGGCCAGGGAGACGCTGCTTGACGCAGTGTCCCCACACGAGCGGACGGAGCGCGTCCCGCTGCGCGACGCCGACGAGCGCGTCGTCGCGAGGGAAATCACTGCCGAGCGCGCGGTGCCACACTACCGCCGCGCGGCGATGGACGGCTTCGCCGTCAGGGCCGAGGACACGTTCGGCGCGAGCCAGCGGTCGCCGGCATCGCTCCGGGTCGATGAGGCGGTGACAACGGGAACAGCGGCTCGCGTCCACACGGGGAGCGAACTCCCCGAGGGTGCCGACGCCGTCGTGATGGTCGAGGAGACCGAGGTGGCCGGCGACACCGTCACGGTGTTCGACGCGGTCGCGGGCGGCGAGAACGTCGCGCCGGTCGGCGAGGACGTGGCGGAAGGGCAGACCCTCTACGAGGCAGGCCACAGGCTCCGTCCGTCGGACCTCGGCCTGCTGAAATCCGTCGGTAACGACACCATCGAGGTGTACGAGCAGCCAACCGTCAGCGTGATTCCGACCGGGGAGGAACTGGTGCAGGACGACCCCGCGCCGGGCGAGGTCATCGAGACGAACGGCCAGACCGTCACCCAGTACGTCGAACGCTGGGGCGGCACAGCGACTTACCGCGATATCGTCACCGACGACGTGGACGCGCTCCGGGCGGCCATCAGCGACGACCTCGACCACGACATCGTGGTGACGACCGGCGGGTCCTCCGTCGGCGAGCGGGACCTGCTCCCGGAGGTCGTCGATGGAATCGGCGAGGTGCTGGTCCACGGCGTCGCGCTGAAGCCGGGCCATCCAGTCGCGCTGGGCGTGGTCGAGGAGACGCCGATTCTGATGCTCCCGGGCTATCCGGTCGCCTGTATCGTCAACGCCGTCCAGTTCCTCCGGCCGGCGCTCCGACAGGCCGGCCACCTCCCGTCGACAGCGCCGCCGACCACCGAGGCCGAGCTGACACGAAAGATAGCCAGTGAACCGGGGACCCGAACCTACGCCCGGGTGGAACTGCACGACGAGGGCGTGGACGAGCAAACGACCGCGACGCCGACGCGGGCCAGCGGCTCGGGCGTCCTCTCGAGTGTCGCGCTCGCCGACGGCTGGGTCGTCGTGCCGGAGTCCGTCGAGGGATATGACGCCGGCGATACCGTGGCTGTCGAAGACTGGGAGTGGTCCCAATGAGCGACCGCCGAGAGTTCCGCGACCTGGCGTCGCCCGAGGAGGCTCACGAGGTCGTCGCGGACCTCGACATCGACCCTGCCCCGGAGACGGTCCCACTGGCAGATGCCAGGGACCGTGTTCTCGCAGAGCGAGTCGACGCCGACATCGACGTGCCGGGGTTCGACCGCGCGAGCATGGACGGCTACGCCGTACACGCCAGGGACACCTTCGGCGCTGACGAGGCCGACCCGGTGACGCTTTCAGTCGCCGGCGAAGTTCACGCGGGCGAGGAGCCCGACGTGACGGTCGAGTCGGGGTCGGTCGCCGAGATCTCCACTGGCGCGGTGATGCCGCCCGGCGCGGATGCCGTCGTGATGGTCGAGCGAACGACCGAGACAGACGACGGCGTCGAGATACGCACGTCCGTCGCGCCCGGTGACAACGTGATGCTCGCCGGTGCGGACATCGCGGCCGGGGCACGCGCCCTCGGACCTGGAACGCGCATCACGCCGCGGGAAATCGGACTCCTGTCGGCGCTAGGTCTCGACGAGGTCCCGGTGCGTGGTCGTCCCAAGGTCGGCATCCTCTCGACCGGTGACGAGCTCGTCCGGCCCGGGGATCCCCTCGACAGCGCCGCCGGCCAGATATACGACGTGAACAGCTACACGCTCGCCGGCGCTGTCTCGGAGGCCGGCGGCGATCCGGTGATGTACCCCCACGCCGGCGACGACTACGCGGAGATGGAGCGGTTGCTCCACGAGGCGGCCGACGAGTGCGACCTCGTCCTCTCGTCGGGGTCGACCAGCGCGAGTGCCGTGGACGTCATCTACCGCGTGATCGAGGAACGCGGCGAACTCAGGCTCCACGGCGTCGCCGTCAAGCCCGGCAAGCCGATGCTCGTCGGCACTATCGGCGACTCGGCGTACGTCGGCTTGCCCGGGTACCCGGTGTCGGCGCTGACCATCTTCCAGACGTTCGTCGCGCCGGCGGTCCGGGACGCCGCCGGGCGGGACCCGCCACAGACAGCGACGGTCTCGGGCACGATGGCGGTCCAGGAACGCTACGGCGAGGGGCGCAGACGCCTCATGCCGGCCGGCCTGGTCGAGGACGAGACGGGGTCGCTGCTGGTCTATCCCGTCGACAAGGGCAGCGGCGCGACGACGAGCCTCGTCGACGCCGACGGCTTCGTGGACGTGCCGCCGGGGACAGACTACCTTGCTGAGGGGGAGGCAGTCGACGTGACGCTGTTCTCCCCGGCGGTCAGACCGCCGACGCTTCTCGGCATGGGCGAGGACGACCCCCTCCTCTCGCGCTTGCTTGACACCGTTTCCCGCCCGCGGTATCTCCCGCTCGGCTCCACCGAGGGGCTCCGCCGCCTCGACAACGGCGTGCCCGATATTGCCGTCGTCGCGGGTCCGACCAGCAGCGACCACGAAGCGACCGACATCGGGGGATGGCAGCGTGAGTGGGGACTGGTCGTCAGTCCTGATACCGATGTGTCCGACCTGGGCGACCTCGTCGACGGCGACTACCGCTTCGTCAACCGCGACAGCGCTTCTGGACTGCGGCGGAGCTTCGACGACGCGGTCGACGCACTTGGCGAGGAACGGGGTGTCGGCCGCGCCGAACTCATCGATGCTATCGACGGCTACGAACTCACGACGAAGGCACACGAAAGCCCCGCTCGGAAGGTGCTTGCAAGCGACGCGGACGCGGGCCTCGGCCTCCGTGCTACGGCGGCGAAACTCGACCTCGGATTCGTCTCGCTGGGAACGGAATCGGTTCGGGTGCTCGTGAACCCGGACCGACGGGAGAAAGACAGTATCGGTTCGCTCGCCGAGGTGCTTTCCGACCTCGGCGCACTGACTGACGGGATGGCCGGCATGGAGCCACAGTAGGCGGAGCCGGTCTGAGCACGGGAATCCTGCCGAGAATACGCTACGGTTTTACCACGGACAGACGACGTGACCACGCTTGCAGACGACCCGAACGCTCGACCTGTGGCGACCGACGGCGCTGACGACCTGAAGGGCTAAAGACGAGCGGGGCCGAGTGAGTCACAGCAATGCCCGACACACCGCTTGCCGCCGACCTCAACGCCCCGTTCCGGTTCGAGTACGACCCTGCGACGCTGCGGTACGGCCCCGATGCCGTTCGGTCGCTTGACACGGAGCTAGACGCACAGGGCGACGACCGCGCGCTGGTCGTCTGTGGCGCTACCGTCGGTGAGACGCCGGCTGTGATGGACCCCGTTCGAGAGGGGCTCGGTGACCAGCTGGCTGGCGTCTTCGCGAAAACGACGCCAGCCAAGCGGCTCGGTACCGCTTACGACGGGCTCGAACGCTTCCGCGAGGTCGATGCCGACTGTCTCGTGGCCGTCGGCGGCGGGAGCAGCCTCGACGTGGCGAAAATCATCAGTATCCTCGCGGCAACCGACCGTGATCCGGCCGCTGTCGGTCAGGCGTTCGTCGATTCCGGAACGATAGCCGTCCCCGAAACGGAGCTGCCGCCGATTGTGGCTGTCCCGACGACACTGGCCGGCGCTGACCTCTCTATCGTGGCGGGAGTCACAGCCGTGCCCGATACTTGCCCTGTGGACGAACCGACCAGCGGCGGTGTCGGCGATCCGAAACTGATGCCCGCAGCCGTCTGTTACGACCCCGAACTGATCGCGACGACGCCCCGGTCGGTCCTCGCGGCGTCGGCGATGAACGGCTTCGACAAAGGTATCGAGACGCTGTACGCGGCTAATTCAACCCCGATAACTGACGCCACAGCGTCGCGCGGTCTCGGTCTTCTCACAGACGGACTGCTCGCACTCGGTAACGGTGACGACGACCCGTGGGTGTATCAGTCGCTCACCCGGGGCATCATGCTCGTCCAGTACGGCATCTCGCGGGCCGATGGGACGACGCTCTCGCTGATCCACGCCTTCGGCCACGGACTAACCCGGACCTACGAGGTCCAGCAGGGCGCGGCCCACGCGGTTATCGCTCCACACGCCCTCTCGTACCTGTTCGAGCAGGTCGACGGCCGGCGGTCACTACTCGCCGATGCTCTCGGTGTCGGTGAGGCCTCTGACCCCGCTGCTGCGGTCGTCGACCGGGTCAATGACGTGGTGACGACGCTGGGACTGCCGACACGACTCCGGGATGTTGACGGCCCCGACCGCGAGGCGTTCCCCGAAGTTGCTGACGCCGTCCTCGAAGACGCCTTCATGGCGAACGTCCCGTCAGAACTGGAACCCACACGAAAAGACATCGTCAGCGTGTTAGAGTCGGCCTGGTAGTGCCTTGCTCGGAGACGGGCAAAACAGCATACCGCGCGCCATCGGCGCGCGGTTTCACGTCTCGCGACCAGCGGGAGCGAGACGGTCGTTTTTAGCGTAGATTTTTGCGAACCCGCTCCCCACAGCGGCGCGAAGCGCCGCGAGGAGAGGGGGTGACGTAAAAAGGTACTACATGTCGGGCCAGGCCTTGACGGCCCGACCGACGCCAGTAACGTCCTTGATCCAGCGGGCGGCAATCGCTTTCTTCAGCAGTTTCGCGGGCATCCCGCCGAACGTTTCGATAGGCATATTCACCACGTCGTGGGCGACGGCTTTCTCGCCGACCGAAACGACCGTGCCCTTGTCCTTGTGGGTCCACGTCTTCAGCGGCTGGCCTCGCACGGCGCGAGCGAGGTTCTCACCGGCGACTTCGGCGGCCTGCCAGGCGGCCTGCGCGGTCGGCGGGGCGGGCTGGTCGCCCGGCTGGTCGATCAGCGCCGAGTCGCCGATCGCGAAGACGTGTTCATCCTCGGTCTGGAAGTTCCCTTCGGCGTGGATGCGGTGGTTGCGCTCGTCCTTGTCCAGATCGACGTCTTGCATACAATCGCGGCCGGTGATGCCGCCCGTCCAGACCAGTACGTCGTAATCCAGTTCGTCCTCGTCGCCGATGTACACTGTCTCCTCGTCGACTTCGCCGATGAACTCCCCGCACTTGATGTTCACGTCGGCGGCTTCCAGACGCTTACGCAGGGCACCCTGCAGTTCCGGGTCGCTGTTGGGCAGGACCTGGTCGAGCCCTTCGACGAGGTGGATGTCGATGGGCGCGTTGTGTTCGTCGCGGAACTCGGCGACTTCGCCGGCGGTCTGGATACCCGAAAGGCCAGCGCCGCCGATGACGACCTGCGCGGGGTCGTTGGTGGAGGCGTCACGAGCGGCCTGCTGGATGTTGTCGTGGATGTCGAGCGCGTCGTCGAGGCTCTTGAGCGTCAGCGCGTGCTCTTTGAGGCCCTCGATGCCGAAGAATGCGGTCTGCGATCCCAGCCCCACGAGCAGGTAGTCGTACTCGACAGTGTCGGAATCGGCGAGGGCCACTTCCTGGGCGTCGGTGTCGATGCCGACGACTTCGTCCTGAACGAACGAGGTCGAGGGCTGTTTGATCTCGTGGACGGGAATAGTGATGTTCTCCTGGACGCTCGGGTCCCGAATGCAGCGGTGGGACTCGTGCAAGACCAGGTGGTAATCCGTCTCAGAAATCCAGGTCACATCGACGTCCGTCACACCGTCTAGCTCGTCCTCTAAACTCTTTATTGCCCCCGCACCAGCGTACCCCGCACCGAGTACGACCACGTTCTCTGTCATAGGCCACTCTCCGAAGTCATTAGATACAAACCCTTTGGAATCGGTCTACGGCTCCGCTGTTGTCCTCGCATGCTGGCTCACGGTCGTGACCCAGCCCCCTAAGTTTGCAGTCGCCTTCGGTCACCCTCCCGAGGTAAAACAGCACCTACCGTTCCGAAAGACGCCTCCTAATCACCTATTTACAGAGACAGTCTGTCCTTTCTGGTCGGCCAATCAAACAGAAGGAGGGGCAACCGAGAGCTAACAGACAGCACAACGGTTGTCCCGACTGTCAGGACTGTCCAGCGCAGCGGTGGTCGGTCTCATCCGGCGCGGCCCAGGTAACAGCGTTGTGCAGGAGCTTCTGAACGACCGGCCGGTGATACACTGGAAACGTCTCGTGGCCGGGTTGGAAGTAGAATATCCGTCCTGCATCACGGTAGTAACAACACCCGCTGGGAAACACTGTGCCGTCGCCACACCAACTTACAGTCACCAGGGTGTCCGGTATCGGCAGGTCGAACCCCTTTCCGTAGATCTCGGCACGTTCGAGTTCGAACTCCTCGGGAAGCCCGTCGGTAATTGGGTGGCTCGATTCGACGACCCAGACGTGCTCGCGCTCGCCCTCCTCGCGCCAGCGCAGGGTGCCAGTCGTTCCCATGAGTGCCTCGAACGGCTTCGATTCGTGACTGGAGTGTAGCGGGATGAACCCCATTCCCTCACGGACAGCCTGCTCGACGCGGCTCGCAGTCGCATCGCTGACAGCATCGTGTGCGACATCGCCCCACCACAATAAAACGTCAGTTTCGGCGAGTATCTTCTCGGTTAGTCCGTTGGCAGGGTCATCGAGTGTCGCTGTCTGGACGGTGTGGCCGTAGGAAGTAAGCATCTCAGCCAACGTCGTGTGGATCCCGTCGGGGTACATCGCATTGGCCGGGCCTGTCGCCCGTTCGTGCCGGTTTTCGTTCCACACGGTGACTGCAACCATACAAGAATACACTGAATAACCGGAGAAAAATATAATTACTCTCTCATGGCTGGGAAGCTGCCGCTCGCCATGATTTTGGGCAGGCACACGCTGTGCGAGGGTCCACTGTGTCTCCCAAGCTATAGTAGCCATTGAAAATCAATACACACCTGATCGCACGACAGCAGTGCGATCAGGTGTGTACATGTTTCAATTGTTACTATAGCCCACGAACAGTAGCGTCCGGCTACCTGCACAGGGGTAGTTATTAGCCGGCCGCGGCCGAAATCCCGACAAGATATGAGCGATTCACCGGAGAAGCTCTCCGTCTGGTGTGCTGGCGAAGAGTGGTGTCCGATAACCACGACGGCGTCCCTCATCGGGAAGAAGTGGCACCCCGTCATCATCCACCGACTGCTTGATAACGGCCCGTCAGGATTTAACGAACTCAAAGAGAACGTCGACGGGATTTCTTCCAAAGTGCTCTCTGACAGCCTCGAAGACCTACAGGAGAAAGGGCTCGTCGACCGGGAAGTAATCAACGAACAACCGTTTCGCGTCAATTACTCGCTCACCGAACACGGGGAGTCACTTGAGTCCGTAATCACCGAAATGGCAGCGTGGGGCCAGACATACCTGCAGGAACCGACAGGGGCCGACGAGCCCACGGAGTAAGTCCCGCAGGCAATCGCTTTTGTTGCTGCCCGGCTAACATCCGTGTATGCCTGTTACTTCGGACGACGAACTCCGAGAGATCCTCGAACTGGACCGCGTCGCCGTCGTCGGGTGTTCGACCAGCCCCGGCAAGGACGCTCACGAGATCCCGAAGTACCTCCGTGAACAGGGGTACGAGGTGATTCCGGTCAATCCCTTCGCAGACGAGATATTCGGACAGAAGGCCTACGACTCGCTGTCAGAGATTCCCGGCGAGATAGACATCATCGACGTGTTCAGGCCAAGCGACGAGGTCAGCGATATCGTTGACGCGGCCCTGGAACGGGACGACGACGCCGTCATCTGGCTCCAACTCGGCATCCACGACGACGAGGCCGTCGAACGTGCCGAAGCGGCCGGCCGCCGCGTCGTCCAGGACCGCTGTATGAAGCCGACCCACCAGCAACTGATGGCCTGAACAGGCAGGTAATGGCTGAATGCGGTTGACACAGCCGTCGCCCGGTACGGTCAGTCTGGGGCTGGGCCACATCCGGAGTGCGCTGCCGTGGGAGCCAGGGGGTCCTGGCTCGTCCGGATGCTGTTCACCGGGCGCTGGCGGTCAGTTACCTCCTGGTGTTCGTTGTCGCGGCCACGCGGTTCCGGTGTCGGTTCTGCGCCACGCCAGCCCGGTCAGCGAGGGCAATTTGCAACACGCCAGGGTCCGGGGTCGTCAGTTCGTGCCGTCCCTGCGCGCTGGCGGCGTCTTCGACATGACCTTCCCCCACTTCGAACGGTTATCGGCGACCTGTCGATAGGCCCGCTCGCGGAACCGCTCGTAGTCTTCGAACTGCCGGAAGAAGGAGACCAGCGGCCGCGCCGGCTTGCCTATGTCAGTGTAGGTGAGCGCTGTCTCGATGGACTCCCCACAGGAGTACACCTCCTCCTCGGTCACCAGATGCGAGCAGGACTCGTAGTCGTCCGGGAGTCGCTCCAGCAGGTCGTCGTTGAGAGCGGAGAACCCGACGATTTCGAGGTCGGACCGCTCGTCGATGAAGTCCGCCCACCACGTACAGAAGCCGCAGTCGTCGTCGTAGACGAGCGTAGCGTCGCTCATATTCGAGCTACGTACCCGAGGCACAAACACCTATGGTTCAGCCGGCGGGAATTTACAGCCGATCACCACAGGTACGGACGTGGAGCGATTCGTCAGACTGATTGTTGATCGTGGCCGGCGGGCTTGCCTTGGTGGTCGCGCTCTGGACGGTTTGGCTTGTGGCCTCGTTCTCGGCAGTCCGGTTCGGCGGGGTCGCGCTCGCACTTCTGGGACTGGCCGCCCTCGGAGTCGGTATCAGCCGGCAACTGTCACTCAGTTAGTGACCGCGGCGTGACTGTGACGCCAACTGTTTTGCCTGCCGCTCTCTTCAGAGCGCGTATGGACGAGGATGCAGTCGCCGAACTCATCGAAACGGAACTGCCGGAGGCACAGGCGACGGTCACCACACCGCGGGACCCCGACGACGACAAACACTACGCCGTACGCGTGGTGTCCCCGGCGTTCGAGGGAGAATCACTAGTCGACCAGCACCAGCTCGTCCACGACGCGCTCGGGGACCATCTCACCCGCGACATTCACGCTATCGAGCTGACGACACTGACGCCCGAGGAAGCCGAGTAGTCGTATCCCGGCGGTGCGGTTCCGCTCGACCCGTCGGTACAACCTCGTTTGTCCCGTCGGTACGCCTTTATTGCCGACGGCGTTAGTGAGGGTATGGCATTCGAGCCCGAAGAACTCTCGCCCGAAGAAGTCACGGACCAGGTAGACAGCGTCATCGAGGACAACGAGGTCGTGCTGTTCATGAAAGGCAACGAGCTGATGCCACAGTGTGGCTACTCGAAGAAGGCCCTCGCACTACTGCAACAGCACCGCGACGACATCGAGACAGTGGACGTGCTCAAGGCGACCGACGCCTATCGGGAGGCCCTAGAGCGCCACAGCGACCGCGAGACTATCCCCCAAACGTTCGTCGACGGGGAGTTCATCGGCGGCAGCGACATCCTCGAACAGCTGGACGAGCGCGGTGAACTCGCGGAAAAAGTCGGCCAGTAAGCGCAGTCGGGAATGGCGGCGGCGTTACTCCTCGTCCTCGTCTTTCATGTCGCCGAGTTTGTCGACGAGGTCGCTCGTGGTCGCCTCCGTCTCGAAGGAGACCGACCCGTCGTGGTCGTTCTCGTGGACTGCAACGCCCTCGCTGTCGTCTGCGTCTACGTCGTTGTCCTTCTGTTCGGATTCATCGTAGCTACCAAAGCCCATACAACTACAACTCGCAGTCCCACACTAAAATTCGCCGGTTCCTGCCGAGACACGACCACACGATGACATACCGAGACAAGCAAAGGTTCTTTACCGTGCTTGCACTCCCGCTAGATAACGGCAGTCGAGAGCCGTGGTTTTACCGACGGCTATCGGGCCTCCATCTCCAAACTTATGAGTTCCGCAGACGAGACACTTGATCGAATCAAAGCACAGGTCGAAGAAGAGACACCGGACGACATCGAAATCGATTCCGTCGCGTTCGAGGGGCCGGAGCTGGTTATTTACACGCCGGATGCGCAGACGGTCGCCAACCGCGACGGGATCGTCAGAAACCTCGCACAGACGCTTCGCAAACGAATCAACGTTCGCCCCACGCAGGAAGCCCTCGTCCCGCCGAACGAAGCCCGGGCACGAATCACACAGACGATTCCCGAGGACGCCGGCGTCCAGAACCTGGATTTCGACCGCCAGACCGGCGAAGTGTTCATCGAGGCCGAAAAGCCCGGCCGCGTCATCGGCCGCCACGGCGCGACCCTCGACGAAATCTCCGCTTCCGTCGGCTGGACCCCCGAAGTCGTTCGGACGCCGCCGATGGAGTCCTCGACGGTCTCGAACGTCCGGAACTACCTCAAGCAGGAACGGGAGGAACGACGGGACATCCTCCAGCGCGTCGGTCGACAGATCAACCGCCCCACTACGAGCGACGAGGACTGGGTTCGACTCACGACGCTGGGCTGCTGTCGCGAGGTCGGGCGCGCCGCCTTCATCCTCTCGACGCCCGAGTCACGCATCCTCATCGACTGCGGCGACAAGCCCGGTGCTGAGGGCGAGGTCCCGTACCTTCAGGCACCCGAAGCGCTCGCGGCGGGGCCGAACTCCCTCGATGCCGTCGTCCTGACACACGCCCACCTGGACCACTCCGCGCTCATCCCGATCCTGTTCAAATACGGCTACGACGGCCCGATTTACACGACAGCGCCGACACGAGACCTGATGGGCCTGCTCCAGCTGGACTACCTCGACGTGGCTTCGAAGGAAGGGCGGACGCCACCATACGAGAGCCAGCAAGTCCGTGACGCGCTGAAACACACGATTCCTCTGGAGTTCGGCAACGTCACCGACATCGCGCCCGATATCAAACTCACGATGCACAACGCCGGTCACATCCTCGGCTCGGCGGTGTGTCACTTCCACATCGGCGAGGGACGGTACAACGTCGCCTTCTCCGGTGACATTCACTACAAGGACACTCGGCTGCTCGACGGCGCTGTCAACGACTTCCCGCGGGTGGAGACGCTCGTGCTGGAGTCGACCTACGGCGGGAAAAACGACTACCAGACCGACCAGTCCGACTCCGAACGGGTCCTCAGAGATGTCATCAACGAGGCCTACGAGAACGACGGCAAAATCCTGATTCCGGCTTTCGCCGTGGGTCGGTCCCAGGAGCTCATGCTCGTCCTCGAAGAAGCGATGCGAAAGGGCGATATCCCGACGATGCCGGTGTATCTCGACGGGATGATTCGAGAGGCAACGGCCATCCACACCGCGTATCCGGAGTACCTCCGGGACGACCTCCGCCAGCGTATCCTGTACGAGGACGAGAACCCGTTCCTCGCCGAGCAGTTCGAGCAAGTCGACGGCGGCGACGAGATGCGACAGGACATCGCCGACGACGAGCCGGCCATCATTCTGACCACCTCCGGGATGGTCACCGGCGGCCCCGTGATGTCCTGGCTCCGACTGCTGGGCAGCGACCCGGACAGCACGATGGCCTTTGTCGGCTATCAGGCCGAGGGGACGCTCGGTCGCCAGATCCAGCGCGGCCAGGACGAGATTACCTTGGGCGATACGAGCGGGCCACGCGCCGAGCGGGTGAGCCTCAGGCTCAACGTGGAGACGGTCGATGGCTTCTCCGGCCACGCCGACCGACAGGGGCTTGAGTCGTTCGTCGAGACGATGCACCCGCGACCGGAGAAAATTCTCTGTGTCCACGGCGACGCGTCCACGACGAACCAGCTGTCCTCGGCGCTGTACCAGAAGTTCAATATGCGGACGCACAACCCGAAGAACCTGGAAACGTTCCGCCTGTCCTGAACGGCGTCTCAGTCCTTTTCAGAGAGGTTCAGTCCGGCAAACAGCCGCGCCGAAATCACTTGCTCGACGATGTCGACGAGCACGGCGTCGTCGCTCGTGTAGTCGGCGAAAATGCCAAGCGGGACCTCGCCGCCGGCCATCTCTCTGTGACCACCCGCGCTCCCGACATCGCCCAGCGATGCGTCCAGAACGTCACCGATATTGATACGGGAGTCCGTTGACCGGGCGCTGAGCTGGATGGTGTCCTCGACAATGCCGAAGACGATGGCCGTCTCGACGCCCTCGAGCGTCGCCAGGTAGTCGGCCGCCTGCGGTAGTGCGTCCCGCTCCTGTGTCCGGCCGACGTGCGAGATTAACACCGAGCCTTTGACCGTCCGGTTCTCGATTGCGTCCGCGATGGCGTCGACGGTCGCACCACTGACTGATGGCGAGGAAAGCTGGCGCAACAGGTCCGAATCAGCCGCCGCTGTCAGGAAGCCGGCCGCCCCGTGCTCGTCTGTCGTCACGCCGCGCAGGAAGCCCAGCGTCTCGCGTCGAATGGCAAACAGTAGCGCCGTCGCCAAGCGGTCGTCGAGTTCGATGTCGAGGTCCCGCAGGTACTCGGTCAGTATCGTCGCCGTCGCCCCGATTTCTACCCGGTGATCGACGAACCGGGCGCTGATATCCTCGGCGGGATGGTGGTCGATAACGATGTCGACCGAGACGTCTTCGGGGACCCGGTTGTTCGCCCCCGGAATCGAGTGGTCGACGAAGGCGAGCAGTTCCGAGGATTCCCGGTCAGTCACGTCGGCCGCGTCAAACTCCTGGATGTCCATCTCCAGCAGATTGACGAACGAGCGGTTCTGCTGGTGTGAGATCTCGCCGCTGTAGAGGATGCGTCGCTCGTCGATGCCGACGGCGGCCGCGATGCGACCGAGTGCGAGCGCGCTGGCCAGGCAGTCGGGGTCGGGGTTGTTGTGACAGACGATGGTGAGTGACTCCGCCTCTCCGAGCAAGTTTTCGAGTTCCGTTGCGGGGCGCATCTATCAGTCGACCCTTCGGGCTCCTGATACAAGCGTGTGGGGGCCAGCCGCTGAGTCACAACTGGGTGCGCAGTTGCTGGACGAGGACGCCGACGACGAACGCGAGACCGAGGTTGACGAGTACGCCGAGGACGCCGATTGCCGCGACGACCGCCAGGTCGTCCGTTTTGGAAACGCCGGTCCAGCCCAGTTGGAGCGCGATTAGTACCAGAATGACCCCGAGCAGCGCCGTCGGGTAGGCCGCGATGACGCCGACGGCGAGGAACGCAGTCAGCACGTAGCCCGCGCCGAGTAGCAGGTTCGCGCCGGGCGTTCTGGCCCCGAAGGCGTACTTCCCGGCGACGCCGCCGCTCCCGTGACACATCGGGAACGCGCCGAACGGGACCGCGGCGAGGTTCATCAGCCCCATGCTGTTCGAGAGCTGGTCCGCGGACACGTCCCGGTCGAAGTAATCTGCGAGCAGGACTGACGTGGCGAGGGCGGCGTTGCCGACGGTGACTGCAATCTGGGCGAGGACGGCCTCTGCCGTTTGCACCGACAGTGTCATGCGTGGAAGCATGAACATGGCGTCGACAGCGGGGACGGCCGGCGTCGGTACGCCGGTCTCCGCGAGGGCGAGAACGACGCCGAGGACGAAGACGGCGAAGGCGCTCTGCCCACTGTAGCCCAGAAGTGCGAAGAGGGCCACAAGGCCGACGGCAACGACCAGGAGTGTTGGGTCGCTGAGCCCGAGGTCAACGCCCGTCTCCAGCAGGACCAGCGCGACGCCGAGTTGTACCCCACGAACGACGGTGTCGTCGACGTACTGATTGACCGTTTCGAGTGACCGCGTGGTTCCGAGCGCGAGCAGGATGCCCGCCAGCAGGAGCCCCGCAACGACGAGTTCGCCGGTGGAGATAGTCCCGGCGATGACCAGCGCGGCGAAGGCCTTCATCGGCTCGACCGATATCGGGACGCCGTAGTACAGCCCCCAGACGACCTGAAAAACGCCGAACCAGACGAGCATGACCGGGAGCGAGAGCTCCGTCAGCACGGCGACGGCCACGACGACCGGGAGCACCGTCGCGGAGTCCCCGACAGCGCCGGTGAGTTCGTTCCACGACAGTGAAATCGCGGTTCGGTCGCGGAGCGGGAGACTCATCCTGGCCGGTTTTCACGATGGAACAGTAAGAGCGCTTGCCCGCGGCGACCGCTACTCCGAGTACTCGTAGGGCGCACGGTCCCCGTCGGTGTCGATGTACTCCTCGTTTATCTCCCACTCGCCGTCCTCGGTTTCAATCATGTACTCGCCGTAGTAGGGGACGCGAGTGTCGACCGTCTCGCGGAACGCGGCGCGCATCGACTCTTTGGTCGTGCCGATGTCACGCAGGTCATCGTTGCGGTTCAGACAGCCCTTGAGGTAGCCGTCGTGGGTGAGCCGCACGCGATGACAGTTCGCACAGAAGTTCTCGTTGCCGACTGGGTCGACGATTTCGACCATCCCGCTGTTCTGGTTGTTGACCGGTTCCGTCTGAACGCCGCCGTCGGACGCGGCCAGCGAGGTGGTCGCGCCGCTCCCTTCGACCGCCGCCTCGGTGCTGTGTATCCAGTAGCGCTTGCGGTCGTGCATCTCCCGGTGTTCAACCGTGTCCGCGCGGTCTTCGAGCCAGTCGTGGACGCGGTCGATGTCGATGGCCCACTCCGGATGGCCGGCCAGTTCCGGCATGTACTCGATGAGCTGGAGCTGGAGCCCGGGGTTCTCGGCGACGTGGTCGACCATCTTCGGGACGTAGCCTGCGGTCGGCTCGAACACGACCATGTTGAGCTTCACCGGCGCGAGGCCGGCGTCCAGCGCCGCTTCGACGCCTTCGAGGACGCGGTCGTAGGCCCCGCTCTGTGTCAGCTCGGCGAAGGCCTCGCTGTCGAGCGCGTCCTGCGAGACGTTGACCCGCTCAAGGCCCGCGTCGACGAGGTCCGGGGCGCGGCCGGGGAGGAAGGTGCCGTTGGTCGTCATCGACACCTCCATCTCGTCGGGGGCGCGCCGGACGATTTCCTCTAAGTCCTCCCGGAGCATCGGCTCCCCGCCCGTGAACTTCACCGAGTCGACGCCGAACTCGGCGGCGACTTCGAGGAAGGCCACGATGGTGTCGGCAGTGAGTTCGTCGTCCTGTGCCTCCATCGGGCCCCGTGTGTCGCCCAGCCCCTCATTGTGGCAGTAGACGCAGTCGAAGTTACACCGGTCGGTCAGGGAGACGCGGACACCGGAGACCTCGCGACCGAAGTCGTCTTCGAGCATTTCCTTGCTAACTGTTCACAGCACAACCTCTTAAATGGCGTGACTGGTCCGGTTCCGTTGTCGCGCGCACCAGGGTAACGATTAATTCGGCGACTGCCGTGCACTGCGTATGAACATCGTCGATGCGCTGGACGCGCGGCGGGGAACGACCTGTTTCGTCGGCGCTGGGGGGAAGAAGACGACGATGGCAACGCTCGCCGGCCGACTGGACCGCGCGGTTGTCACAGCGACGGTCCGGATTCCGATATTCGACGGCTGGGTCGAGAACGTTGTCGTGACGGAGACCCCACGGACAGCCATTGACGAGGCGTCTGCGTGGCCGCTGGGCGTCGTCCCGACACAGGAGCGGCCGGACCGCTACCGCGGCTACGACCCGGAAACCGTCGCCGACCTGGCTGATATCGACCATCCGATTCTGGTGAAAGCCGACGGCGCACGGATGCGAGAGTTCAAAGCGCCGAGCGACCGCGAGCCACAGCTCCCCACGTCGGCCTCGACCGTCGTCCCGATTGCCAGCGCCCACGTCGTCGGCGAACCCTTGACCGACGACATCGTCCACCGGGTCGACGAAGTTACCGCGATTACCGGGCTCGCTCGCGGTGACGAGATTCGACCGCAAGACGTCGCTGCGGTCCTCGCCCACGAGCAGGGCGGGCTGAAAGACGTGCCAGCCAACGCGACCGCGGTTCCGCTGCTCAACATGGTCGATGACGCGGGACTCGAAACAAGCGCGCGGGCCGTTGCCGAGGCGATTCACGACCAAGCCGACGTGTCGCGTGTCGTCCTTGCTGAGATGCGGAGCGACGACCCGCTGGTGGCAGTCGTCTGAGAGCGAGGCGACACCGGCCCCGCTCGTTCAGAACCGCTCGGCCGCGGCCTCGAACTCCTCACGGGTGTTGAGGTTCTTGAACGTATCCAGTGAGGTGTGTGCGAGTACGTCTTCGCGCTCAACGACAACGTACTCAAGGTCGAACAACGGTTCGACGATTTTGTGCTCACCGCGCTCCAGTGCTCGCTGACAGGCGTCATGCATTGCGTCGGCGTGGTACACCGCCTGTGTCGTCTGAAACCACTCGTCCGGACGTGGGACTGCGGCCTCGTGGGACGCCGCTCGCTCGAACAGGTAGTCGACGAACGTTGGGTCCACAAAGGGCATATCACAGGCCACCACGGCGGCGTACTCGCTATCGACGGCCCCCAGCCCGGTTGCGATGCCCGCCATCGGCCCCTGATCGGGGTCCTCGTCGAGCGCGAACGTCGGGTCGAGGGTGTGGCCCGACAGCGCCGCGTCGATGGCCTCGACCTGGTCCTCGCGGCAGTTCACGACGAGTTCGTCGACGACCTGTCCCAGTCGGTCGGCGACGCGGCGAATCATCGGCGTCCCCGCGAGGTCGGCGACGGCTTTGTCGCTGTCGCCGAACCGCGTCGACCGACCGCCCGCAACGATGACACCTGCGCGCATACCCTGCCTTCTCGGGTCTGGCAGAAAGGTGCTTGGTGCTGTGGGTAATCCTTTAGTCGACAGACGGAAGAGTGAGGTATGATGACAGTAGCCAATCGGGACCGGATGCTCCACGTCGACCTGTCGTCGGCATCGGTCGAGAGCTGTCCGGTTCCGGAGGCCTGGCGTCGCCAGTTTGTGGGCGGCAAGGGACTCGGCGCTCGGTACCTGTACGACAAACTCGACGCAGGCACCGACCCGCTAGGCCCCGAGAACGTCCTGTTGTTCATGCTCGGGCCGGTCTCCGGGCTGCTCCCCGGCGAGACACGCTACGCGGCGGTCACGAAGTCGCCCCTGACTGGCGGCTTCCTCGACTCCTATGCGGGCGGGACGTTCCCGGACACGCTGGCCGGCGCGTTGCAGGACCACACCGGGATTCTTGTCACCGGGCGCGCTTCGGAGCCGGTCAAACTCGTCGTCGAGGCCGACGGCGCGACGGTCGAACCCGCCGAGACGTGGGGGCAGGATACAGCCGAAACCGACGCAGCGTTCCCCGAGGCTGCGGTGGCGTGTATCGGCCCGGCGGGCGAGCAGGGCGTCGCGTTCGCGACTATCGCTTCTGACGGCGGCGAACACCACGCGGGGCGGGGCGGTGCCGGAACAGTGATGGGCGCAAAACGGCTGAAAGCCGTCGTCGTCCGCGGTGAGCCGCCGACGGACCTCGCGGAGCTACGGGAGCAGTACGCCAAGCGGTACCGCGAGGGCGACACCGGACAGTGGCTCCACGCCAGCGGGACCGTCGAAACGGTCGACTTCGCCAACGAGATCGGCGCACTCTCGACGCGCGGCTGGGAAGACGGCCAGTTCGAGGGAGCCGACGGGGTCGGTATCGAAGCCGTGCAGGAACTCGCCGCGGGGCGGGAGTACGACGACGATGCTAGCCCCGGCGGGTTCCGCGTCCAGACGGAGGACGGCGAAACCGTCCCGCGCGGGGCGACGGCGATGAGCTTCGGGGCCGGCCTCGGCATCGACGACTTCGACGCCGTGGCGGCGCTGGGCGAGACCTGTAACCGGTTGGGTCTCGACCTCATCAGCGCCGGGAGCGCCGTCGCGTGGGCCATCAAAGCCGGCGACGCCGGCCTGCTCGACGAATCGCTCGATTACGGGAGCCCCGACGACGCGCGGGCGCTCCTCGAAGCCATCGTCGCGCGGGAGTCGACGCTCGGCGACGCTCTGGCCGACGGCGTTGACGCGGCCTCGGCCCGTCTAGGCGGGGACGACCTCCTGCCGACGGTCAAGGCTATGGAACTGCCCGCGTACGACCCCCGCGGCGCACGGAGCATGGCACTGGCGTACGCGACCAGCGACCGCGGGGCCTGTCACCGGCGGGCGCTCCCCATCGAGCGGGAAGCCTTCGACTCCGATTGGGGCCCGGAGCGGGCGGCCGCGGCCGTCATCCGCGAACAGGACCAGCGCTCGGTGCTGTGGTGCCTCGTCGTCGACGACTTCGTCGGCGACGCCTTCGAAGACCTCGGCGCGGAGTGGCTCGACGCTATCGGCCTGGACACGGACGGCGACCTCGCGACGGTCGGCGAGCGGGTCTGGACGCTCACGCGCCTGTTCAACGTCCGGGAGGGCGTTTCCCGAGCCGACGACGAACTCCCGGCAAAGCTGCAGGAACCGCTTGATTCTGGCCCGAACGCTGGCGCGGCAATCGACACCGAGTCGTTCGACGCGATGCTCGACGAGTACTACAGCCAGCGCGGCTGGGACGCCGACGGCCGGCCCACCCCCGAGACAATCGAGCGACTCGGCCTCGCAGACGCCGTCGACCAATCGACACTATCTGCGGACACGACACTCGGAGAATGACAGACGAAATCGACCTCGACGAACTCGACGTACAGGACGACGAGGAGACGCCGAACCGGGGCGACTGGTTCTGGAATGGAAAGGGCGACCCCGAAGACGAACCCGACCCCGGATCGACTGGGACCGTATCGGTGCGGCCCGACAGCGATACCGAGGCTGAGAGTCCCGGTGCGGCCGCAGATACGGGTCCTGCTTCGGACACTGGTGTCGAAGGGAATGGCGGAGATACCGCCAGCGCAGACCCCGGAGGCCAAGCGGTCCCCCACGTCCCGCGGGAGAACAAGGACAAGCCGGTCGGTATTCCGACAGACAGCGGCGGCGCGGGCGGCGCGGCCGCGACCGACACGGACCCGGCCTCGAACGTCGCTGAGGACCCCGCTGCCGGCGAGGAGGCCGTCGAAGCGAGCGGTCCCCACGGCGGCGGCATCGACGACATGACGATGGCCGTGACCTACGACGCGGCCCGGCAGTTCGCCGACCCGCAACTGGTCTTCCGCGAGGCGAGGGCCTGGGCCGACTGGGTCGGTATCGTCGGCGACGTCGAGGCCTTCGTCATCAACAAATTCCAGCGCGACCACGGTATCGACGCCGACTTCTTCAGCGGCGCGGGCCAGGAGCCGGCCGAGCGACTCGCCGACATCGACACGCACTCGATGTTCTACGCCGAGCGGATGGTCCTCGTCGGCCGTCCGGACGACGAGCCCATCGCCGACCGGACGGGCTGGGAGTTCATCCCGCTCGCCGACGCCGCAGAGAAGGCGGAGTGGGAACTCGCTGACGAGTGACGCCCTATATTTATAATGCTTGCTGGTCATTGTCATACACGAACGACAATGACACTCCGAACCGCGGTCCACCAGTCGAAGATACTCACGTTCGTGGTACTGGGTGCGTTCGTCTGGCTGTTACTGACACTGTTCGAAGTACTGTCGACCATCAACTTCGCGACCGGAACAGCGACGTTCGTCGGTCAGAACGCGCTGGGCGGTCTCGCCGGAGTGCTTGTGCTGACTATCGTCCTCGGGGCGCTCGTGGTTCTGTACTCCGAGATAACCGAGTCAGACCCGGCCCCGCAGTCGTGGCCCCCGTCGGAAGAATGACGTACTACAGTTGCGAAGAATGCGGCCAGATGATAGACCTCTCGGCGTTCGAGGGGCAGCCGCGCCGGCAGGACTGTCCGGTGTGTGAGGAGACGACGCTGTGGACGCCCGAGTTCGAGGGTGAAGGGGTGTCGTTTTGACACTCGCTTTCGAGGTGAGCGACCGCCTGTACGAGGCCGCTCAGGAGTGGGCCGACCGGCGGTTGGAGGACATCGACGAAGCGATGGAAACGAAAGTCGAGCAGGCGTTGCTGGAGATCGAACACCTCGTCTCACAGTCCCACGACGTGGCGTTCGAGGTCGACGGCCGCGAGGTACGGTACGAACCGACAGAGGAACTGGCCGCGTTGCTCCGTCGGCAGGCCGAGGAGAGCGGAATCGACGAGAGTACCGTGCTGAAGATGCACGTCGACCTCTACGCGAACGCGTTCCTCGACGAAGTCTCGGACGAGCAGAAACCGCCGGGAACGCCGTCTGAGTGACGGCACCAAAACTTAAGCCCGGCCACTACGACAGATGATATACAATGGCACACGAGGAGAGTGAGTGGAAACCGAAGGGTGCGACAGAGACGTTCAACGACTTCGAGGTCTGGGACCACGGCGTCTGGCCGGGCGACGTGAACCAGAACGACACGACGACGGACGACGACGAGGAGTGACCCCTGCCGGCGTCAGGTTCGTACTGTTTTCGTGGCCCCTCTCTACATGCGAGCGACAGCTACGGGGCCGGGAAGGCCCGTTTGTCACGCGGCGGGACGTAGAAGTTCGAGCGTGACGCAACCTCGATGAATTCCAGCAGGCCGTTGTTCTGTCGATCCCGGAGTTCCTCGTGTTCCTCCCGGAGCCACCACCCGTTCATCGCGTCCCGGACTTCCTCGAAGTCACGCGGGCGTTCCTGTAACGAGAGGAAGTGAATCCCGGCCTGGCCGCCGTCAATCGTGTTGAAATCGCGCCGGAGGACAATCGGCTCCCCGTCCTTGCGGGCGCGGGCCACCTTCTCGAAGTGGCCGACCTCCCCCTCTGTGCTCGCGTGCTCGCGGACCATGTCGGCGAAGGGGAGGGTACCTCTGTCGATGTCCTCCGGCGAGAACTCCGCCGAGAACAGTCGCTTGACGCGGTCGGACTGGGCGAGTTCCCACCAGTTGTCGAAGGCCTCGTTGATTCGTGAGAGGTGTATCGTCGTCCCGCCGGCGTAGGGGCCGTCGTCGATGGTGACGCGGTCCTCGCTGGCCTGCGTCCCGGCCCGGCCGGCGAAAAAGCCCGAGAACATATACGACTCCTCGGGGATGTCGGCGGGGACGCCCTCCGCGTCGGCGTGGGCCGCCGGGAGCCCCTCGCCGATGAAGCCGCCGCGGCGGTCGGCGACGGAGAACACGTCGCCGAGTCGACCCTGAATCTCCGCGTCCGCGAGCGTCGGCCGCGTGTCGAACATCGCCGACTCGGCGGCCGCGAGGTGCGAGGGAACGTCGCTCGCGAGGACGAGCATCGCGTCGAAAGACTGCAGGTCGGGGTTGTCCGTCCGGGAGAGGACTCGCGGGCTGCGTATCGGGGACGAATCGAGCGACCCGTAGGTGTCGAAGTAGCTCGTCCCCCAGCCGAGCATATGCAGGAGCCCCGAACTGGTGAACTCGTAGGCGTCTTCCAGTGTTCGCATCGCTAGCTCGACAGTCTCCGCGGCAGAATCCGACGGTGACCCGTCGAGGTCGAGCATGAACAGACGGAAATGACGTGGCAACAGGTCGTTGCCGGCGGCGTCGCTCCGGAGGCGCGCGTTCCAGGCGTGTTGCCGTCTCGGGAGTTCGTCGGCTCGGGGGTTCGGGTCGAGGTCACCCGTCGGCGACTCCGCTTGCCTGGCCAGCAGGGACGAACACCCGCTGAGACCGGCTGCTCCGGAGAGTGCGGAGAGTCGAAGCAGCAGCCCTCGGCGCGAGTTCATGGTATGATATCACAAGGGTAGGTCTGCGTGGAGAAAAACGTTGTCTCAAGGGAACAGGTCGCAACGGTTTTTACTTGACATTCCGTACCATATACCATGTTAACTATACTCATACACTCGGAATCGGGACTCACCCTCCCGTTTCCACCCGATATGGGCACGGCGGTCCTCGGTGTCGGACTGGTCGTCCTCGCCGTCGTCACGTACGATATCTATCAGCAGCACTGGACCGGGGAGGGAACCTGATGGCCACCGAACAATCGGACTCCCGGCTGACAGCCGTCTCGCTCCTCGGATATCTTCGAATCCTGGTCTACACTCTCGCTACGCTGCTGGCGCTGTCACTGCTTGTCGTCGGAACGATCGGACTCATCGCCGAGCTCAAGGGGAGCTGGCACTGGGAGATTCACCTCAAATCGACTATCAGCTACATCGGCCTGTTCGTCAGCCGGCTGCTGATCGTTCTCGTCCCGCTGTTCGTCGTCCTCGTCGTCGGTCGGCGGGTGGTGCCCGATGCGTGAGCGACTGCGTGTGAACCCATTCGGGGTAGTCGCGGCCGCCTCGGTCACGCTTCTTTGCGTACTGGTCGCGGGCGCGGGAGCCGTCGCGGTCATCGCACGCTCGGTCAACTCTTGGCGGTCGCTCTTTTTTATGGAACAGGCGATGGCGTTCCTGCTGCCCGCGGTGAAGGTCCTGCTGGTTGTCGGCCTCATCGCAAGCACGGGCCTCGTGCTCCGTATCCGGTAGCCGCCCTGCTAGCCGATCTGCGCGACGATCTCGTCCTCGAAGCGGACCAGCCCCTCACAGATGAGCGCCGCCGCGAGGAACAGCCCCTCGTCGGCTTCCTCGCGCATCTCGTCGGCGAAGTCGATGACCCACTCGCTGAGGTGTTGCTCGATGAACACCCGCTCGTAGCCGACGGTCTCCTCGTCGCCCTCGCGCTGGCGCTCGATGAGATACCGCAGGAACGCCAGCTCGACGGCGATGAAGTCGTCCTCTTCGGGGTAGTCCTCGGGCGGTGCCCAGCCTGCCGCACCGTAGCTGGCATCGACTTCGGCGAGCCCCTCGCCGATGAACTCCGTGTCCTCGCGGTAGTTCGTCTCGTGGGGCAACACCGGCGGCCGCGGGCCGACGAGCAGGTCCGTGTACTCCCGTTCGAGTTCGTCCTGCACGTCCGAGACCGACCGGTCAGTGTTGTCGTCTATCCACGCCTGCAGCATCTCGAAACCCTCGTCCAGCTGGTCGTTGATGGAGTCCTCCGGCAGTTGAACCTCGCCGCTCAACAGCCGCTCGACGAACGCCTCCTCGGGCACGTCCCAGAACACGTCGATGACGAAGTCCACCAGTTCGAGGCGGGCCTCGTAGACAGCCGCGTCGTTCATCGTTTCTCCCCCTGGTCGAACAGCAGGCGACTCCGACAGTCGCTGCAGTACTCGAAGACGCTGTGGTCGGCGTCGGGGGCCAGCCCCTCGACCCGGTCGCCGACCTCCGCCTCGATCTTGTCGGCGGAGGCGACGCTGGTGAACGGTTTGCCACAGCGAACGCATTCCAGCATATCGCCCTCGTGGACGGTCACCCAGGCCTCGCCGTCGCGGTTCTCGGGGAGCAAGGAGAGGTCGAGCCCGTCATGCATCGTGATCGCCGTCTCCGGACACCCCTCCTCACAGAGGCCGCAGTTCACGCAGTCCGCGTGGTTGAACGCCAGTTCGCCCTCGCCGGTTCGCTTGATCGCGTCAGCCGGACAGAGGTTCGTGCAGGTCGGCGTCAGCGTACACGCGTCGTTGACGTCCATGACGCCGAAGTCCTTCAGCCCGCGGATCACCTCGCGTTCGGGCTCGACGTGGTCGAGAATGGTTCGGACACTCTCTAAGGTCCAGCCGTGGCTGTCGAAGTCGGGATTGGGGCGGGGCTCCTCGCGGTCGGTGTCGCTGCGGCCGGTCGCCTCGTAGTCGCCAGCCGGAATCGGCGTCTCGTCGAGGCCGAACTCGACGAAGCCAGACAGCGATTCGACGAAGGCTTGGGGGTTGCCGGCCTCCGGCGCGAAGAAGCCGACCCGGTCGCCCAGGCCCAGATCGGTCGTCGCCTGATTGAGCCGGTCGACCAGCTCCTGCTTGGGGTCCGGGCCAGAGTGGAGGCAGGAGCCGCCACAGCCGACGATGGCGACGCCGTCCGCGCCGGCCGCCAGCGCGTGCATGACGTGTGCTTCACCGACCGTGTCCGTGCAGTTGACCCGGACCGGGAGAATCGGCGGGTAGTCGAGGTCGCCCGATTGGACGGCTTTGCGTCCGTGTGCGCGGAGCCGTTCGGCGGCGTACTCCGAGCAGACGAAGGCGACGACCTGGGTGTCGATACCTGCGCTGTCGCCGCGCGACAGCAAGCCTTCATCCGAATCGTCTTCTAGCAGCGCCTCGACTTCGCGCGCAAGCCGCCGGTTCGAGGGCTCGCGGAGCTGTGTCGCGCCAGTCGGACAGGCACTCGTACAGGCCCCGCAGTTCTCGCAGGCCACCTCGTCGAACTCCACAGAGTCGATAGTCGGCCGGTCGACCGCGCCGTGGGGGCAGGCGTCCACACAGGCCGTACACCCCTCCTGGCTAGATGCCCCGGCGGCACAGACGTCCATCTCTAGGTCGAGGAACTGCGGCTTCTCGATGCCGCCCAGTTGCGATTCGACGGCGGCGATGGTTCCGGCGTCGACGGGACCCGTATAGAAGCCAAGCCGGCCACCGCGGGCGTTGTCCCGGCCGCCGGGGTAGATGACCTGGTCGACTTCGACGGTGTGGGTGACGCCGTCCAGATCGATAGCGTCGGTCGGGCAGATGTTCGTCCATTCGCCGTCGGGCGCGTCGGGGTGAATATCGACAGGGAACTCGATCACCATTCCGTCCGGCCCCTCTCGAACGCAGTCCATGCAGTCGATGCAGTCGTCGGTGACGCGGGCTTCCAGCGTGAGTTCGTACTCGCCGTAGGAGCCATCGATGTCGACGACGCGGCCGCGCTCCATCGTCACGTCGCCGAGCCCTTCCACGTCCGCGAAGTCCCGCCCGTCCGCAACGAACGTCACGTCGGCGCCGTCGGTCAGTGACCGCGCTGCTTCCGGATCACCAACGACGGCGACGCGGTTCCCGGCGTCTTTCGACACCGTCCGCGACGGCGCTTCCTCGTGGAGGCCGGCCCGCTTTGCATTGATGAGACGGGCCGTCTTGTCGGTGGCCGCGGCCCCGTCGTGGACCCAGGCGTTGGTTTCCCGGTGGTCGACGAACACCGACGCCTCGGGGTGAAGGCCGTGTTCGTCGGCGAGCCCGCGGATGCGATCCTGACACGACGGTTCCGGTGTCGTCGCGATGACCTGATCGAGATCGTACTCCTCAATGACCTGTGACATCCCGGCCAGGCCGTCCTGACAGAGCAGTTCGGAACTGGCCACGACGTCGACATCGCTGACACCGTCCCGTACCGCTTCGAGGTCGATATCGCACGATCCCCCACAGGAACACACGAAGGCGCCCGTGTTCATTAATCATGCAAAACCCTGTCCCGGTAATAGACCTTGCGGAGTGTTCACACATCTATTCATGAATACAACCCCAAATATTTGGCTGGGTAGAAAATTTCATGAATTATTATGGCTAACTATGACACATTTTATCATGGATGACATCGAATTTGTGGCACGTCTAGAGAGACAATGACAAACCAGATTTCGTGGCAAACACGGACAGCATCGGTAATGGGTGGGCACCATTCACCATGAGTACACAGCAGGAACCAGTCTCACTGGATCTCGACCGGCGCTCGTTTATGAAGGCGAGCGCCCTGGCGGGCGGGGTCGCCCTCGGCGTCAGCGGCGCTGGTCAGGCACTCCAGGGGGACGGCGAGGAAACGGACGGGACAGACACGGACACCGAACTGACCAAGACGATCTGTAATTACTGCTCAGTTGGCTGTGGCTTCCGTGGTGAGAAGGAGGGCAACTCCTTTGTCGGCATGGAGCCGTGGCATGAACACCCGATAAATGCCGGGTCGCTGTGCTCGAAAGGAGCCGGCATCTACGAGACCGAACACTCCGAGAAGCGCCTCAAACACCCGATGATACAGGAGGACGGGGAGTGGCGCAAGCTCGGCTGGAACGATGCCTACGACCGTCTGGCGACTGACATCCGAGCGCTGTGGCCCGACTCCGACGTCTCACCAGCGGAAGCCGTCGACGTCGACGCGGAGCACAGCCGCGAGAGTGTGATGTTGCTGGGCAGCGCGCATCACTCCAACGAGGAGGCCTACGCCATCCGAAAGCTGGCGGCGTTCATGGGCACGAACAACATCGACCACCAAGCGCGTATCTGTCACTCCACGACGGTGACGGGGCTGGCGAACACCTGGGGCTACGGCGCGATGACAAACACCGTGCAGGACTACCGGAACTTCGACCTGAACATCATCATCGGCCAGAACCCCGCCGAGGCACATCCCATCGCGATGCAGCACATCCTCGAAGGGCAGAAACGCGGCGGGACCATCCTCAATCTGGACCCGCGGTTTACGAAAACGTCGGCCCACGCCGACGAGTTCATGCGGTTCCGCCCGGGCACCGACGTGGCCCTGATGATGGGTATCATCAAAGAACTCCGCGACAAGCACGGACTCGCGAGGGACCCGGACGCGGACGACAGCGGACAGAACATGCTCACTGACCGCGTGCAGGGCTGGGAAGACGTCGACGCGGAACTCGATGAGTACGACAAGGAGACCGTCGAGGAGATCACCTGGGTGTCCGCCGAGGACATCGAGCGCATCGCCGACATGATCGACGAGGCCCGGCCACACGTCCAGATCGAGTGGGCGATGGGTGGGACCCAGCACAACAACGGGACTCAGAACATCCGCTCGTATGCGATGGCGAGCCTCGCCTCCGGGAGTGCGGCCCGGAGCGGCGGCGGCCTCCAGGTGATGCGAGGACACGCGAACGTCCAGGGGGCGACCGATCTCGCGGTCGCGAGCCACATCCTTCCGGGCTACTACGGCCTCACAGCCGGCGGCTGGTCCTGGTGGGCCGAAATCTGGGACAAGACGCCGGAAACCAGCGGCTCCACCTCGTTTGCGGACATGTACAACCGGTTCGAGCTGATGCCGCCGGAGAAGTACGTCCGCCAGAGCCCGAACTACGAAGGGAGCGAGGACGCGAACGAACTGCCGCCGAACGGCGACCACGGCCCGGAGAACCCGGCCGAGAACTCGATGATGTTCCAGAACGGGCTGACGGTGGCCCGCTGGTTCGAATCAGCGCTCGACCAGGAGGACCGGTATCAGGAGACGCCGATCTACCAGCCCGACCAGACGAAAATCGCCGTCTTCTGGGGCCACTCCGCGAACTCCATCAGCGAGATGGAGCAGATGAAAGAGGGGATGGAGAACCTCGACCTGCTAGTCGTTGTCGACGTGTTCCCCTCGGTCGCGAGCGTCCTCCCGGACTACGAGGACGGACCGCCGGTGTTGCTGTTGCCGGCGTCCAGCCAGTACGAGCACCACCGGTCGCTTACCAACACGAACCGGTCGGTGCAGTGGTCTGAACCGGTCCGCTCGCCGGCGCACAACTCCAAGCCGGACCTCCAGATCATGCAGGAACTGGCCGGCTATCTGGGCTTCGGCGAGCACTTCGACTGGGGCGCGGGCTCGGAGCTGTACAACGGCAAGTCGAGCTACGAGGGCGTCGTCCGGGAGTTCAACCTCGGGACCAACACCATCGGCTACCGGCAGACCCCCGAGCGGCTCCAGCAACACCTAGAGTACGACTGGGCGTTCTCCAACGAGGACCTCAAGGGGGCCGAAGGGACGCCTGTCGCGGGCGAGTACTGGATGCTTCCCTGGCCCTGCTGGGGCGAAGACCATCCGGGCACGCCGATAATCTGGAACGACGACTTAGACCCCAACAACGGGGGGCAAGACTTCCGGACCCGTTGGGGCGTCTCGGCACCGACCCCGGAGGACTGGGACGCGATGCCGACGGACGACGAGTACCCGATGCAGGAGACGCTCGACGCCGTCGGCGACCGATACGACAGCCAGGCGGAAGCGCTGGACCTGACCCGGGCACCGTACAACCCCGAGTGGGCCGACGACGACGACACGGCTGCAGACGGCATGATTCACGGCATCCCGGAGTATCCGGGCTGGAAGGTGACGCCGCCACAGAGCCTCGTGGACCCCGAACAGGAGGTTCAGCCGGACGAACTCACCATTCCCCAGCAGTACGCACTCGACAACCAAGAGTCGGTGTACACCGCCGCGCAAGCGTTGAACAATCCCGACACGGGGAGCGCGGTCTTCGACGAGTACCTCGAAACGATGATCGGGCAGGGGGTTGACCCCGAGTTCTACGAGGAGTACGATTACAACCAGCCCGACGCGCCGACCGGACGCGGCCGGGCGCGTGCCGTCGTCTGGAGCTTCCTCGACAAGGTGCCGGTCCACCGCGAACCCATCGAAGGGCCGGATACGGAACTGCTGAACGAGTGGCCGGCAAACGGCCAGCAGCGGAACTTCTACCGGCTCGACCAGAACAACCTTGTCGAACAGGAACAGGCCACGGACATCATCCACAATCAGGACGACGGGCCTGATCTGGACATGATCATGACCAGCGGTCGGCAGGTCGAACACCAGGGCGGTGGTGCGGAGACGCGGAACAACATCCACACCGCCGACCTCCAGCCGCATATGTACGCTGAGATAACGCCGAACAAGGCGGCGGAACTCGGCGTCGACGGCGGCGACCTCGTCGTCATCTCCTCGACGGACCGTGGCTCCGTGCTGGTGAAAGCCCGCGTGACGGACCGGCCGAACGATCAGGAAGTGTTCCTGCCGTATCACTGGGGCGGCGTGTTCAAAGGCGAGAGTCTGGAGGACAAGTACCCCGACGGCCACGTTCCCTACGCAATCGGGGACTCAGCCAACGCTATCACGTCCCGCGGCTACGACGTGGAAACCCAGATGCAGGAGACAAAAGTATCGATGGTCGCGGTCAACCCGGCGACGCCGGAGGTACTGGACCGGTACAACATCGACGTGGACCTCGATCTCACGTTCCCGCAAGACGAGAACGACGTCGGGACACAGAAGGACTTCGACGTCCGCGACAACTCGACGGTGCAATGAGGTGAGCTAGTATGTCAACAGGCAACGAAGTGATGCACGACGGCGTGATGAGTACCGGCGAGGACGCGCGCATCTTCCCGGACGTCGAAGCGTGCATCGACTGTGGCGGCTGTGTCGTCTCCTGTAAACGAACGTGGGACGTCCCGCGCGACGAACAGCGAATCAGCATCGCGACGATGCTCGAAGGCCAGGAGGCCGCGTCGGGGCTCAACGCCAGCAGCGGCAAGGCGATGGAACAGGGCGAGTCGCCCGGCGAGACCGCGGTGCCGATGCAGTGTTACCACTGCGAGAACGCGCCGTGTGTCTCGGTGTGTCCGACCGACTCGCTCATTTCGAAGGAGAATGGCTTCGTACGGGTCCGGGACGACCTCTGTATCGGGTGTCAGTACTGCCTCTCGGCGTGCCCCTTCGGCGCGCCGCAGTTCCCGAGCGAGGACGAGGGCGTCGCGAACCTCGTCGGCAGCGGTGGCAACATGGACAAGTGTACCATGTGCGAGGAGCGCCAGGACGTCGGCAAGGGGCCGGCCTGCGCCGAGGAGTGTGCTACCGACGCCATTCTGGTCGGGACGCCCGCCCAGATATCCGACGAACTGGACAACAGGGACAGCGGCACGTTCTTCAACGACGTGGCCATGGACATCATCTTTGGCGAGGACGCCAGTGAGTTCCAATGACTGACAGGGATGACCTTCCGGAGGTGAACGGGTATAGCCGCGTCTCGGTGCTCATCAGCACGGTCGTCGGCCTCGCCGTCGCGGGGCTGGCGCTGTTCTGGGCACAGGGGTTCAGACTCGGCTACGAATCGCTGTACCGGGTCAGCCCCAGCGTCGAAGGCGGCGGTATCGGTTCGGACTGGGTGTTCGGCAACACCATCCCCGCGCTCGACTTCCTCATCGCGCTCATCCACGCGGCCGACGTCATCCTGGGTGCGTTCATCCTCGTGATGGTGTTCATCCACTGGGCGGCGTTCCAGCGGCTGGCCGACCAGATGCGTGAGCCAGACGAGGACGTCAGCGAGGCCGTCGCGGCCGACGGTGGCTCGCGGGCCCGCAGCGACGGACGGGGAGGTGACGGCGCGTGAGCAATCTCGACCACGGGAAGTTCACGCGGGTGACGACCCTGTTTCACTCGCTTTTGGGGCTGGACGTGTTCCTGCTGTTTTTCACCGGGTACGCCATCATGTTCAACGACGAACTGTGGTGGATGCTGACGCTGATGGGCGGTGCATCCGGTGTGACGGCGATCCACCGCATCACCGGCATCGGACTGGTCGCACTCGTCGTCTTCTGGATTACGCTCCAGATTATCTCCCCGACCGGCCGGAGCAACTTCTCGAAGATCCTCCCCAGCAAGGGTGACGTCGACGCGTTCATTCAGGACATCCAGTTCGTGCTGGGTCGGGCCGACGAACGGCACCCCAGTGCGCGGCAGTTCGCCGGCTACAAGGCCGACGAGGTCCCGCTGCTGTCCTACATCGGCAAGGGCGTCGTGTTCATCTTCTCCATCGAGCTGACCCTGCTTGCGATTTCGGGGCTACTCATCTGGAGCAAGACCGGACTCGCCGCGATGTTCCAGACCAAGGCGGCCGCGATGGCCTTCGTCACGTTCCACGGCCTGCTGGGCGTCATCATGCTGATGGGGGTCATGTTCCACATCTTCGAGCACGGGATGCATCCCGCCTTCTACCCCGTCGAGACGAAGGCGTTCATTCCCCGAAGCATGGTGCCAGAGCACCACGGTGACGACGATGAGGAGCCGGACACCACGGGGATCGAACGTCTCTCGCTGTCCCCGTCCTGGCGCACTGTCTCGACAGTCTTCGGTGCGATGACCGTCATCGGCATCGTCTCCGTGCTCATCGGGAGCATCTTCGACGAGGGCTATCCGGTACCCCGTGAGCTTGCCATCGGCGGCGGGCCGTCGAGCATCCTGTTGACTATCGGTATTAACCTTGGGATGGTCGTCCTCGGTGTCGGGCTCGTGCTGTCGATGTACGGGAACGTCCTGCGCATCCGCTGGGAACAGCAGCTAGAAGCGGAGCGGGAACCGTCGACCGCGGCCGATGGGGGCGAGCCCCAGACCGACGGCGGCCAGCCTAAATCAGACGACAACGAGAACTGAACCGACTCGGGGCCGTTTTTCCGTGCAACTACGCGATGAGTGCCTGTCCTTCAGGTGATAGCTCGACGTCGACGTCCTGGCGGGTCTGCTCTTGAATCTGGTTCAGGTTTCGAGTCAGGACCTGGAGGATGTCTTTTGGCTCCGGGTAGACGAGCATGTTGCCGTCGCCGTCCTCCATGACCAGTTGTGTGTCGGAGAGCGCGACCTGGTCGCCCTCAATGCTGGCGACGATGACGTCCAGTGCCTCCGCGCCGCCGGGGTCGCCTTCCGTCACCTTCGTAATATAGAGTGCATCGAGGCCAATGAGATCCTTGTACTCGCGGACCTGTTCGGCGCAGGCGACCATATCCTGTGTCACAGCCGTCTTTTCGGCGTTGCCGTGATCCCCCTCGTGGCAGTGTTTACAGATTCGGAGTTCGAGACGCATGCCCCTGTCTATGTGATTGGCTCTCATTACCGTTGGGGAGGGGGCGCTCAACCACTAGTGTTTACTGTACCGCTGTGAAATGGTATCATATGGCATCAGCGCTCAACGCGGTGTATCTGGCACTGGTCGTAGTCGTCGGCGTCGTCGGAACGCTGTTCGTCGCAAGTATCAGGTCCGCCGACGTGCGGTCCCGGTGGCTCGAACTGTCATCGATCGGGATCGTGGTACTGTTCCTGCTGTCCCTGGGCGTCCAGTTCCTCGCGTAACCGTACCCGATTGCCGGGAGACACTGCCGAAGCGATAGCCATCGTTGTGTCTCTGCCAAGCAAGATCCATCGACGGATGGCTCGAACTCTAGCTCAGTACCGGCAAATATAATCCAATCTACCCAAACTTATGAATATATTTTCCTCTATCTATTTTTCAGGCACTGAATTAGCGCTATATATCGGAGACTCGTATATAAATACAGTATTTGGGTGTACTCCCTCGAAAGTCGGTGGGTTTAGCTACTACTTAGAACGTATCCAGTGATAGGAAACCGATAGTCGATATCCCTCGTTTAGAGTAACAGTAGTACATCCATTATTGAGATAGGGGCCGCGTCAGGGGCGTGGTACTATCTAGTACCACACGGTGTAAGATAGCGTTGGAACGTCGTTCACTCATGATGAATGATATGTATGATAGCTATTTATCAAACAAAACCAAGAACCGGTATCTATGAGATGAAAGCCGGAACTCGTGTCTACTCGTTCGCGTCGCGGGACCGAAACACATGCTCGAAACGCCTTCCAGACATACTTCCAGTACCCTCCTGACTAGTCTGTGCTGTTCTGCAATCACTGGGCGAGGACGGTGCTATTGTCGAAATACGCTGTCTAATTACCGCTGTCACAATACTGTACTACCGTTCACCGTTTCTGAACACTGCTGTTACGAATAGGTAACGTTCAGCTCGATGACGTTGGCGACTTCCAGTACCTTCTGTGGGAGTTCCTCGCGGAACCGATCGCCACGGAACCGATTTGTCGGTCCCGAAACGCTAATCGCACCGATGATTTCGTTATCGTGGTTGAGCACTGGGGCAGCGACACAGCGGAGCCCTTCGAGACGCTCTTCGTCGTCGAAAGCGACGCCGCGGTCCCGGACGTCCGCTAGCTCTTGCTCCAGTTCCGCTCTACTACTGATCGACTTGCTGGCCTCCCCGCCGAGTCCGTGGCGGTCGACGATCGCATCGACCCGTTCGGTCGACATATGTGCGAGGATCGCTTTTCCCAGCGCTGTCGTATGAAGCGGAACGCGTGTTCCGACGTGGGCCTTGACCTGGACAGCTTTGTCTCCCCGAGCACGGTACAGGTACGACCCGCGGCCGTGTTCTTCGACGAGAATATTCGCGAGTTCGCCGGTTTCTGCGGCCAACCGATCGACCTCTGGCTTCGCGATCCCGAACAGTTTCTCCCGGTGGCGGGCGTAGGCCCCCAGCTCCAGAAATCGGAGCCCTACCTCGTACACACCGTCCCTGTTGACAACGTACTCCTCCTGTTCCAGCGTGCTCAGATAGTTGTGAACCGTGCTCTTCGGGACGTCGAGGTGCTGGGCCAGTTCGGTGACACCGGCCCCGTCGAGGTCCTTCAGTGCGTCAAGCACCTCGAACGTCGTCTCGGCGGATTTGACTGGGTTTTGAGCGGTCTTTGCCATACCCGGTCATGGTACGCCCTCGTATTAAACAGTTGTTCAAACATCTGGGACAGAGCGGTGGCTCCGATGGCACACCAGTTTCTGTCACGACATATCGGTGGCATATCACCGCACACAGGCACGTACGTTCCGGCCGATTGTCGTAAGTAGAGATACCCATAGAGCGTGTAGTCAACCGAAGGGTGACAAAACTCTGTCGGGACAAATCCTCACAGCAGACCGACACACAGGCACGCAATCGGAACCAGTCGAGGGCCGAGTGGGGTATCACGCTGTGAAACCCCATGCGAAGGGGTTCCCAGAGAGACCGCGGCCCCGTTCCCGGTTCACTAGCCGCTTAGACGACCGTGGCGGGATTTTTCAGCGTTCCGATGGACTCGATGTCGATGGTGACTTCGTCCCCTTCCTGCAGCGTAAAGTCGTCGTCGGGAACGAGCGAGGTCCCGGTAAGTAGCACCGATAGTTCGGGGACCGCGTTGTGTGCGGTGTAGTACGAGACGAGTTCCTCGCAGGTGCGTTTCATCTCGCTGGTGTTGGTCTCCCCGTGGTAGACACGCTCACCGTCGCGGTGGATCGACATCGAGAGCGCCAGCGAGTGCGGGTCTTCGATGTCCGTGACGACGGCCGGGCCGACCGAACAACAACGGTCGTACACCTTGGCCTGAGGGAGGTACAGCGGGTTCTCCCCCTCGATAGACCGACTGCTCATGTCGTTGCCGATGGTGTAGCCGACGATTTCTCCCTCGTAGAGAACAATCGCAAGCTCGGGCTCGGGCACGTCCCAGTCCGAGTCGGCCCGGATACCGACTGCTTCGTTGGGGCCGACAGTCCGATTGGGCGTCGACTTGAAGAAGATCTCCGGTCGCTCCGCATCGTGCACGTACAGATACATCTCCGGCGTGTCGCTTTCTTCTGTCCGCGCTTCTTCGCTGATCTGGTACGTAACGCCGGCGGCCCAGACTTCGTCGGCAGTGACGGGGTCGGTAGCATCGGCTTCGAGTCGCTGCTCGGACACCGCTTCAGCGGTATCGAGATGGCGGGCACTGAGTTCATCCGGTGCAGTCTCCGCAATCGAGGCCGACTTGAGGAGGTCACGGAACGTGCGGAGTTGCGGTTTGACGCTGGTCAAATCGTACACACCGTCCCCAGTTTCGACCGCTAACCGCTGTGAGTTCCCGTCGCGTAGCTGGTAGTACCTCATACAGAGTAGCAAACTGCAACAATACATCAATCTTGCGCTGCCAACGGCGTACTTCCTGCCTGTCGCAAGGGGACACAGACACTAGTTGTGGAGAGCATCAGCTATCCGGCGGTAGACACACAGTCGGTACAAACGGCACTTTCCACAGAGACACACAAGGGAAACTCGCTTCCGTCGGTCAGTAATCCATTTCGCTTCAGGCGAACCGCCGTTCAGTAATACGGAACATCATGGATGACAGACGTACATACGTTATTCTGGTGTCCCAGTGAGTCTGTCGTGAGAGATGGACTTCTATCGAGCCACAGATCACGTCCGAAGTTGGACTTGAGTTCCCTAAGTACCACGTAAACTTCTAACCGCACTCATTTTTCTTACCAAATAGCACATATATGGATATATATTATTAATATCTAACTTCGTATGCCTTAATATAGTGCTATCTGTGCAAAACTTCACTTAGGTGGCCGAAATATGCGGACAGTATCTCGCTTTCCATCCATTGAATCTACTTCAGTAAGTCCACAGTCTGTGAACACCGCGTTCCAGTCCCGATAGTACAGCGGGACGTTGTCGTCGACGTAGTTTACCTCACCCGGGTCGCCGCCCTCGTTCTCGACGGTGATCAGCAGGTCATCGACGATACGCGCCAACTCCCCGAACGCCCAGTCCACGTCCGGGTGGAGGTGCTGTAGCGTCTCGACGGAGAAGACGACGTCGTACGCGTCGTCCGCGACATCCGTGACGAACTCCTCGATAGCCATCGCGTGGAACGAGCCGGTGGCCGCAAGGTCGGGATACGTCTCGGCGAGGACATCTAACGCGTCGGCGTTGATGTCGACCCCGGTCAGATCCGAGTAGCCAGCGTCAGACAGTGCAGCGAGATGTCGCCCGGAGCTACACCCGACCTCCAGAATAGCCGCGTCCTGCTCGACGTGCTCCGCAAGTATCGACTGCACTAGCTCACTCGTCTCGTCCGCTCCATAGTAGGCATAATACGCGGGGGAGTATTCGCCGGACCGGTCGGCCCACTCCTCGCGGATGTCGGTAGAGTCCACGGTCAAGTCGGGAGGGGAAGACGGAAAGTTCTGCCGGCTCGGTCGCAGCGGCGGTGGTTCGACCGAAAGACGCAACAGCCACCCAGCCGACCGGTATGCCATGGTCTGGACAGTGATGCCGGACTTCGAGGGGTACGACGAGGCCCGCGATCAGTTCAGCTGGGACCTCCCGGCGTCGTACAATCCGGCGGTCGATTTTCTGCAAAAACACGACGACCCCGACAGGGTGGCGCTCGAACAGGCATACCCCGACGGGCGGCGCGAGCAGTACACGTTCCGCGAACTGGACGAGCTATCGGACAGGCTCGCCGCGGGGCTGGCCGGGCTCGGTGTCGAGGCCGGCGACCGGGTCGGCGTCGTCGTACCACAGAAGCCACAGAACCCGATCACACACTTGGCGAACTGGAAGCTCGGAGCCGTCTCGGTTCCGCTGACGGTCCTGTTCGGGACGGACGCACTCCGGTATCGGCTGGACGACGCCGGCGCGACCGCCGCTGTTATCGACCCGGCCGTGCGCGGCGATATCGATGCAGTCCGAGACGACTGTCCGGCGCTGGAACACGTCGTCGAGATCGAAACCGACGCACCAGCCGGCGATATCCACGCCTTCGAGGACGTGCTCGCCACGCCGGAACACACCGATATCGAACCCTACGAGTCCACACCGGACACCGATACGGCGATACTGTACACGAGCGGGTCGACGGGGCCGCCGAAAGGCGTCCGGCACTCACACGCGCTCTGGCTCGGGCGAGCCGCGGCCGCGTACAACTTCTTCAATCACGGGCTGGGACCGGACGCGACGGTCTGGACGCCCGCGGATTGGGCCTGGGGCGCGGCGCTCGGGGGGACGCTCTTCGCGACGTGGCACCACGGCGGGACTATCGTCGGCTACCCCGCTTCGGGGTTCGATGCCGAGGGAGCGTTCAGCCTGCTTTCTGAGTTCGGCGTTACCCGGTCGTTCATGCCGGCCACCGCCCTCCGAATGCTGATGGACGTCGAGAACCCGACGGCGGCGTACGATCTCGCAATCAAGACGTTCGCCGTCGGTGGCGAGTCACTGACCCCGGAAATCGTCGACTGGGTGGCTGAGACGTTCGACTCCGTCACCATCAACGAGTTCTACGGCCAGACGGAGCTGAACCTCGTCGTCGCCAACAACTCGAACTGGTTCGACACTCAGCCCGGCAGCATGGGTAAGTCGTTACCGGGGTATGACCTGACAATTCTGGATCCCGAAGCCGCCGACAGCGGCGTTGCCGACCCCCTCCCAAGCGGCGAACTCGGCGAGATAGCGGTGCGACCCCACGACCGTTCGGTGTTCTTCGACGAGTACTGGAACATGCCAGACAAAACCGCAGCCAAGGAGGTCGAGGGCTGGTTCGTCACCGGCGACCTGGCTCGACGGGACGACGACGGCTACGTCTGGTTCAAATCGCGCAAGGACGACGTCATCATCACCAGCGGCTACCGCGTCGGACCGATGGAAGTCGAGAGTGCAATCCTTGAGCACCCCGACGTGGTCCAGGCGGGCGTCATCGGTGTGCCCGACGACACGCGTGGAGAGATCATCAAGGCCTACGTTGAGACAGCCGAGGACGCACCGGCCCGCGAACGGCTTCGGTCGGAAATCCAGTCCGCCGTCAGAGCGCACCTCGCCGAGTATGAGTACCCTCGCGAGATCGAGTTCGCCGATGCGTTGCCCCAGACGACCAGCGGGAAGATCCGGCGGAAGGAATTGCAGGAGTGGGACGCCGACGACAGCGCTGCCGGCGGGCCACCGTAGTCCCCAGTGTAACTCTCGGTAGTCATAGAGCGTCCGAAATCAGTTGTGTATCGCGGATACTGTCGGCAGCGAGAGGTACGTTGGATCTCGATATGCAAATTTCTGGTTCGAAAAGACGATAATCGATAGAAGATTGTAATTATAGTTCTATCAGCTGTTTTGATATTCATATCCTAGATATGCAGAGCTAAATCTGAAGGTCAGATCTAAGACACCCCTTCATTGGTGTCCCTCTGTAGTGTGTTGGTCAACCATGAGCCGGGAGCGTGGTCCAGCGGATGGTGGACCTCAGTCGTCAACCTCCGTTGACCGGCATCCGAGCGACGTACAGATTGCGTCGATAGCTTTCGGAAAACGACTACAATACGGCTGCTCGGGGAAATTAAACGCAGGTATGAATGGAACGGACAGCCAGGATGGCCCGGCGTTCGGACGCGGGTAATCCCGTTTGCCTCCTCCACCCCGCGACCCCACGAGCGACGGGTGTTCGATGGTCCGCTGCTCACTTCCGTGCCTGGCGGAGTGCCATCGTTTAACCACATGGGCGCACCCCTGCAGGTGCGACCACGCGGACCGCCGTCCCCGTGGGACGAGGCTTCCACGTTAGCTTACGGGGTCCACGTCCGTCAGACCGGACGCCCCCGGTGTTCGGTCCCCGCTCAAGACCACAGTGCGGGCGAGGAGGGGGGCCTAGCCCCCCGACCTAGTCCATCTAAGAGTCCGCCGCCGCCCCATAAGGGCCTTTCGGATGCGCCCACAGATCGCTGGACGACGCGCCGGTAGGCAGACCGGCCTACAGCAGGTCAAGCGCCCGCGCGAACCACGTCCCTCCGAGCGGGATGAGTATGCTCGCGAGGACGACGCCCCAGCGGTGGTACTCCATCAGTGTCGACTCAGTCAGTCCCAGCACGAGGCTCTCGGGAACGGTGACTGCCCAGAGGACGCTGAGGGCGACGATGAACACGCCCATGCCGATGCTGGCCCCCGCCGCAACACTCGGGTCCGACCGACCCTCGCGGCCGGCCGCCAGCACGATGATGCAGACGAGCGCGAATACGCCCGGTAGCAGCGGGGATAGCGCCCCTGAACTGTAGTACGCCCCCACGGCACTGGTCGTCTCGACGAGGCCATACGGGACCGCGAGTGCAAGGAGATATAGAACGCAACCGACGATGCCGACAGCCGGAGCGAGCCGTAAGTCGTCCATACCGTTGCTCGGTCCGGCGGCGTCATAACAGCGACGTTCGAGCGAAACGAGGAAATGTCGCCTCTCCGTAGCCGTGACCATGGGACTGGGTTCCACCGCGAAAAAGATACAGAAGGTCGCCGACATCGCCGAGGACCTCTACAAGAAGGTCAACGAGCTGAAGACGCAGCTGGAGGACCTGCGCAGCACCGTCGACGAGACGAACACCCGCGTCGACGGGATGGAGCGGGAACTGGCCGAACAGCGCGCACTCATCGAGGCACTCGCCGAAGAACGGGGCGTTGACACGGAGGCTGTCGTGGCCGAGGTCGCTGCTGACACCGACTCCGACACTGCTGAAGCGGTTTCGGAGTAATCCCATGACTGCGGTCCCATCACGCGGCGGAACCGGTTGGTTTAAACCATAACGTCATCATACCATTGTACGTAGGGCGCTTAGCTCAGCTTGGACAGAGTGCTTGGCTTCGGACCAAACCGTCGGGGGTTCAAATCCCTCAGCGCCCGTATCGCTTAATTCATCCGAATTTTCCGCGTACAGGGGTTTAAGCCCCAAATATGATTTTATTACCTCGATTCCTTTCGTTCGACAATCGAACGGTTCTGAGTTGGAGCGGTGTCGTCTGGTGATTCGCGTACTTCTACACGGACCTCACGGGGAAATCAACCGCCAATTACGACGCTACCACCGCTTGTGTCGGGTAACTTACGGCGCTCAAGAACCTTCCTAAACTTCGTCAAGTAGTTCGGGCTGAATACAGAGAGTGTAGTCAGCACAGCGGCCTCATTTGCTCCAGATACGTTACGTTTTGTAAGCTGCTCAGTAGGCGTGTCACGACGAATCAGCTGGACCACACTACGTGGAGTCGCCCGCCCTTGTCGTCACCTGGTAACGTTCTCCCTGGAACTCGTAGATGCGGGAATCGTCAAGTCCGAAGGGCGGGATGGAGCTGGTGAACTCTTCTATCCGGACTCGGGCGGCGTCGTATTCCCGGCTCAGTGCGATGGCATCGCGCAACTGATCGTCGCGTACAACCTGCTCAATGATGATTTGCTCTGCATGGGGCTCGGAGTCGTCGATTCGTTCGAGCATATACGCATCGTGTTCATCGTTGTCGTTGTCAGCCTCACCCCGGGTTGACCGTGCAACCAGCGTCTCGCCGTCCCATTCCGTCTCGGCGATGGCGGCTGTTGTGGTCAACTGCAGTGGATCGGCCTGCAAATCGAAGCTTGCCGCGAGCGCAATTGGCTCCTCGTAGGAACCTGCTTCGAACCACCCATCGGTTGCAAACGCGTAGTGCCCGCCGCCGAGCCCATCGGCTGAGAGTGATTCCGTCCCTTGGACCCTGTCGATGGCAGCGCCATCGTTGACGCTACCAGTCGTAACGGTTAGCGTCCAGGTGTGGTCCTCGCCGGCCGCCATTATTGCCAGTGGTTGTGGCGTAGACCGAGGCATGATATAGTACCAGCCGCCATCGACTCGTTTGTACAGTTGCCAGTTGTAGAAGTTCGCCTCGAACCGCTGTGCACTCCGGTTTCTGAGCGTGAAATCGGTTGGTTGATCCAGTTGGACGGTCTGGGTTTCTGGAACGAGGACCACTGGCATCGCCTCAGGATCGACCGCCTCATAGCAGACGACTTGGGCGGCGTCATCGAACGGTGGGCACGCCTCCGAGGCAGTGTCACCGGGGAACTCCGGCACCGCTTGGGTCGGTTCGGTTGGGGAGTTGCCATCGGCGGTTGTCGTCGATGTCGCGTTTGATTCGTCTGGGGCGGCCGTACAGCCGGCAAGCAGTGTGGCAAAACCTGTAGAGAGGCCAGATAGAATCTGTCTTCGAGAGGGGTTGGGCATGTTAGTTCGCTCCCGATGCGATTCGTATATGTTTTCTGTCCGGTCAGAAGGATCTCCACTGCGCGCCGCTGAGAGCCTTATTCAGGCGTTTAGCGGGTGTCAAACGAGTTAATCACGTCGATCGTCGAGTAAGTCTCGGCCAGATCCTGGTCGTCAAAGTCGGAATCATCGCTCCAGATAGCTGCATCGTTGGCAATCGCACACGCCAGATAGAGAACATCGTCCGGGTCGGTGTCACCGATTGCTTCCTTTGCCCGTTCGATAGCTTGGTAGAAGTCGTCAGCAGGAACAACGTCGATGTACTGGAACAGGAGGTCGATGAATTGTGTCACTCGGTCCTGCTCCATCCCAGATTTCTTCACGATTAGCTCCTCGTAGTTCTCGATTTCTTCGTAGACGAAGGCGGGTGTCAGGAGGTCGGGTTCGAGCGTGACGATGAGCTCACGCGTTTTCGAATCAGCGATGAGTGCAGATATGACAACGTTGGCGTCGATGACCAGCTTCATTCGTCGTGTCTATGCCGATTCCTCGTCAACGCGCTTACGTCCGCTATCGTTTATTTTGTCGGCGATTTCCTGTACGTCGCTCTCGGTGAGATTACTCTCACTGGTGAGTTCGTCCATCACTTCGAGCGCCTCGATTTTTTCTTCGATGGCCTGTCGCGTGATCTCGCTCCAGTTGATCTCCGGGTGGCTCTCCATTCGCTCCTTGAGGTCGTTGTCCACATTGACGGTGATACTAGGCATACAGAAACCTATGGATTCACAGATTACTGTATTTTTTGGTGTATCTAAGAGCGCTCGAAGTCGGTTGCCTCACGCCTATCAAGGGGATTCGCTCGCCCCACGAACGAGCGCCCTCAGCGCCCGTGATTTCTGTGCGAACGACAGTGAGCGGTGAGGAGCGTCGGCTGCGGGATTTGAACCACGCGAGACGAGCGAGAGCGAGTCTCGCAGTCGGGTGAAAATCCCGCAGCGCCCATCGCAGATCTTCTCCACCCAAACCGTCCGACAGCGGCGGCTTAGTTCTGCCAGTAAACGGAATGGACTTACTGTCCCGAGGTGACGGAGGCCGCGACCGAAGCACGAGTATGGCGATACCGACACGGTAGCCAGATACCCCGGCATTTACAGCCAAAATACGCTACTGTGCGGTTCAGTCGTCGGCCGGCTCCACGACGCCGTCGAGTCCGGTCATCTCCAGCCCGCCACCGATGGTCCGGTTCGGGTACGGCATATTGATGTCCTCGGCATCGAAGCGTTGCTTGACTGCCTTGACGTATTCGGCGCGCGTCTTGACGAAGTCGGACCGACTCGGGTTCTTGATCCAGATACGGGACTGCAGTCCGACGGAGGAGTCACCGAGTTCAACGAGGCGAACCGATGGCTCGGGGTCGTCCATAATCTCCGGGTGTGCCCTAGCCTCGTCGAGAATGATTTCAGTCGCCTCGTCGATGTCGTCGTCGTAGTCGATACCGAACACGAACTTCAGTCGGAGTTGCTCCTTGGCGACGGGGTTCTTGATGACGCCGTCGGTCAGATTCGAGTTCGGCACGGTCAGCAGCTCGTTGTCGAAGGTCCGGACGCGGGTAACACGGAGACTAATGTCCTCGACGACGCCGGAGTTGCCGTCCCACTCGATCCAGTCGCCGATCCGGAACGGCTTGTCGGTGTAGATGAACACGCCGGCGACGAAGTTCTGGATGACGTCCTGCATCGCGAAGCCGATGGCAAGCGTCGCCGCGGCGGCGATGGTTGCCAGCGACTGCAGGAAGTTCCCGTACTCGGCCATCCCGAAGGCGACGGAGATGGCGACGAACACGACACCGATGCTGACGACCTTCTTCAGCGGCCGCCGTGCGTGGGTATCGAGGTCCCGTGACTTGAGCGAGCGGTCGACGATGGGGAGCACTATCGCCTTCCCCAATGCGTAGACGAGGACGAAGGCGACGACGAAGACCACTGCCGAGGCGATGGACCCGGCCGCCGGTACGCCGAAGCCATTGAGTAGGTCGGTGAGCGGTTGGACCTGCATCATTTCTCGAACACCGCGGTGTGGCCCCGCACTTGAATCACCTCAGCGTTGACCATCTCGGCCAGGTCGTCAGCGAGTTCCTCGGCCGTCGTGCCGCCCCGGGACGACCGGAGGAACTTGACCTTCACGAGGTCCGTGTTTTCCAGTTGGTCGTCGAGTTCGTCCGCTACGGATTCGATGCCGTGTTTGCCGACGCGGAGCGTCGCGTCGAGGTCGTGTATCCGCGACTGTCGAGAAGAGTCACTCATGTACACCGTTTAGCGAAGACAGCCCCTTAAAACCAGCAGTCGTAAAGAATCCTCAGTCGTACGGATAGCGGGACTGTGACCCACAGTCACACGTAATGACGACGTGGCCGGACTGGGTCCGGGATCGGGCGTTGTGTCCGTGCAGCAGGTACGTGTCGCAGGCGTCACACGTCGACCGCTCGAACGACCGCGGCAGGCGCAGCCGGTGGCGTTCGGCGACCCGGCGAGCCCGGCGGACGTACGACCGGGCGCGCTCCTCGTTGCCGGCCTGGACGGCCTCGCGAGCGAGCGACTGAAGGCGCTCGATCCGCTCGCGGGCGATGGTCGCCTCGTCCGTCATTGGCGGTACTGGGTCGGCGGCGGGAAAATGCCTTCCGAACGAGCTAGCAATGGTCGCCGTACGATTTGGTAGCTTTGTGAACAGCCGGAAAGCCCCGAGACGCTGGGCTACTGCGACTCTCACGGCTCGCTTCGCTCGCCGTTCGAGTGGTCGCGGCGCGGAGCGCCGCGCACTCGCTGCGCGCTTCTTCGCTCCCTACCGTCGCTCATGCAGTGCTTGCTTCGTCTCGAACGCCCAGCGTCTCGCCCCTTTCAGTCCCACCTGTGACTGTTCGACCAGCCGACACGGGTGGGACTGAAAGGGGCCGCGCTATCGACGAACCCCGGTGAAGCAAGCACTGGACTGAGTGAACGGAGTGAGCGAGGGAAGCGCACAGCGAGCCGCGGGAGTCGATAGCGCGGGGGCTTTCTGGCTGTTCTGAACGTTTGTTTGGTAAGTAAACGCTTCTAATCACACCCTCCACAAGTGAAGTCGATAGGATTTTCGGCCCCGACAGAGTTGCCCGAGACGTGCGCGTCCTGAACTATCTCGAACTGGCCGACCGCCTCGACCGGTCGGGCATCGGCACCGCCGTGGACCACCAGCGGGCGGCGCTGTCCGAGACCGACATTGAGGTGGAGACGACGCCCTGGCAGGAGGGCCATCCGGCGTGGGCACTGGGTGGCAATATCGCCTTCAACGACCCGGTGTTCCGCGAGTTCGACATCGCCCACTGCAACATGATCGGACCCGGCTCCGTCGCCGTGGCACAGCACGCGGCGCAGGCGGACATCCCGCTCGTCCTGCACGCCCACGTCACCCGCGAGGACTTCCGGGACAGTTTCCGCGGGTCGAACCTGGTCGCGCCGGCGCTGGGTCGCTACCTCCGATGGTTCTACTCCCAGGCCGACCTCGTCCTCTGTCCCTCCAAATACACGAAGAATATCCTCGAATCCTATCCCGTCGACGCGCCGATACGGCCGATGACAAACGGGGTCGACATCGACGCACTGGCGGGCTACGAGGACCTGCGCCAGGATTACCGGCAGCGCTACGACCTCGACGGGATGGTCGTCTTCGCCGTCGGCAACGTCTTCGAGCGCAAGGGGCTGACGACGTTCTGTGAACTCGCCCAAGAGACGAAGCACGACTTCGCGTGGTTCGGCCCCTACGACGCCGGGCCACAGGCCTCCAGGACCGTCTCGCGGTGGGTGAACGACCCGCCCGAGAACGTGACCTTCACCGGATGGATCGAGGACATCCGCGGGGCGTTCGGGGCCGGTGACGTGTACCTGTTCCCGACGAAGGCCGAGAACCAGGGCATCGCCGTGCTGGAGGCGATGGCCTGCGGGAAGGCGGTCGTCCTCTCGGACATCCCGGTGTTCCGGGAGTACTACGAGGACGGCCACGACTGTCTCATCTGTGCGGACGAAGCGGAGTTCCGCGAGGCGCTGGAGCGTCTCGCCGAGAACCCCGACCTGCGGGAGCAACTGGGCGAGAACGCCAAAGAGACGGCCAGAGAACACAGCTTAGACCGGGTCAGCCGGCGGCTTGTCGAGACGTACGAAGAGCTAGCCTGAGGGTCGTTCGAAGCCGACGATTGTTATGCCGATAGCGGCTCGCTGTCGACCGACACCGCTGGCGAGCGCCGCCAGACGACCGCGACCAGTGCCGCACCGACCAACACCAGCGCGCCGGCGACGGCGAACGCGAGCAGGAAGTCGTAGCCGCCGAGCCAGCCGCCGAGTAGCGACCCGATGCCGCTTGCCAGCCCGGAGATAGCGGTGTAGAGCCCGAGCGCCTCGCCGCGAATCGCCGGCGGCGCGAGCTGGGTGACGACGCTGGCCGCGGTGACGGCGATGACGGCCCAGGCGACGCCGATGAGGACGAACACGATACCGTTGAGGATCGTTCCCACGAGCGTCGCAGACAGCAAGAGCCCCACGACGGCGACAGCCGGATGAAGCGCGGCGCGGGCCAGCAGGCCCCCGACCTGGAGCCCGCTCGGGCTGTAGCGTTCGGCGAGTGCGCCAGCGCGGTCGTACCACAGCGCCGAGCCGACGCTGGAGACGAGATACAGCGCGAAGACGAGTCCCGACTCGTAGCCGAGCGTCCGCGAGAGATACAGCGGCAACGGCCCCCAGAACACGCCGAAACCGACGAAGAAGGCGATGACGGCCCCGAAGTAGATGGTCAGCGACGGGGAGAACCGGGCCGCGACTTCTCGGGGGTGTATCGACCGCGTGAGCCAGTACAGCCGCCCCGGACCGACCGGGAACGTCGCACTTCGGACCGGGAGCCGGCGCGACCGGGCGATGGCCCGCGCCATCCGACCGGCCCGCGGCCGGTCGAGTTCGTCGGGGTCGGACGGCAGCCACTTCGCCCCGAAGAACGCCGACAGGCCAACGGCGGCCGCACACAGCCACAGCAGCGACTGCTGTGCGGGGATCTCTCCGAGAGGTCCGGAGAGCAGCGCCGTCCACACGAGACCGAGGACTAACCCGCCGGCCCAGCCCCAGCCCTGGTAGCGGTTCAGGACGGCGAACCGGGCCGGCCAGTCCCGCTCGACGGTTCCGGTGGTGACAAGCAGCGTCAGCACCGGCGCGGCAGCGCCGGCCGCGAACCACAGCAGGCCGTTGCCGACGATGACCAGCCACGGCTGTTCGGTGAGCAAGACGAGCAACAACGCGGAAGTCGCCAGCCCCAGTGCGAGGAGGACGAGCGACCGGCGCTTCCCCGTTTTGTCAGCGACGCGTCCGAAGATGAGTGCCCCCGGCGCACCCGCGGCGGCGGCCACCCCGGCGAGGACGCCCAGCATGAACGTCTCGCCGCCGATGGCGACGAAATACAGTGGAACGAGCAACGAGCCCGCGCCAAACGCGACCGATGCGATTGCCCAGGCGTACAGCCAGCCGTCCCGATCCATTACCTCAACTGTGCCACGGTCCCCCAAAAGAACTCTGGCACCCGCCAGATAGTGACAACTGTCTGACTGATGGCGTGCCAATGGCAACGGTTTAAGGCCTGGTCCTGCTACGCCGCGGCGATGACACTGCCGCACGTCGCGACGTTCACCGACACGTACCTGCCGACCGTCAATGGGGTGACCTACACGGTCCAGACGTGGCGGGACCGCTGGCGCGACCGCGGCGGTCGCATGGGCGTGGTCTACCCGAAAAGCAATCACGACCCATCAGAGAACGAGTATCCGGTCCGGAGCCTTCCGTTCCCCTTCTACGAGGGGTTTCGCCTGGGGATGCCACAGATACCGAAGGGTGTCCGGGACGCCGAACTGGTCCACGCCCACACGCCTTTCAGCCTCGGGATGGCGGGCCAGCGACTCGCGGGCAAACTCGACATCCCGTTCGTCGCGTCGTATCACACGCCGACGAGCGAGTACGCCGAGTACGTCTCGTTCAACGGCGCTGTCGAGTCAGCGGTCCGCTCCAGCGCCGAGAGCTACGAACGCTGGTTCCTGGGCCGTGCCGACACCGTGATCGCGCCAAGCGAGCGCGCGGCGACTCACCTCCGGGAGGCTATCGGCCTCGATACGACAGTGACCGTCGTTCCGAACGGCGTCGACACGACCGTGTTCGAACCGGTCGACACGGCCGACTTCCGGGACCGCTACGACCTCCCCGATAGCCCTATCGTCGGCTACACCGGCCGCCACGGCTACGAGAAGTGCCTTGAGGACATCATCACCGCCTGCGAGGGGCTGGACGTGACTGTCGTGTTCGCCGGTGACGGCCCGGCCCGTGAATCGCTCGAAGCGACGGCCGAGCACAGCGACGTCGACGTGTGGTTTCTCGGATTTCTTGACCGTGCAGAACTGCCCGAACTGTACTCGACACTCGACGTGTTCGCGTTCCCCAGCCCCGTCGAGACGCAGGGTCTGGTCGCGTTGGAGGCAAACTGCTGTGGGACGCCCGTCGCCGGTGTCGACGCTGGCGCACTCAGCGACACTATCGAGGACGGCGAAACCGGCTACTCCTACGACGAAGGCGACATCGACGGCTTCCGTCGGGCTATCGAGCGCGTCCTCAACGAACGCGAACACCTTCGGGAGCGCTGTCTCGCCCGGCGGGACGTGATCAGCGTCGAGCACGCTATCGACAAACTAGCCGACGTGTACGACAGCGTGCTGTAGCTGTCGCCGGCACAGCGTCTGCGTCGCGTAACTCAGGCCCGCGAGTGCGACCAGCCGATACCGAAAGCGAGCCCGTTGAGTGTGCCAAGCAGTATTCCAAGATAGAAATCCCCCAGTGACACGGCCAGTATCAGGCCGGCCCCGACTCCCAGCGCCAGCCCTTTCAGGACCGTTGGCCAGTGGAGCCAGCTGAGTCGCCCCTCGGCGTCGTCGCTCATACGCTCTCTCGGGTCGCCGGCGAGTAAACTGTACCCCTTCGTCACGGCTGCCCGCGCCGGTCGAGGGCGGACTGGTGGTCCTCCAGAGCAGCGATGCGGTCAGCGACATCTGGATGCGACCCGGGCAGCAGCCGCTCGGAGACGCTCCGCCAGCGGTGAGCGAGCCGTTCGGCCCGCCCCTCCGGCGGAGTTTGCTCGTCGGACGCAATGGCGTGTGGGATCACACAGAGTTCTCGAACACCGGTCTCGGCGGTTCGGATGTCTGTGGTCGGACGCTGGTCGTCTGTCAGCGTCTCCAGCGCGCTGGCGAGTGCTGCCGGGGAGCCACAGATGGCGACACCGCCCGCGTCCGCGGCGTACTCCCGAATCCGTGAGAGGAGCCGGTAACAGGCTGTGCTGGCGAGATACAGCGTCGCCGTGACCGGTATCGCGATGACAGCGAAGAGCAGCATCACGAGGTGAATGTTCCCGCCAGCGACCCACGTCCCGTCCTCGTCGTCGCCGCCGAGGAACCAGTGGAAGAACATCGAGTACTGCAGCGTCTTTCCGAGCGTGCGAGTAAACAGCGCGCTGACGGTCGGGAGGAACGCGGCCGCAGTCATGACGAACGCGTCGCCGTTCTTGAGGTGGGCCAGTTCGTGGGCGATGACGGCGTCGAGTTCCGCGTCGTCGAGCTGGTCGACGAGCGCCGTGGTCACGACCAGCGTCTGTTCGCCGGGCCGGCTGGCGACGTAGCTGTTGGGCGTCTCCGAGTCGATGACTGTCACGTCCGGTGTCACCATATCCGCCGTCTGTGCCAGCCGAGCCACTCGCTCTCGGAGGCGGTCGGCGGTTTCGCTACGCCGTATCTTCGCCCGCATCGCGTCGACGGATTCAGGATCGGACGCCCTAGATTCGGTCGCAGTTGTTCCGGAATCCCGGAGCGTCATCCGGTAGCCGTAGATGGACTGGACGGCGAGCACGAGCGGCGTCCCGACGAGGACGACGGGCCACAGCGGCACGATATCGAACCCCATCGTCCAGAACAGCGTCCCGGTATCGTAGCCGACCAGCGGCAGGAGACCGAACGCGACGTGGCCCAGCACGTACGTGACGGCGACAGCCACGGCGTCAAAGGCGACGAGCACCACTACGAGCGCGAGGAGGCGTGCGCGGAGGGACCACGTAGTGGACGGGCGGGGAGCCATAATTGTTCGTTCGTTATGACGAACAAAAAGCGTACGGGAGGGTCCGGCCCTGCCTCAGGCCAGCGCGCTGCCGGCCCGAATTATTTCGCGTTCACCAAACGCCGGGCCGACCAGTTGCAGCCCCACAGGTAGCCCGTCGTCGGTTTCGCCGGCGGGGACGGAGACGGCCGGGAGGTTCGCGAGGTTCACCGGCGTCGTGTTGGCGTCTGCCAGGTACATCGTGAGCGGGTCGTCAAGGCTCTCGCCGCGTTTCATCGGGGGGACGGGCATCGTGGGTGAGGCGAGCACGTCGGCGTCCTCAAGCGCCTCGTCGAAGTCCTGTTTGACCCACGCACGAGCGTCCTGGGCCTTCTTGTAGTACTTGTCGTGGTAGCCCGCCGAAAGGGCGTAGGTTCCGAGGAGAATCCGACGCTTGACCTCCTCGCCGAAGCCTTCCTCACGGGCGTTCGCGAAGGACTCGTTCCAGTTGCCGTCGTAGCCGCCGGACTGCCCGTACCGGACGCCGTCGAACCGCGCGAGGTTCGAGGAGGCCTCGGACATCGCGATGACGTAGTACGCCTCGACAGCGTGTTCGACGGAGGGGAGGTCGACCTCGTGGTAGCTCGCACCCTGTGCTTCGAGGTCGTCCATCGCCGCCCAGAACGTCTCGACGACGTCCTCGTCGGCCCCGTCCAGCAGTTCCGTCGGAACGCCGATAGAGAGTCCGTCGACGTCGCCGTCGGCGGCCGCCGCGTAGGAGCCGTCGCTCTCGGGCGCTTCCTGCGTCGTCGCGTCGTGTTCGTCCGGCCCGGCGATGACATCCAGCAGTTCCGCAGCGCCCTCAACAGACGGCGCGATGGGGCCGATCTGTTCGAGGCTGTTGGCGTAGGCGACGAGGCCGTATCGGGAAACCAGCCCGTAGGTCGGCTTGATACCGACGACGCCACAGAAGGCGGCCGGACAGCGGATAGAGCCGCCAGTGTCGCTGCCGAGTGCGAGGTCAGCGTCGCCAGCGGCGACGACAGCGGCCGAGCCACCGGAGGAACCGCCCGGCACCCGGCCCTCGGCGACGGGGTTCTCAACGGGCCCGAACGCCGACGTCTCGGTGGTCGTCCCCATCCCGAACTCGTCCATGTTCGTCTTGCCGGGGATGGTCGCGCCGGCGTCTTTCAGGCGCTCGACGACCGTTGCGTCGTACGGCGGGACGTAGTCTTCGAGCATCGCCGAACCGCAGGTCGTCCGGACGCCCTCGGTGGAGATGTTGTCCTTGACCGCGACGGTCTTGTCCGCCAGCGGGCCGTCGTCCGCGCCCTCGATGGTCTCGTCGGTGATGTAGCCGTTGTACGCCGTCATCTACGACACCTTCGGCCCTTTGAACTGCCCTTCCTCGGTGTCGCTGGCGTTCCGGAGCGCTTCCTCCTGTGAGAGGCTTTCGCGTGTCTCGTCGGGGCGCATCACGTTCGAGAGTTCGGCCTCGCGTTCTGTCTCTGGGACGTCATCGAGCGCTTCGAACGCGTCGAGGATGTCGCCCAGCTGCTCGGTGAACCGCTCGATCTCGTCGTCTGCGAGGTCGACACGGGCGAGGTCGGCGACGTGCCGGACCTCCTCGGGATCGACGGCGGGGTCGCTCATGTCGGGCCGGAGTGCTGGATGCGCGGTAAGCGTTTCGAAACACCGGGCAGATATATAGCATAGTTAATAATTGTGGAAGCGAATACACAAGAATTGCCAACTCTTGTTTCCCCTTCGGAAAATTGGACTTCTGAAACGGACAAAAGTTTTAAGTCGCCGTAGATACAACAGTAGGCTACAACACGTTTTTCGGGTACGATACCCGGTTGTCCCACCCCCAACAAATGACCGATACCAGCATCCGCCGATACTCGAACGAGCGCGAGACGGAGACAGAGCAGACGGACGAAGAGGAGTCGGAGACGCTCGTCTGTCCGGAGTGTAACGGGTCGTTACTGTCCGACAGCGAGCGCGGTGAAACGGTGTGTGAGGACTGTGGGCTGGTCGTCGAGGAGGACGAGATCGACCCCGGTCCCGAGTGGCGCGCGTTCGATTCGAAGGAGAAAGACGAGAAATCCCGTGTCGGTGCGCCGACGACGAACATGATGCACGACAAGGGCCTCTCGACCAACATCGGCTGGCAGGACAAGGACGCGTACGGCAATTCCCTGTCCTCGCGCCAGCGCGAGAAGATGCAGCGACTGCGCACCTGGAACGAGCGGTTCCGTACCCGCGACTCCAAGGAGCGCAACCTCAAACAGGCCCTCGGCGAAATCGACCGCATGGCGAGTGCCCTCGGACTGCCCGAGAACGTCCGCGAGACGGCCAGCGTCATCTACCGTCGCGCACTGGACGAAGACCTGTTGCCCGGCCGCTCCATCGAGGGCGTCTCGACGGCGTCGCTGTACGCCGCCGCGCGACAGGCCGGGACGCCGCGGTCGCTCGATGAGATTGCCGGCGTTTCGCGCGTCGAGAAAGACGAAATCGCCCGGACCTACCGTTACGTGGTCCGCGAACTCAGCCTCGAAATCCAGCCGGCCGACCCCGAGAGCTACGTCCCGCGGTTCGCGTCGGACCTGGACCTCTCCGAGGAGGTCGAACGGCGCGCCCGCCAGCTGCTCCAGAACGCCAAGCAAGAGGGCGTCCACTCCGGGAAGTCGCCGGTCGGCCTCGCCGCCGCTGCGGTGTACGCCGCCTCGCTGCTCACCAACGAGAAGGTGACTCAGAGCGAGGTCAGCGAAGTGGCCAATATCTCCGAGGTCACCATCCGCAACCGCTACCACGAACTGCTGGAAGCTGAGGACAACATCCACCCGTAACCGGTATCGTAACCTAAACCACCGACTGTGCCGTGCCGTCGGTATGGAAACTACTCGGCATTTTGTCGCGACCGTCTACGTCGTTAGCGAGGGTTGTGTCGCGCTCCACGAACACAGTAAGCTCGACATGTGGCTGCCCGCCGGCGGCCACATCGACCGCGACGAACTCCCCCACGAGGCCGCGCTCCGCGAGACGCGCGAGGAACTGGGCCTCGACGTGGCCCTCATTGCCCCACAGCAGGACATCGAAAGCGAAACGGTCCAGTCGATGCCCCAACCACAGCACTTCCTGCTGGAGGACATCAACGTGAACGCCGAAGGCGAGGTCGGCCACCAGCACATCGACTTCATCTTCTACGGCCGGGCAGATAGCCGCGACATCACACCGGGGCCAGGCGAACAACCAGCTGATGACTGGGAATGGTTTTCTATTGACGACTTACAGGACCGGAGCGAGGAACTCCCGGCTGACGTGGTCGAGGTCGGCCAGCAGGCAATCGGTGCTGTCGGCGAGTGACTTACGCCTCACTGACTCCCCAGTCGATGTTCGCCCAGAGTCGTTCCCACACGTAGTACAGGACTGTCTTAGCAGCCGCCGCTGAAAGCCCGATTTTCGCAGACGACCCGAGTTCACCGGTAAACAGGAAGGCGATGCCGAACACGACGCTGGTCGCGAATAGTCGGTAGCTCACGGCCTTGACGACTGACCGCCGGTGTCGTGTCATTACGGCCCACCCCACTGTACTGCCAGGGATTCGCTGGGGCGGCGTTCACATCGAACACCTATCATTCGAGAACAACTATCGACGCCGCACACTAAAACCTAATTACATATTATTATTCACGGGGCTGACTGCAAGGACACCGCCCGTGTCATTCCACGAGCGACTCGACGTACTGCGTGACGTGGTCGTCCATCCGGCGCTTGTAGCCGGCCTGTCGGGCCAGACGGTCCAGTTCCCGGGCGGCGAGTGAGCCGTACTGTGCGGCCTTCTTGTCCCGGTTTGCGATCTCGTCGGGGAGTGATCCGCGCGCTGCCGCCCGGAGCGCGACCTTCCGCGTTTCGCCGTCGACGAGCAGGTCGCCGTCCAGTCGGAGCGCGGCCTCGACAACGCGGTCGTGTAACAGCGGCGTCACCGGTTCGACGCCGGCGGCCCGCAGGGCGAGCACGTCCCGCTCCAGCTGGTCGGGGAGCGAGGCGATGACCTCCCGCTGTGCCCCGCGGACGGTGTCGGCTTCTACGCGGGGGTCCTCGGGGGCCTTGGCGACTTTCGCGTAGCCGCCGAATAGCTCGTCGGCCCCCTGGCCGAGCGCCAGCCGGTCGAAGCCGTCGGCGGCGACCCGTTCCGCGGCGAGGTACAGCGGGAGCGCAATCTGGACCGCCATCGCGTTCGTCCGTCCGGTGGCACGGGCGATTTCGGGGACCGCCCGCTCGATAGCCTCGTGAGTCAGTTCGACCACACGGACCTCGGTCCCCAGCAGGTCGGCGGCCGACCGAGCGGCCTCAACGTCGTGACTGTCCGGGAAGCCCGCGACGTACAGCGGCGCGTCGAGACGAGCCGCGAGCAGCGCCGAGTCCACACCGCCTGAGAACGCGATAGCGAGAGAATCAGTGTCGACGGCGTCGATGCTCGTCTCGACAGCCTCGCGAACCCGATTGATGGCTGTCTCGCGGTCGCTGAACGGGTCGGGCGACGGGAGCGACCACCGCTGCCGGGTCCCGTTGTCGTCCCGAATATGACCGGCGGGGAACGACCGCGGATCGGCCAGCGCGGTGGGGTCGCGGCTCCACTGCCCGGGGTCGAGAGGCTCCCCGTCAGAAACAGTCCGCTCCACGAACAGCGGGTATCGCCCGAGAACGTCCCGGAGGAGCGTTCCGTCCAGTTCGCCCGCGAACCCGCCGCTTCCCGGCAGCGCGTCGCCGCTGTCGAGGGCGTCGGCGACGGTATCTGGGTCAGCTCCCTGCATCACTGCAGTAGTTCCGCAATGCCGTTCTTGACGCGTCGCTTCGCCCCGCCGGCGGCCTGCCGGAAGCTAATCCGCCACGGCGTCCGCTTGCCCTCGACAGTCGTCTCGCCCTGGCGGATGGCGTCGAGAATCGCGTCGGCCGTTCGTTCGTCCGTGCCGACGTTGGTGACTGCCTGCCCGACCATCTCCGCGATGTGGGCGTCACTGCCGGCGGTCATCGGCAACCCGTTGCGACGGGCGAACCGCTCGGCCTGCCGGTTCGACCGTCCGGTCAGCAGCCGCGAGTTGTACACTTCGATGGCGTCGGCCGTCGCGAGTTCGGCCTTCGAGATGTGTTCCAGCACGCCGTGGCGGGACTCCTGAAACGGGTGTGGGACGACTGCGAGTCCCCCCTGATCGCGAATGCGGTCGAGCGTCTCCTCGAACGGAAGGTGTGGCGGAATCGCCTCCTGAATCCCCAGAGCGAGGACGTGTCCGGCGGCACATGTGACCTCCATCCCGGGAATCCCGACGAGGCCGTACTCCGGGGCGAGTTCGGCCGCCCGGAGGCTGGCGTCGATTTCGTCGTGGTCAGTCACGGCCAGCGCGTCCAGTCCGACGGCGCTGGCTTGCTCTAAGAGGAGCTCGACCGGGTCCCGGCCGTCGTACGACAGCGACGAGTGCGCGTGTAGCTCAACCGACTGCACAGGTATCGATAACGGGGGGCAGGGCAAAAACGCCCCGGTCCGCCCCCGTTCTCACAGAGAACAAACCGGCCGCCGTGTCCAAGGCGGCCGAGTGCCCGAAGAACGCCCATCTGTCCCACGAGACTGAGCGTGTGCTTCCCGACGATACGACCGTCAATCGACGGTCGCATGTTGCAATTACTGGTGTGCAGGAATGAGTGAGCCCCCTCAGCTTGGTGGGGATTAAAATGGGGTTAGACGCTGCCGACTCAGTCGGCCGAGCTCCCGCTCGCCACCGAGCGCTCACCGGTGTCGAACGGCGGCGACCCGTGGATCTCCTCGTCTTCCAGGTAACACTGCGGGTCCGGGGCGAACAGGTCGTCTTCCACGGTGAGCGCCCGGAGCCGGGACCCGCCGCGACAGACCTCGGCGTAGCGGCAGTCGGCGCATTTCCCCGTGAGGTGCTCTTCGCGGTTGCGGAGTGCCGTCAGAAGCGGGTTCGACTCGTCCTCCCAGATAGCGCCGAACGAGCGGTCGCGGACGTTCCCCAGCGAGTACCCCTGCCAGAACTGCGTGAGGTGGACGTTGCCCTGATAGTCCACGTCGGCGACGCGTTCGCCGGTCGGGTCCCCGCCGTTGACCCGCAGGTACTCGTACACCCGCTGGGCCTGTGCCTCGCTCATGTGCTCGCGGGCGTACTCGACGAGGTAGGCCGCGTCGGCGTAGTTACCGACCAGTAGCGTCTCGATCTCCTCGCCGCGGTCGTGGTACTCGCGAGTCATGTCACAGACTCGCTTCACCGCCTGCCGGCGGTCCTCGGGCGTGAGATCGGCGTCGACAATCTCGGTCCCGCGGCCGCCGTAGTCCAGGTGGTAGAAGCAGAAGCGGTCCACGCCCACGTCGGTCAGCAGGTCGACGACGCCCTCCAGGTCCGCGGCGTTGCGCTCGGTGATCGTGTACCGGAGTCCGGTCTTCAGGCCCGCGTCGAGGCAGTTCTCTATCCCCTGAACCGCGCCCTCGAACGCGCCGTCGACCCCGCGGAAGTCGTCGTTTCGCTCCGGCAGCCCGTCGACTGAGACGCCAGCGTATTTCAGCCCGGCGTCCTTGAGCGACCGGGCGCGCTCTTCGGTGATGAGCGTCCCGTTGGTCGAAAGCACCGGTCGGACGCCGACCTCGTTCGCGTAGGCGACCAGTTCTTCGAGGTCCTGCCGGACGAGCGGCTCGCCGCCGGAGAACAGCACCACCGGCGCGCCGTAGTCGGCCAGGTCATCGAGCAGCGCTTTCCCCTCCGCGGTCGAGAGCTCCCCGTCGGCGATTTCGGTGTCGGCGGCAGCATAGCAGTGATCACAGTAGAGGTTGCACTGCTTGGTGACGTTCCAGACGACGACGGGCCGGCGCTGCTTCTCGTCCCGGATCTGGCGTTTGGTCGACTCGTTGGCCGCGTCGTACCGGAGGCCGTCCCCCTCAGCGTCGAGGTCACAGAGCAGTTTCGAGACCGAAATCATCGGTTTTCACCCCGGAGCGTCTCCGACTCCATCTCGTCGACGCTCATAGTGGCGTCGTCCCCCGCGTTCCCCGTTCCGAGCGTCGCCTCGTCCGTCTGGTAGCGGTGCGTCTCGTCGGCAGGACACAACCACAGTGTGACGGCCGTCCGCGCGAACAGCGACGCTGCCTGCTCTCTGGCGATGTCGGCGGACGGCGCGCTGACACTGCCGACGTGGGTGAGCGGGTCCGCCGTGTCCTCGCGGACGAACACCTCCCACTCGCGACTCGTTGCGCCGCGCGGGGCGTCTACCTCGTGGTCGAACTCTTCCATACCCCTCTGTTAGACTCCCCAAGAAAAACGGGACTAGCGTGTTCTCAGCTACTGGGAACCACTCGGTCAACGGCGTTTCAGTTCGATTGGAATACAGCGTTTGCCGTCCAGACGCTGGGCGGGAGCTGTGCAAGCACAGAGTGAGACTGGAGGATAGCGGTCACAGTCGAGTTGCTCGTGGCTGCCGGAAGTGGTCGCAATAGCCGAACTCCGAATTTTGGTATAGCAGTATCTGATTTACTAACGGGTCGTGCCTGCGTGGCTTAAAAGGAAAGTCTGCTATTCGAATGTAGCCGAGATGTCCCGCGAAAAGACCAATCAACTCACGCAGCCTATCGAAACGCCGTCTTACGCTTCGTAGCCGGCGTAGTCCATCAGCTGTTTGAAGATGTCGGTGTCCATCGCCTCCTTGTAGACGACACCGGTGATCATCCCACCGGGGTAGGAGGTCCCGTTCATCGCGTGGCTGACCTTGTGACAGTGCGCGAGGTAGATGCCGGGGTCGGCGTCGGCCTCGAACTCGATAGTGTGCCGACCGGCGGGCGGGATGCTGGTGATGTCCTGGTCGTGGCGGGCGGCTTCCGGAATCTTCCCGCCGTCCTTGTGGGTCACCTGGAACCGGTGGTTGTGAATGTGCATCGGGTGGTCCATGTACCCGTTATTACACATGTGGATACGCACCGTGTCGCCCTGCTCGACGATGATCGGCGAGCCGTCCTCGGGATGCAGCGTCCGCGGCGCGGACTTGCCGTTGACCGTGAACGTATCGGGGCGACGGTTGCGAACATCGTAGCTGGCGTCCATGCCGGCCATCTGACGGTTGAGTCGGGAGTCCCACTCCTTCAGCGTCATGAAGTACTCCTTGTCGGCCGGTTCGTAGCCCTTCGGGTCGACGCGGAAGATGCCGTACATCCCCATGTCGATGTGGCGGTGAGTCTGGTAGTGGCAGTGATAGAGATGCGTGCCCGTCACGTTCGCGGGGATCGTGTAGGTGTGTTTCTCGCCGGGGTCGATGCGGATGCCCGTCGTCGTCGGGACGCCGTCGTCTTCCCACTGCTTCTGGACGGCGTGGAAGTGGACCGTGTGCGGGCGCATGCCGTCCGTGTTGTCGAAGGTGACCTCCATGTCCTCGCCTTCCGTCGTCCGGAGAATCGGTCCCGGAACGCTCGGTTCGCCGTCGTCGGCCTTGAACGCCCACACCTTTGGCAGTTCGACCGGGCCGCCCATCGACTCGCCGGGATGGGCCTCGTGCTTGGCCGGGACAGAGGAGAGCGTCACTTCGCCACCCTGTTCGTCGACGTTGACGATCTCAGGCGGCGACGTGGTCGGGAGGTCGCTGTCGGATTGTGCTGGAGTTGTGCTGGTGTCGACTGACTCTTCGGTCGGAACCTCACCCGGGGCGGTACAGCCCGCAAGCGCGACCGTGCCACCGAGGCCGGAGGCTTTCACGAAGTCACGACGGGAGATGCCCGATCCGGGTGCGCCAATCTGGTCTTCCATAAGCAACTGTGGATAAGACACCACAGTATAAACCCCCGAAGGGAGTTCTCAGACCGACAGAAGCGTTCTCAGTTGCTGGGAACGAACGAACGGTTACAGATAAGTCCCCCATATATTGCGTGCTGTGTGGCGCAAACGTCGGCTGTGTCGGGCGGTAAGCGCTCCCAAGTCGGTTACATTAAACGTCTTGGGCGGGCAGTGTCGAGCAAGGATGGTCCGGGACCCCTTCGCTGACGAGGAGACGCCGGAGTTACAGACGGTCCTCGACGCACTCGACGACGAGGACTGTCGCGCCATTGTCAGCGTACTGGAGGAACCGTTGACGGCGAGCGAGATATCCGACCGGAGCGGCGTACCGCTATCGACGACCTACCGAAAGCTCGAACTACTGACCGAGTCCTCGTTGCTGTACGAGGGCGTCGAAGTCCGGTCGGACGGCCAACACGCGAGCCGATACGCGATCGACTTTGAGGAGGTCGTCATCAGTCTCGACGAGGAACTGTCGCTCACCGTCGACATCTCACACCGCGCTCGGACGCCGGACCAACGGCTCGAAAACCTCTGGTCCGAGGTGCGAAAGGAGACATAACCATGGTACACATTCCAAGTTCACAGGTCGGCATCGTCGTCTCGAAGACACTGATCCTCATTCTTGGCGGACTGATTACGTACTACTCGTATCAGGCGTACAGCCGGACGAAAAGCCCCCAGCACAAGTGGCTCACCTACGGGTTCGGTGTGGTGACCCTTGGCGCATTTATTGGTGGCGTTCTCGATATCGTTGTCGGCAGGTATCTCGGTCAGCAACTGCTCTCCGTGAGCGTCTTCACGTCGAGTTCACTGACGGCCATCGGCCTGGGTATCATCCTGTACTCGCTGTACGTTCGGTAGTGACCACGCGACGTACCCGCGCAGCAATCTCGTCGCCTCTCGCTTCTCGATTTCGGCCGGAGCGGGCAACTGGTCCGTATCGTGTCGTGACACTGGTATTCTCACCGACTGGAAACGCTACGGACGGTATATTTATCAGGACGTGTCAATCAGAGCCATGCTTGGAGCGAACGCAGTGTTGTTAATCGGGATGAAGACAGTCACGCTGTTCTGCGGTGTGATACTGACGACGTTGACATACCGCGCATACCGCCGCACTCGGGCACCGGCGATGCGAGCGCTCTGTCTCGGTATCGGGTTCGTCACACTGGGTGCAATACTCGGCGGCAGCCTCCACCAGTTCGTCGGCATGCCGGTCGCACAGAGCGTCACTGTCGAAGAACTGTTCACCGCTGCTGGGTTCTTTATTCTGACCTACTCGGTGTATACTGACCAGCCGACCACGACGAACTGAGTTACGGGTCCTCGGCGGGCGTGCGTCCACGACCGGTCAGGAGTGTTGGTAGCGATTGCGGGCTGTGTTCGACGAGGACGGCGACGAGGTTCCCCGCGAACAGGACAGTCCCGAAAAACGCGAGCGCCCCGGCGACTAACGCCGTGCTGTCCGGTGTCTCGAGCCACTGATTGCTCACGAGGAGGCCGTACGCAACTGTCAGCGCCACACCATCTATTGCCGCGATTCGGTGGTCGTACAGGTCATCGACCATCGGCACGTCCTCGAAGCCGAGGCGGTCGCTGTACCGGTGGACCCAGACGATAAACGGGACGACGTGATACAGCGTCCCGAGGACGACGAAGCCGACGCCGCCGACGAGCAGCACCGTCGACGGCTGACCGAGCAGCCCGGCGTACGCCAGCGGGTCGTTCCACCACGCGACCACCGTCAGCCCTGCCCAGAGAAACAGCGACAGCGCCGCGACGCTATAGCGGGTCAGCATCGGCGACCACTCGACACGCGCACCGACGAGCTGTCGTGCCAGGAGCACCGCCACCGCGCCAAGGCCAGCAGCGACGAGAACTGCGCCGAACCGGGCCAGAACGGGTGACCCAACTAGGCGACCGCCGGCGAGCGCAAGAACGCCGAACGGATAGACGGCCGTCTCCGCCCGCTGGACCGCTGCATCGACCCTGCCTGTGTCGGCCTGCGTGAACATCGGGGCGAGCTGTGCCAGTGCACCCGCGACAGTCGTCAGGACAGCACCGAACACGGCGAGTGTCCCGTGGGCCAGCAAGAGCCCCTGCCGGCCGATTCCCAAAATCGGGAGGACGCCGGCAGCGTGATCCAGCGCCAACACTATCCCGGCGGCCGTCACGAGGGCGAAAAACACCAGTGCCCAGCCGAAATGAATCGCCGTGACGTCGGGCTCCGCAGCGAGTAGCGTCCGTCCGATGTTGTAACAGAGCGTCCAGACGCCGATCAGCGCGAACGCGCCGGCGACCGGTAGCAGGGCAGGAGTCGCTGTCAGGAAGCCAGCGGCCAGACCCGCGAACCCGACCGCAGCGAGTGGTAACTGCGCTGCAGCGAGGCGGCGCGAGTGGAGTTCGATGCCACACCAGACCGGGACGAACTGCGTCAGTGCGCCCATGATGGTGAGACAGACCCACCCCGCGAGCAGGAGGTGGACCTGTGCGAGGTGGCCAGCACGGCCCTCGACGACGCCGACGGTGACACCGGCGACCAGAAACGCCAGCGCGACGACGAAATGACGCAGCGGGACCGTCATCGGCGGGGCGGCGTCTGCGTCCACGTCGGCAGGTATTCCGCTCATTGCTGTGTAGTACGACCTTGTCCCTGCTGGCAATGTGGCCGAATATGTTCGGGGAAAGGGTCGGCCCGTTCACAACCGAACGCGAACACATGACGTCGAACCACCAGCCAACAGAGCAAATCGCGGCCCTGATTTCGGAAACTGGTGCGCCCGGTGACGCGCCGACGGAACGCCTCGATGTGCAGTCGCTGGGGCCGCCAAAGCCGCTCAAGCAGACACTAGAGCGGCTTGCGGACCTTGACGACGACATCGTCCTCGTCCAGTTCAACGACCGCGCCCCACAGCACCTCTACCCGAAACTCGAGGACAGAGGATACGAGTACGAAAGTGTTGAGACCGACGACGCGACAGTGACAGTCATCTGGCACAGATGAATCAGAACACGGAGCCGCCTGTCGACGTCGAAGAAGCGATCGCTCGTATCGACAGCCGTGGTGCGAAGATTCAGCGGGAGCAACTCGAACGGACGCTGTCACAGCTACAGCAGGACGGTGAACTGACGGCTGACCAGCAGCTTGCGGTCGAAAAACTGAGCGAACGGCTCGTCGACCGATTGCTCGCCGTCCCCCGGGCAACTCTACAGGACGCGGCGAGGAGTGCGGACGACGAGCGGATCGAAACCGCGATTTCCCTGTTCGAGTGAGCCTACTCCGACGACGCCAAAACGAGCAGTGCCTCGCTGTCCGCCGTTGCGGCGGGGGAGATGTCCTGGTCACCGTCGAACCGGACGACGTCGCCGGGAGAGAGCGACACCGTCTCGTCGCCGAGCGTCAGGTCCACGGCGCCCGAACGGAGGAGGAACACGATGTCCCGACCGGGATGCTTGTGGGCCGGAATCGACTCGCCCGCATCGAGTGTCAACCGGATGGTCTTTGGCTCCCCGTCGAACAACCTCGTCCGGCCGTCCCCGTCGCCGTCGAGCGTTGCTCGCTCCGTTTCTGTGACGGTAGATTCGCTCATTGTTTCGGAAGGTCGGCGACGAACTTCTGTGGGCCGTCCTGCTCGCACCGATAATTCGCCGCGTCGAACGCCTCGACCTCGGCTTGCATCTCGTAGAACAGCGGCTTTGGCTCGTGATCGTTGATAATCCGAAGCGTCTCCCCTGAGGACAGCGCCTCGAAGGAGTCGTGTATCTTCGAGTGTCGCTCCGGCGGCGGCGTCTCGCGCAGGTCGAGTGTGGTTGCTGGCATCACCTGAGCGTTCGCCGGGCGTCGGTGAGGGGGTTCCCCCGAACACGTTCGGGAGTAGGTCCTGATGGATGCCGCCCGTTCGATTCAGTATGAGCCTTCTCTCCGGCCTCCGTGGCGGCTCAGACGTCGGGTTCGATAGCTACGGGACGTTCGTTCCCGAACACAACCCTGACCCCGGCCCGTTCCTGTCTGAGACAGCAGTACTGACCGGCACCGACCACGCCGCGTTCCACCGACTCACGATGGACCTGTTCGACGAGCGCGGCGTGTACGACATGACTTTCGGGTACAACCTCGCACGGCTGAACCTCGACCATCGGCACCCGGACGCGGGCTTCCGCTACGGCCGTGAGACGGACGACAGGAGCGTGTTGCGAGCCGAGTTCACGCCGACGACCGAGTTCTGCCCCCAGAGCGACACGCTGACTGTCGGCGCGTTTCGCGCCTGGAACGGGCTGTCGGACCGCCACGAGTACGACCTTGTCCGCGTCCGCGTGAGCCCTGGCCACCACCAGAGTACGAGTATCAACGACAAACTCCAGCAACTCGAAACGCGGTACCGGAAAACCGGTGAACTCCGGACGGACGATGCGGACGAATCGTCCGACGAGAGCGTGCCGTTCTGACGGCTGAGTACATGGAAAACGTTATACGGTTTGCTGGGCGACATATCGTAAGCTGAGCCGACTGGGTGGGATATCGGTGGCTTGGTGGGATAGTGGAGGGTCCCTCCACGACAGAAAGCAACAACCTATCAAAAAACGATGGTATCGGAGTACTTACAGTGCGGCGTCGCGGCCCGCCGGAGGCGGAGCCGAGATGGATAGCGATATCTTTCGGGATGCGGACGGAACCTACAACAAGCGGCTTCTGGGACTGGTCCTTCTCGTTTTACTCGCCGTCGTCGGTGCTGGCGTTGGGACCCTCGGTCTCACCGACAACAGCGACGCGACTTCTGAGCCCGCCACCGAGATGACGCCAAGCCCGACGGAGTCGACACCGGACGGAACTGACGCCACTTCGACCGAAAGCGGCGGCAGTGCCTCCCCACCGCCGAGCGCGCTCCTGTCCGAAACTCCGACAGAGACTCCGGCTAACAACCAGTCGGACGGGACCACCGCGGGCAACGCGACGGCTGAATAGTCCGGCAGTAAAACGGCGGTTCCTCAGGAAAACAGCAGATTGAGGTTGAACCCGGTCACGGCGAGCCCCATCACTGTCAGAAGCACCGGCGGACCGTAGTAGAGCAACGGGTCTTCTTCGAGCACGCCGCCCCAGATGCTCACGCCGAGACAGCAGTATATCACGAGGAGTTTGAGGCCGAGGAAGCCGCCGCCGCCGAACGACTGGATCGCCCACCGGATCGCGGGATTCGCCTCGGTGAACGTCGGCACGAAATAGACGATGGCGATGGTGGTAACCACGTCCCCGACGCCGTAGGTCGCCAGCGCCACCGCCCACACGCTGGAGAAGGACCGGCCGGAGAAAGAACTCCCTTCCAGCGTCAGCCAGTCACCGTCGGCAGCACCCATACTGCATTCGGGTATGGCTAGCGGCCATATATACTGCGAGGGCCAGTTATCTGATTTGAAAAGGAGAGAGATATGGGCTCTCCAGAGATTTTGAGGTAATTGTACGCGGGATAGCTATTCTAAAGACCAATATTGTCCCTCCTGAAAGTCCATAGCCGATGCCGGTGCCCACTCGTATTCAGCTGTGAGTCTCAGCTATGGACGGTGTGTCGGGTTGTTGAACAGGCGCTCGCCTCGACAGGTGCGAGTTGTGTGCTGCCGGACGTTCGCGTCCTGCCAGCGCGGGTGCATGGAAAGGGACTTATCTTGTGGGCGGCCACGAGGAGGTAATGAGCCTGTCCGACGCGGACCACGAACTCGTGGTCGAGGAGATCGGTCGGGAGCCGACACGGGCGGAGGCCGCTCTCTTCGAGAACCTCTGGAGCGAACACTGCGCGTATCGCTCCTCTCGCCCCCTGCTGTCGGCGTTCGACTCCGAAGGCGATCAGGTCGTCATCGGCCCCGGCGACGACGCAGCCGTCGTCTCCCTGCCGTCCCACGGCGACGGCGAGGAGATGTACATCACGATGGGCGTCGAGTCCCACAACCACCCGTCCTACGTCGACCCGTTCGACGGGGCAGCGACCGGCGTGGGCGGGATCGTCCGCGACACGCTGTCGATGGGGGCCTACCCCATCGCGCTGGCTGACTGTCTGTACTTCGGCGATTTCGACCGTGAGCACTCCCGCTATCTCTTCGAGGGCGTCGTCGAGGGCATCTCCCACTACGGGAACTGCATCGGCGTCCCGACAGTGGCCGGCAGCGTCGCCTTCCACGACGACTACGAGGGGAACCCACTTGTGAACGTCTCCTGTATCGGCCTGCTGGAGCCCGAGCGGACCATCACTGCCGAAGCCCAGGAGCCGGGCAACAAGCTCGTTCTCGTCGGCAACGCGACGGGGCGAGACGGGCTCGGCGGGGCGTCCTTCGCCAGCGAGGACCTCGCGGAGGACGCTGAAACGGAGGACCGACCGGCCGTGCAGGTCGGCGACCCGTACGCGGAGAAGCTACTCGTCGAGTGCAACGAGGCGCTGCTGGACGAGGAACTCGTCGAGTCGGCCCGCGACCTTGGGGCCGCTGGCCTCGGCGGCGCGTCGTCCGAACTGGTCGCCAAGGGCGGCCTCGGCGCGCGCATCGAACTGGACCGCGTCCACCAGCGTGAACCGAACATGAACGCCATGGAGATTCTCCTCGCAGAGAGCCAGGAGCGGATGGTGTACGAGGTCGCGCCGGAGAACGTCGACCGCGTGGCCGAACTCGCCGAGCGATACGACCTCGGCTGTTCGGTCATCGGCGAACTCACCGAGCCGGGCACGAACTACGTCTGTACGTTCGAGGGGAGCGAGACAACTGTCTCGGACAAGTCGAGCGGGCAGCGCCCGCGAGACAGCGAGACAGTCGTCGACGTGGACGCGGAGTTCCTCGGTGAGGGCGCGCCGATGAACGACCTGCCCAGCGACGCGCCACCGAAACAGGAACGGGACCTGCCGACGGTGTCGCTGGACGAGGCGTTCGAGCAAATTGTCGGTAGTCCGAACTGCGCCTCCAAACGGTGGGTGTACCGCCAGTACGACCACGAGGTGCAGGTCCGAACGAGCGTCCTGCCCGGCGACGACGCCGCCCTGCTCGCAATCCGCGAAGCCGGGACCGGGCTGGCCTTTTCCGCCGGTGCGGACCCCAACTGGACCGACGCCGCGCCGTACGAAGGTGCACGCGCCGTCGCGCTGGAAAACGCCACGAACGTCGCCGCGAAGGGCGCGACACCCCATGCGGCTGTGGACTGTCTGAACGGCGGCAACCCCGAGAAACCGGACGTGTACGGCGGCTTCAAGGGTATCGTCGACGGCCTGGCGGATATGTGCAGTGACCTCGACGTGCCGGTCGTCGGCGGCAACGTCTCGCTGTACAACGATTCACAGGACGGGCCGATTCCGCCGACGCCGACGCTCGCACTGGTCGGAGTCAAGGAAGGCTACGACGCCCCGCCGCTGTCGCTGTCCGGCGAGGGAACGCTCGTCGTCGTCGGTGACACCGCGCTGGAAGGCGAGGCCGACCCGCGACTCGGCGGCTCCGAGTACACCGCGCAGTTCGGCGGGACCGACCGCTTCCCCGCCCTCCCGGCGGACTCAACGGACGTTGTCGAGACGATTGTCGAGGTCGCCGACGCCGACCACGTACTGGCGAGCCACGACGTGAGCCACGGCGGCCTCGCGGTAACGCTGGCCGAGATGGTCCACGAGGACGCCGGTGCGTCGGTCGGAATCGGGACCACCGAGCACGGTACCCCGGCTCGACTCCTGTTCAACGAGCGGCCCGGCCGGGTCGTGTTCGAGACGACCGACCCGGCGGCGGTCCGGGAGGCCTTCGACGGCGTCGCCCCAGTGACGGAACTGGGCGAGGCGAACGACTCGAACGGACTCGATATTACGGTCAACGACGAGACGCTGGCGTACAACGCTGCGGACATCGCCGACCTGCGGTCGGTCATCGACGACGAACTGGCCTGATTACCAGCGGACATCGAACCGCGCACCGCCCCTCTCGCTCTCCGAGACTGCGACCGACCAGCCGTGTGCTTCGGCGATGCTCTGAACGATCGACAGGCCAAATCCTGTCCCGTCCGAGTTCGTCGAGTAGCCGTGTTCGAACACTAGCTCACGGTCATCCGGTGAAATGCCGGGGCCGTCGTCGGCGATGGAGAACCCGTTCTCATGTGTCCCGGGCGCGGACACGACGACGGTGCATTCCGCGCCCGCGTGCTCGATGGCGTTCCGGTAGAGATTCTCGAATAGCTGCTGGAGGCGCTCGGCGTCCGCCTCGATGGTCGCGTCGGTTTCGATGGTAAGCGTTGCGTCCCCGGTTTCGACCTGTTGCCACGCGTCGGCTGCGACGGCTTCGATGGAGACGCTCGTGGTCTCTCCGACGACCCGCCCCTGACGAGCGAGCGTCAGCGTGTCATCGAGGATCCGTGCCATCCGCTCGTGTGCCGCGGCGACCTCCTGTAACCCCTCCCGAACAGCCGCATCCTCGATGTCGCCGAGCAGGAGGTGGGTGCGGCCGGATGCGACGTTCAACGGGTTCCGAAGGTCGTGGCTGACGATACTGACAAACTCGTCAAGCCGCTCGTTCTGGTGTTTCAGCTGTTGTTCGCGGCGCTTCCGTTCAGTGATGTCGGTGTATATCCCGTACCCTTCCAGCTGGCTGCTGTCACGGGTGACGATGGTACTCCGGAACAGGTAGGTCCGTATCTCGCCTGATGCAGTCGTCCGCCTGACCTCTTGCTCCGACTGGCCGGTCTGTTCCCACCAGTCAGTCCTGATGACTTCGGAGTTGGCTCCGGGCGGCGCGAGGAGTGTCCGAAGCTCCGTTCCGACTGCATCCGTCTGGTCGTAGCCGAACGTGTCCGCGAACGCTTCGTTGATCGACTTGACGTACGGTTCTCGCTGCTCAAACTCGACGACGACAGCCGGGTTTGGGATGTTCCCCAGGAGCGCGTCAAACCGTTCCTGTGCCGCCAGCTGCACGCGGAGTTCACTCGCGACGAGTGCGACGTATCCCTCGTTGTTGTGCTGGATTATATCACAGATATCCTGTGCATCCGTGTCGTCTATCTCCGTGTCGCCACTGATACCCAGGTCAGCCATCGCGTCGTCGACGATAGCCGACGCCTTCTCGATGCCGACCGTTTCTGCGAACTTTGAGACGAGTCCTGTTCGATTCATCTGTTACTCCGGCAGTGCAAAGAGCACCGTTGTCGTGTTGTGAAAGCCACTGAGTTGTCCGGCCTGCATACACAGCTCTCCGTACGTCTCAAACCCAGCAACTGGGGCCGACAGGGTCGATGTGATACCATCGACAGTCGCCGAAAACGCGTCGTCGAAGAGAATCTGACGACACGCGCAGTCGTAGACGAACGCGCCAGCGATGGGACCGTCACACAGCGAGACAGCGTCGGCAGCAGCCTGTTCGGCGGACGCGATCTGGTCAGCTTTGTTGCCATGCATTACGCGGAGGACAGTTCCCTCCGGAATATCGACGGCAAACTGCAGTGCGCCAGTCTCTTCAATCGCAGTCCGGGGCCAGCGGATCTTGTAGGTTTCACCCTGGTCGATACCGAACAGGCATTCGACCATGAGCTTCCTGAGCGCCGTCGAACCGACTGGGACGTCGTCGACGGCTACCCCCGTTGTCTCCACAGCGTGGTCTCGAACAGCGTCTTTCCATACCGCAAACGCTGGTTCACCGTCGAGTTCGTGAACCACGTTCCCGGAGACCTCGGTTACCTCCCACGGTTCTGAGATGGGGCTGTGGCCGTGGTTGACGGTAATGATCGGACGCTTTTCGCCGGAGACGAGTACGATAACGACTGCGTCGTCGACAACCGACTCGTCGCAAAACACTGGTGTCGACTCCATCCGGAGACCGTCAGACGCTGCCCCACCTGCGAATTCGACATAGGGGCCAAGCCGTCGCTGGACTGACAGCGACAACTGTTCACCGACGCCCGACAGCCCGTCGTGGAGGACGATCGCTGACTGGTAGGGTTCCTCGATATCGTCGGGAAGCGCTCGGACAGCATCTCTGACAGCCCCACGGGTGTTCTCGCTGAGACCGGCGGCAAGGGCCGTATCGAACCGGAACGAATCACTGGTAACGAGCGTGACGGCCACGCCGGCGTCCATCGTTCGCTCCTCAGTGAACGTTCCGCCAGCCGTGCAGCCGACAACGGCTGTCTCGTCGTCGACGAGCGCATTCACGCCCGCCAGAACGGCTTCGGGGTCGAACCCGGAGCTGGCAAACACCTGACAGAAGTCCACCCGATCGGCGTCCAGTCGGTCCCGAGCAGCGCTGGTCGCCTCTCGGCCAGCGCGCGTCCCAGCGGTCGCCACTGACGTTCCCGTTGCGACCGCTGTACTCGCGCCTGACTGGGGCGACATTGTACAACAGTTATTCGCGCGGAAACCTATATACTCTCCCCAGAAGTATCAGAAATGATATCCCTGGCGGCCGACGTGGTCATACCGACCTGCTCAGGCCAGCGCCAGCGCGATACCGAACGTAAGCACCAGTCCGACCAGCAGGACGCCGAGCCCTGTCCCGACCTGCGACATGGTGAACGGGCTCTGTGGGGCCGTCGACCGAAGCGGCGGTTCTCGCGCGGGCAGTTCGACGTGTTCAGGGTCGTAATCCGGCCGGTCCTCTTCGTGGTGGTCGTCTGCCATGAGCGGTGATTCTGGTGCGTCGTACGTGTAGCTGTCGGATTGTCACTGCGTACTCGGCCAGACACTTGCACCAGTCGAAACGGTCAAACGGCGTTGCGTCGAACCCACAGGTATCGAATGACGCTCACGAAACGGATCATCCCCTGTATCGACGTCGACGTGGACGAGAACGGGGACGCGGCGGTGTACACGGGAGTCAACTTCGAGGACCTGGAGTACACTGGCGACCCGGTAGAGATGGCCAAGGCCTACAACGAGTCCGGCGCCGACGAGTTCGTCTTCCTGGACATCACCGCCTCCGCCGAGGGCCGCGAGACGATGCTCGATACAGTGTCGGCCGTGGCCGACGAGGTGTTCATCCCGCTGACCGTCGGCGGCGGCATCCGCACTCGTGACGACATCAAAGAGACGCTGCGGGCCGGTGCGGACAAGGTGTCGATCAACTCCGGCGCTATCGCCGAGCCCGACCTGATCAACGAGGGCGCGGCGGCCTTCGGGAGTCAGTGTATCGTCATCTCCGTCGACGCTCGCCGTCGCTTCGACGATGAGGGCGAGTACTACACCGAGGTCGACGGCGAGTCCTGCTGGTTCGAATGCACCGTCAAGGGGGGCCGCGAGGGAACCGGGCTGGACGTCGTCGAGTGGGCGACCGAAGCGGAGGAACGCGGGGCCGGCGAACTGTTCGTCAACTCCATCGACGCCGACGGGACGAAAGACGGCTACGACATCCCGCTGATGCAGGCCGTCTGTGATACCGTCTCGACGCCGGTCATCGCATCTTCGGGCTGTGGCGGCCCGGAAGACATGGAAGAGGTGTTCGTCGATGCCGGCGCGGACGCCGGTCTCGCTGCCTCCATCTTTCACTTCGGCGAGTACTCCATCGCCGAGACCAAGGAGTACCTCGACAGCAAGGGGATTCCGGTCCGACTGTAACCCCGTCTCAGACATAAGGTAGCAATATTAAATACCCATACCTGTCATTATATCGGTATGACGCAGTTCTCCTGTCGGTTCGGATGCCCCGGTTTCCTCCGCGTCTCGGCGTTCGATATCGGTCCTCGCTGCCAGCGGCCACGCTCACCCCGGTCCCTGGAAGCAGGCGTCAACGGGGTCGAACGGCCCCGATGAGTCAGCCCACGACTGAGCGACCGTGGGGAAACGTCTCCCCGGAACCGCAGCACTGTGGCCTGGCATCGGGCAGGTTTTATTCGCCCAACACGGAGAATCAACAATGAAATGGCGGTGCGAATGGTGTGGCAAACCCCACGAGGAGGACGACCCGCCGTGTGACAACTGCGGGCACGGCTCCTTCGAGGAAGCCGTGACGCAGGTCAACGAAGAGGTCGTCGAGGGCGGGCCCAGGTGGGTCTGTCTGGACTGCGGTCGCCAGCACCAGAAGAACTCCCCGCCGTGCAAACGCTGTGGCGGGAGTAACTTCGAGCGGCGGACGGGACCGCCGGAGGACGATCCGCTCGATGAGATACAGACCGGCTGGCTGGACGTGCTCGAAACGAAGTACGCGATCGGCTACGCCGCCGTGGCACTGCTGCTCGGCCTCATCGTGCTCGCTGCTGTGGGCGGTATCACGTTGCCGGGCTTTGCCGCCGAAACCCCCACCGGCCCACCGTCGATCGCGTCCCCTGCCGGAAGCGGCGACACCGTCGACTCGCTCTCGCTCGCCGAGGTCGAGGACACCTACGTCGACGTGTACAACGTCCGGCGGTCGGGCGTCGGCGGCGGAACAGTCTCGCGGAACGCGACCATCGACGACGCCGCGGCCTACTACAACAAGGGCCGCGTCGACGCGCGATACGACAACGCGGAGCGACCCACGCGAGAGGGAGTATCCCGGTTCCCGCTCCCCTGTGACCGCCCAGCAGTGGTCAGCTACGAGGTGGCCTACGACCGAACGCCGCAGTCACTCGACCGGTTCCGGAACGAGACGGCGCTGGCGACCGCGCTCGTCGACAGCTACCTCGAGCGGGGTAACAGGATTCAGACGTCAGACGCCGGACTGATCGGCCTCGATATCCACGTCGGTCCGGACGAACGCGTGTTCGTCACGTACGTGCTCTGCTAGAATTACGCGGCGGCTTCGAACGCGTCAGTGAAGTTGTCTGCCTTCTCGATGACGGCGTCAGTCCCGTCTTCGAGGGCTTCGAGCGCGTCGACGCCCTCCTCGGTTTTGATGGTCAGGACTGGGTCTGTCTGGCCACCGGATTGTTCCGGGTTCACGTCGTAGGTCGCCGCTGTGACGCCCGCTGTCTCCAGCAGCGCTCCCTTGATGACGTTCATGAACGTGTGGTCCTCACCGGCGATTTCGATAGAGAGTTCCGTGTCGGATTTGTCGATAACGCGAAGGTCCATACCCACTGTTTGGTCACCTGCGACCCATCAACGCTTCGCTTCCCGTCTGCCGGCCAACAGCGAGGCTCCAGACCGAGCGGACGATACGGCGTCGGTTAGACGAGCGCGTACACCATCAGGAAGCCGAAGTAGATGAGCACGAGCGCGCCCAGCGCCTGCAGTCGGAACGCCGAAAGCGACGCTTCCTCCTCGTCGTGGGCCGCCCGGAAGGCCTCGACCTCCTCGTCGTCGAGTTCGCTGGGGTGGGCCAGGCCGCGGTGGAGCGCGAGCCAGGACTCGCGGGCGAACGGCCGGCCGCAATACGAACAGGTGTAGGCTGTGGCGTCGGCCGGAACGTCGTATGTCTCGTCGATGGCGGTGCCTGTCGCTGCCGCTGATTGGGTTGCTGTGTCAGTCATAGATGGGGGAGTGCCACCTCCGGCTGGGAGACGACCCAGAGGCTCGTCATCGTGTAGAACACCATGACCGCGATGAAGGGGTACTGCGACCGAATCGCCTGCAGCCGTGCGGGAAACAGGTCGTACGCGGCGGCGTGGGCCACCCAGATAGCGACCAGATGACCGACGATGACCGACGCGAGCGCAATCGCGCCGAACCAATCCGGTAGTTCGATGGTCGGCACTACTGCCGGGTCCGCGAACGGCGACGTGAGCGCGACGGCCAGCGAAGGTGCGAGTACGAGGAAGTACCCGAGGTAGTGCGCGAAGTGGTAGCCGACGGCGATAGCGACGAGCGGCGGCGCGAACCGCTGTGCGAGCACTGCCGGAGCCAGATACGTGTCCGACATATCACGGGAGAGCCGGACCGCGAGTCGATACACGCCGAGGAAGCCGGCGAAGCCGATCCCGAGCGCGACCGGATACAGGAGGTGCGGCGGGACGCCGGCATCGACGAGTGGTGTCGTCAGGTCCCGCCAGGCCGGCGTCGTGACCAGCCCGTCGTAGGTCGTGACCCACAGCAGGGCGACCACGAACGCCACCTCGTCGGGGCCGTCGACCAGCCGCGGCGTCGAGAGGTCCATTCCGGGGAGCCGAAGTCGGAGTCCCCCCTCGTCGCGGCCGATGGGCGCAAAGCGACCGTAGTAGCGGAACACCCGCTCCACCGGGTCAGCGTGAGCGAACCAGTCCTCGGGTCCGAACACGAGCGCGCCCGCGAGCGTCAGCACCGAGTAGCCGGCGACGACCGACGCGAGCAGGCGCGGCTGGTCTGCGAGCGGGCTGACCACCTCAACCCACACCAGTACGAGCAGGCCACCGACGGCGGGCCACGACCCGACGCGGGCGGGGTAGGTACGGTCGAGCGACGGGAGGAGGTCGGCGAGAGTCTTGAACGGATTGAGCGTCGCCCAGCTGTTCCCCACGAGGTACGTCGTCATCGCCAGCCCGGCCCACCAGCCGACCCAGACGAGCAGTATCGCGAGGTTCGTCCGGGCGTTCGTCGGTCCGAGGAAGCCGACGACGAACACCGCGGCGAGTCCGGCGAGCCCGAGGAGTTGGCCGGCGAGCTTTAGGACACGCTCGTAGTCGCCCGACAGCGGCCGCCCCCAGTCGTGGATGCGCTCGACGAACGCCCGGTCGGTGACGAACGAGGCCAGCAGGAACGACGCGCCGACGGCCGCACCACCGGTACTCAGGAAGAGCCACGTCGGTATCGTCAGCGATTCGCGACCGCCGCCGGCGAGACTGCCGCCGTGTGCGCTCGCTGTTCCCGTCGCGGCCAGCCAGCCCAGCCCACACACCACCAGCGCGACCGTACGACGCCTCCCAGATGTCATCGTCGGCAGTTGGGCCTTCGCCCCCGTGTAGCTTCCGGGATGCCGGCGGGCCATTCAGAGACGGAACCGGACCAATCCGCAGTGAATTGGATGGGCTTTTAGTATTCCGTTCGCAAGGGCCCTAGTATGAGTGTCTCCGATGAACACGCGGACGACGGGCACGGGGAGCACCACCTCCCGGCGACGGAGGACTGGCCCCACGGGTTCGGCGAGGCCAGCTGGTGGCCCTTTGTGACGGCGATCGGTGGTTCGGGCATCTACGTCAGCGCGGCCCTGCTCGTGCTTTCGATGGGCGAGAACGCACTTGTCAGCCAGACGGTCGGGGCGGGAGCGATGGCCGGGAGTGTCGGCCTCTTCCTCGTCGGCATCTACGGCTGGCTGTACCACGCCTTCGTCTCGGACTTCTGGGAGCGCGGGACGGACTACCACTCGGACAAGACGCTGAAGTTCGCCATGCTCCTGTTCCTCGGGAGCGAAATCGCCACCTTCGGCGCTGGCTTCGTGTACTACTTCATCGTGCGTGGCGGCGAAGTCTGGGCGCAGGCGGCAGTGCCAGAGGTGTTCGGCTCGCTGGTGATCGTCAACACGCTGATTCTGATCGCCAGCTCGGTGACGCTTCACTACAGCCACATCGCGCTCCGGAACGGAAACCGAAGCCGGTTCCTGAAGCTGCTGGGCACGACGCTGCTGCTGGGCATCGTCTTCATCGGCGGGCAGGTGTACGAGTACTACGAGTTCATCGTGCACAAGGGCTTCAGCATCGGTGGCGGCATCTACGGCTCCGCCTTCTACGGTCTGACGGGACTCCACGGCCTCCACGTCACGATGGGGGCCGTGCTTCTGGGTATCGTCTTCGTCCGCGCGTACTACGGTCAGTACTCGGCTGAACGGCACACCTCCGTCTCGACAGCGTCGATGTACTGGCACTTCGTCGACATCGTCTGGATCTTCCTCGTCGTCGTGCTCTACATGGGCGCGAACTTGGTGTAGATCGCCGACGAGTTTTAGACGGCCGACACTCGTTTCACACGCATGGACCGGCTAGACGTCAGCGGGAGCTTCGACGTCCACGAGTACCGACACGGGCTCAAGCTGCTGAAAGACGACCGCGGGACGATGACGCTGTCAAACCGGAAGGGGTTCGCCTGTCCGGCCTGTGGCAACGAGTTCGAGACGCTCTTTGTCAGCGAAAAGCGGACGAACACTTTCGGAGACCCCGGGTCCCCCTTCTGTCTGGTTCGGACTGACGACCAGCTACTGGTCCTCACACATTGAGCCGAATCGGCCCCGGTAACAAGGCTTATCCCATCTGACCCGATTCGGTGAGGTATGAATCGGATTGTCCCTGCGATCGGTCTCGCTGCCCTCGTCGTCCTCTCCGGCTGTGTGACGGCGACGGTCGACTCGACAGTGGCCGGAGACGGCACAGTTTCGGAATACGACCTGACTCTCGACATGTCCCCGTCGGTGTACGACGGCCTCCAGAGCCAGGCCCAGCAAGAGGGCTATGACTCGGTTGAAGGATATCTCCTGGCCGACGTGAACACCAGTCGGATGGCGAATCACACGTACGAACAAGAGCTTGAGGGTGAGAACGTCACGCTCTCGATGACGTTCACGGACTGGAACCCCGGCCCGGAAAGCGACGTGTCGGTCAACGCTAGCGGGGGCAACGTCACGTACGAAGACCGGACGTTCGTCACTGCGAACGAGGATACCGACGTGGCCTTCGGCGATGGCGTCGCAGTCGAGTACCAGCTGACGATGCCCGCCGACGTCTCGTCCTCGAACGCTGATATCGTTCGGAACGAGACCGCTGTCTGGGAGTACGAGGCTGACGAATCGGTCGAGGAACCGATCCGCGCGACCAGCCCCGCACCGTCGTCGGCCTTCGGCCCCGGAATGGGGATTCCCGTCGCCGTCGTGGCGCTGCTCGGGGCCGCACTGCTGGCCAGTCGGGACTGAGACTGTCGGCTGTACCTCCCTGAAGATACTCGCTACCTCGGGGTAGCAATATTCTCCACGAGATGACAGCCGGTAGTCTGTGTAGCTGAGGGCGTCACCACACGCATCGTTCCTTGCACCCGGATTCGGAGTCTACAGACGCTGGCCGGGTGGCTGATACTCTTCTCAGACAGTGGAACGGGCGATACTACAATATATATGATATTTTATAATGGATGTTTAATGTCGTTTCGCCCGGATACAGAACGATGCGCGCAGCCAGACTCCACGAGTACACGCACGACATGTCGAACGGGCTTTCGATAGACGAGGTGGACGCACCACAGGTCGCGTCGGGGGACGACGTCATCGTCGAGGTCGAAGGGGCCGGCTGGTGCCAGACTGACAATCACATCATCGAGGGGATGTGGGACCAGTACGTCCCGCAGGACCTCCCGATGACGCTGGGCCACGAGAACGCCGGGACAGTCGTCGAGACCGGCGACGACGTCGATATCGTCTCGGAAGGCGACCAGGTCATCTGTCATCCGGTCCAGACCTGTGGCACCTGCCGACCGTGCCGGCAAGGTGAGACGATGTACTGCGAGAACGACGCGTTCAACGGCCTGACGACCGACGGCGGCTTCGCCGACCAGCTACTGACCAGCGACCGGTCGGTCATCCCGCTGCCCGGGGGCGTTGACCCGGCCGACATCGCCCCGCACGCCGACGCCGGTATCACGGCCTACCACGCGGCGAAGAAAGCCGTCGACGGACTCAATCCGGGCGACACTGCGGTCGTCATCGGTATCGGCGGGCTCGGACACATCGGTCTCCAGTGTCTCGACGCGATGTGTGCCGCCAACCTCGTCGCCGTCGACATCAAGCAGTCCGCCCGCGACCTCGCTGACGACCTCGGCGCACACTACACCATCGACCCCGAAAGCGAAGACGTCGCCAGCGAGGTCGAGGCCATCAGCGACGGCGTCGGCGCGGCGCAGGTGCTCGATTTCGTCGGGGCCGACGAGACGACAGCGCTCGCGCCCGATATCTGTGCCACCGGCGGCGACCACCACATCATCGGCTACGGCGGCCACATCCACGAACCCGCACAGGCGCTCGTCAACGGCGAGTTCGCCTATCAGGGCAACATCGTCGGCCAGTACACCGAGCTGCAGGAACTGGTCGCGCTCGTCGAGCGCGGCGCGGTCGACCTGCACACGACCCAGTACGACCTGGGCGAGGTAAACACCGTCGCACAGATGCTCGAAAACCGAGAGATCGACGGTCGGGCAGTCATCACGCCCTGAATGGCCTGTGTTGCGGTGTCGTATCGCCGGACAGGGCACCCTTCTTTCGGCTCACCGACCGTCGGCGCGAGTCTGTTCCGCGTCCTCGGCCAGGTCGTGATAGCACCTGAGAAACGCGTCCCGGCTCACGGTCCCGGCACCGGCCGCTTCGAGTCGGTCTTCCAGCCCGCTCCGGTCGACGTGCCAGCACTCCTTGTAGCAGGGCTTGCACAGGTACTCGAAGGACTTGCCGTCGCGGTTCCAGCGGTCCCCGTACTTGTCGTATTCCCGGGCATCCGACCGGGCGACCGTTTCACCGCAGGCGATGCAACAGACGTCTTCGTCGGTGGCGCGATGCCAGGCGTTTCTGAAATCCATCAGACCCACACTCCGTCTAACTGTCCGCAAGTGTGTCTGTCGTGCCGCTCTCGCCCGTACACCGCAGTACCCGCCGGTAATCCGTACTGTGTGCCCATCGTTTACAGCTAGAAGTACCGTCCAGCAGCCCGTCGCCATATCGCATCACTGATGAGGGTCGTTTTTATGCGGCTCACGGAGCACCGTCGGGATAGCGACGCAACACCTACGGCTGCCGACAAGTCGTCTTCGGTAGAGAACGCGGCTAACTCGCAGAACGGCATTCGAAAAGGGAAGCCGGTGGAGGGATTTGAACCCTCGGCCTAATCCTTACGAAGGATTCGCTCTGCCAGTCTGAGCTACACCGGCGCCGTGCTCGCGTACATCAGTTGTTGGACGCATAACCGCAATAAGGATTGCGAATCGGGACCACCGAGAGGGACGTTCTCACTCCGCTCGGGACCCGACGACGGTGACCGGGTCGTCCGCCTCGAGCAGGACCTGCTGGGAGACGCTCCCGAACACGGCCTTGCCGGTCGGCGACCGCTTCCTGGACCCCATTACGATCTGGTCGACGTCGAACTCCTCGGCCAGATCGATGATGCCGTCCGCAGGCGGCTGCTGACCCTCGGCCAGCTGGACATCGACGTCGTGGTCTTCGAGGTAGTCACGCACGAGGCGCACTGTCGAGATTCGCTCGACGTTGCGTATCTCCTCGGGCGCTTCCGCCTCTTCCTTGGTCAGTGCGTGCGTGATCACGGCCTCGACGTCGGTCTCAGCAGCCGGTAGCTCCGCGACGAAGGCGGCCTGGCCGCGGGCGCGGTCCTCATCGGCGTCGACGGGGACGAGTATTGTGTACATATTTTACCCTCCTAGATACAAGCGTCCGACTTCCTCGTCGTTAAGCAGTTCGGTCCCCGTGCCGGTGAACTTGATTTCCCCGCTCGCGAGCACGAAGCCGCGGTCGGCGATAGAGAGGCCCTTTTCAGCGTTCTGTTCGACGAGCAGGATGGTCGTTCCGAGGTCGTTGAGTTGCTCGATGCGCTCGAATACGTCGTCGATGAACCGCGGCTCGAGTCCGATAGACGGCTCGTCGAGCATCATCACGTCCGGTTCGACCATCAGCGCGCGGGCCAATTCCAGCAGGCGACGCTGGCCGCCCGAGAGAGTACCGGCTGACTGGCTCCGGAGGTCGGCGAGCACTGGGAACTCCTCGTACAGTTCCTCGGCGCGGGCAGCGGCGCGGTCGTCGTCGTTGAACACGTAGCCGCCCATCAGCATGTTCTCGTGGACACTCATCCCCGGAAAGACGCTGGCGTCCTGCAGGACGTAGCTCATCCCGTTGGCGAGGTTCTGCTGGGGCGACCGGCCGGTGATCTCCTGGCCGCGGAACGACACCGTCCCGGACTGGACATCCGCGAACCCGTAGATGCTCTTCATGAGGGTGGACTTCCCGGAGCCGTTCGGACCGATAAGGCAGGCGACCTGTTCGTCCTCGACGGCGATGCTCACGTCGTGCAACACGGTGGTGTTGCCGTAGCCGGCCGTGACGTTTTCCATCCGGAGCACCGGGTCCTCGGTCGGGTCGCTCGTTGCGTCTGGTGTTGATGCCATACTCACTCCCTCCCGAGGTACGCGTCGAGTACGCGCTGGTCGTTCTGAATCTCTTCGGGCGTCCCGTTGGCGATGCGCTCGCCGTGGGCCAGGACGTAGATGCGGTCGGCGATGTCCATGACGAAGTCCATGTTGTGTTCGATGAGGAAGATGGTCGACTCCTGCTCCTCGTTGGCGTTACGGATGTACTCGATGAGGTTCCCCAGCATCGAGGGGTTGATGCCGCCTGCCGGTTCGTCCATCAGCAGGATTTCGGGCTCCGACATCAGCTCCATGGCGAACTCCAGTAGCTTCTGTTGGCCGAAGCTCATCCGTCCGGCGCGGGTCTCCGATAGCCCCCCGAGGTCAACGTAGTCAAGCAGTTCGTCCGTCCGGGAGAGCAGCGAGCTATCCGGGCGGCGCAGGAGACTACCGACGTTCGCGCCGCCCTCCTGGGCCGCAAGCAGCAGGTTCTCGCGGACGGTCATGTCGCCGAAGATCCGGGTTTCCTGGAACATGCGCCCCAGGCCGGCCCGCGCGATCTTGTGCTCGGGCCAGTCCGTCACGTCCTCGCCCTGGAGGTAGACCCGGCCCTCGTCGGGCGTCAGCGTCCCGGTGATACAGTTGAACAGCGTGGACTTGCCGGCACCGTTCGGCCCGATGAGGCCGACGATTTCGCCACTGTGGATCTCGATGTCCACGTTGTCGACGGCGGTCAGGCCGCCGAAGCGCTTCGTGACGCCGTCGGTCCGCAACACCGCACGGTCGCTGTCCGTGACAGCTGTCGAACCGCTGTCCGCTTTACTCATCGGCGTTCACCTCCTGGTCGTCAGTGTCCGTGGCGGCCATGCCGCCGTGCTTGTAGTAGTCCATCTGGCTGGCGTATTCGCTGAGCGTTCCGACGACCCCCTTGGGGAAGCCAATGACCGTGACGATGACGGCTCCACCAAGCAGGACCAGCTGCCACCCGACGGCGTACGTCTCCACGAGTTCGATGATGGTGTGGAGGCCGAACGCACCGATGACGGGGCCAGCGACGGTGCCGGACCCGCCAAGCAGCGCCATCGCGATGAGTTCCACGTTCCACGCGCCGTTGTAGGCCGTCTGGGGGTCGATGAACGTGTTGAACAGGCTGTACGCCGCACCGGCAAAGCCCGTGAACAGGCCGGCCAGCATCCACGCGGCCGTCTTGTAGTACGTGGTGTTGAACCCCATCGCTGTGGCCTTCTCCTCGTCGTCCCGGATGGCGTTCAGGACGAAGCCAAAGCGCGTCCCGGAGAGGTAGTAGACGAGCGCCATCTCGACCACGAGGACGCCCAGGAACAGGTAGTAGAAGGTCTCGGCCGAGGGCGTCTCCAGCAGTATCTTCCCGCTGGCGCCACCGGTGATGTCGAGGATGCGAGAGACCTGCTGGGCGACCAGCAGGACGCCCAGCGTCGCGATGGCGAAGTAGTGGCCGCGGAGTCGGAGCACGACGATGCCGATGATGGCTGCGAAGGTGACGGCGAGCAAGCCGGCCAGCAGGAACGCGACCGGGAACGCGACAGCGAAGTCTTTCGTCAGGATAGCCGTCGCGTACGCCCCGATACCGAAGAAGGCCATGTTTCCGAAACTGGGATAGCCGGTCTGTCCGCCGACGATATCCCAGGACAGCGCCAGGATGGCGAACAGGAACATCTCGGACAGCACTGTCATGAAGTAGCCGCCCTCCAGTCCGAGCACGGGGAACGAAGCCGCAATCAGCGTCCCAAGACCGAGGAGCGCCCAGCCGTAGTCGTCACAGGTCCCGAGGAACCGATCGACCTGTTCCGGCGGGAGGATCGACCGCAGGACGCCGCTCGAATCCTCGTCGGTCGTGCTCATTGTTCAGCCCCCTGGCCGAACAGACCCCTCGGTTTGAGGATGAGCAAGACGATGAGCAGCGAGAAGCTCACAGCGAGCGTCCACTGAGAGGAAATAAAGCCTGCGACCAGTTCCTCGACCGACCCGAGCAACAGGCCCCCGATGAGTGCGCCGGGGATGCTCCCGACGCCGCCAAACACCACGATGATGAAGCTCTTGAGCGTGTAGATGAGCCCCATCTGTGGCTGGATGTTCAGGATGACAGCGATGAACGCGCCGATACCGCCGGCGATAGCCGATGAGACGCCGAAGGTCACCGCGCGGGTGTGTTCGACGTCGATGCCGACCAGCGCCGCGGCCTCGGGGTTCTGCGAGACGGCCCGTATCGCTCGTCCGGTCCGCGTTTTCTGGAGGAACACGTACATGAGCGCGGTGAGAACGAGCGCGCCCGCGAAGGCGACGAGTTTCATCTTGGGGACGACGATGCCAGCGAGGTTCACCGACGGGTCCGCGAAGCTGACCTGAATGGACCGCGGGTTCGCCGACCACGCCTGTATCGCCAGTTGCTGGATGGCGATGCTCGCGCCGAAGGTCACCAATAGCGTGAGGAAGATGTCGGTCCCGATGACCCGCGACACCAGCGTCCGCTGGAGCGCGTACCCGATGCCGAACAGCACGGCGATGGCGACCGGGATGGTCGCCAGGAACAGGAGCGGCGACCCCTCCGCGTTCCCGGTGACCAGGGTTAGCATCCAGTAGGAGGTGTATCCACCGAGCATCACCATCTCGCCGTGGGCGAGGTTGATGATGTCGACGACGCCCCAGATGAGCGCGAATCCGACCGCCACGCCTGCAAACAGTGCCCCGACCAGCAGGCCGTTGACGACGAATTGGGTGGCAGCCATCGCTCTCAGCGCTCGCTCCAGTCAGGCATCGGGTACACCGGATCGGACTGCGCCACGTTGTCCGGGTACACTATCTGGAGGTCGGACTCGGGCTGCCACTGGTAGACCAGCATGTTCTTGTCGATGACGCCGCTGTCGTCGAAGGCGACGGTGCCGTACACCGTCGAGAACTCGGCCTGTCGAATGTGGTCCCGGACCGCCGTCGGGTTGAGTTCGTCGACGTTCTGGAAGGCGTTCATGTACGTGAGGATGACGGCTTCACCGGCCGCACTGTGGTAGTCCGGCGTGTAGTCGTAGTTCTCCTCGATGGCCGAGACAAAGTCCCCGGTCTTGCCATACACCGGGTCGTCGAAATCGGCGTTGACTGCCCACGAGGACGGCCCGTACATATAGTCGCCGTTCGCGCCGGCCTCGTCTTTGAACGATTCGTTGAGGCTTCCGACGGTCCCCATCGCTGCGTCGACGTTGACGTCCTGGCTCTCCATCTGGTTGGCCAGGATGATGTTGTGCTTCTGGTGGGCACACAGCAGGAGGATGTCGGCCTCGCTGTCCCGAACCTTTCCGAGGTTGGTCGAGAGGTCCGACGTGTCCGAGGGGAACGTCTGGTCGACAACCAGTTCCAAATCCGTGTTGCTGATTTTGTTACGTGCGCCCTCCGCGGTCGACTGGCTGAACGTGCCGTCTTCCGCGAGGATCGCGATGGACTCCGGCGTCGAGTCCTGTGCGAGGCACATGTCGATGTAGCTCTTGGCGTACTTGTTCGCCGTCGGCAGGAGGCCGAAGATCCACTCGTTGCCCTGTGCGAATATCTCCGGGCTCGCACCGCCACCCTCGACCATCGGCTTCTGGTTCTGTGCGGCCACGGCGCTGGCGGGCAGGGTCACCGTACTGGAGTACGGTCCGAGCAGGTAGTCGATGCCCTCGCGGTCGATGAGTTCCTGGTAGATAGACTTCGACTGGGAGGCGTCTGTCCCGTCGTCACGGAGAATCATCTCCAGTTCGTAGGTGTTGCCGTCCCCGGCCTCAACCCCGCCGGACTCATTAATGCGCTGGATGGTCAGCTCGTAGGCGTCTTTATACAGCTGGCCGAGGTCGGCGTTGTCCCCAGTGAGACTCATCGAACCGCCGAGCTTGATGACGTTCATCCCGCCATCGCTATCCCCGGTGGACCCGCCGTCACTACCGTCACCGCCACCACCGCCATCGCCCCCGTCACTACTACCGTCGCCACCGTCACCGGAACAGCCAGCGAGGCCGGTCAGTCCGAGGACACCTGTACTTCCTGCCACCTTCAGAAACGCGCGTCGGTCTTGTTTTCCAGTCATAGGTCGGTTTACGCCCGTGTATCAATGATACACGGCCTGTACGTTCCGTTGTGACATACCCTATTAAATGTTAAGGATAGTGTGGCGAGGTAGGACGTATACGTAGAAGTACGTCCTCAAGAACAATCGACACCGCAGACCGGCCTACCAGAGTACGCGGGGCCAGAGGACCGCGAAGGAAACGAGGACGAGTGCCGTCAACACGAGCGTCATCAGGACGTTCAGTACGACGCCGGCCCGAATCATGTCCCGTTGCTCCAGGTGGCCGCTACCGAAGACGATAGCGTTCGGCGGGGTGGCGACGGGGAGCGCGAACGCGAAACTCGCCGCGACAGCCCCGGTAACGGTCAGCGTGACGGCTGCCTGTACCGGTTCGACGCCGAGTGTTCCAGCGAGCACACTTCCGAGGCCGATGAGGACCGGGGCGAGTATCGTCGTCGTCGCCGTGTTCGAGGACAGTTCCGTCACCAGCACGGTGAAGACGACGACGGCGAGCACGACGAGGACCAGCGGCGCGCCGACCAGCGTGTCGAAGACAGTGCATGCGAGCCACGTCGTCGCCTCGGTTTCGGCCAGCGCGTCCGCCAGCGAGATGCCGCCGCCGAACAGGATGATGGTACCCCAATCGATGTCGACCAGGTTCTCCCAGTCGTCAGCCCCCGAGAGGACGAGTGCCGGGATAGCGAGCAGTCCGACCACCACGAGGTACAGGACGCCGCGGTGGCCCGTCAGACCGAACACTGTCTCGCCCGTGCCGCCGAACAGCGTCACGAACACCGGTCCAGGGAGGAGTCCCTCGAACAGGAACCCGAGCCCGCCGAGAATCCACAGGCCCGCCGTAGCCGCAAAAATATACGCCGCGCGCCGGCCGCTTTCGGACAGTGGCCCCTCCTCTTCGAGGTACGTGTTCGCCTGCGCTTTTGCCCCACTCACGTCCTCGACCTCCGGGGGGTACAGCCAGAACGTCAGGACGTACCACGTCAGCGGGAGGGTCAACACGACGATGGGGAGCCCGACGGCCAGCCACTGTACGAACGATATCTCGACGCCGATGAGCCTGTCGAGAAACGCCACGGCGACGACGTTTGGCGGCGTACCGATGAGGGTGCCAACCCCGCCGACGCTCGCCGCGTAGGCCGTGCCGAGCAAGGTCGCGATTCGCATGTTCGACGCCTCGCCGTCGGGGACATCTCGGCCGACGACCTCAGCAAGCACACCCAGTGCGACGGGCGTCATCATCGCCGTCGTCGCCGTGTTCGACACCCACATCGAGAGAAACGCCGTCGCGACCATGATTGCCAGGATGAGCAGCCGCGGCGACCGCCCCATCCAGCCAATGAGGTGCAGGGCGATCCGGCGGTCGATGTTGTGGGTCTGGAGTGCCTTCGCGAGCATGAACCCCGCCACGAACAGGTAGATGAGCGGGTCGGCAAAGCCCGATAGCGCGGCCTCCATCTCGGTGTAGATACCGAACACTGTCAGCAACACCGGTATCAGCAGCGCCGTTACCGGGAGCGGCAGGGCGTCCGTGACCCAGAGAATCGCCGCAAACGCCATGGTCGCCAGCGCGTACTGGGCGGCGATGTCGAGTCCGGGTGGCGTCGGGGCTGCGGCTATCGCGGCCGTCGAGGCGAGCGCGACGAGGATCGCCCCTGCCGTTCGCCGCGGTCGCGTTCGGCCCGACCAGGTCATGGCCGACCCCGCTGGCCAGCCGCCGCGTCTCGGCGTCCGTGGAATATCCGTTCAGTCATGGTTAGAAGTTCGAAACCAGTACGCGCACCTGTTCGTTGGTCAGTTCCGAACGGTACAGTTCGAACAACACTTCGAGTCGTTGCTCCGAGAGACTCCGGTTGTTGTTCTCCAGCATCGAGATGTGAGCCTGCATGATGTCGTCGATTTCCACTTCGACCTCCCGCTGGCCGAACCCCGCCGCAACGCGGAGGAGACGCCACGCTGTCGGCGAGATGTCGTGGATGTCGATGTTGTCATCCTCGCTCACCTCCATCTGCTACTATTCCCCACCATCAGACGAATGAACATAACTGTTCGTTTCAGCGCGTCAGTCGAACGTCGAGCACGACGTTGTGTTCCTTCGGGGCATACGACCGGACGGTGTGGCGCGTTTCGACCGTCACGTCGTAGGCCGGCTCCGCAGCCGCCCGAATCGCTCGCTCGCCGGGCCCGAACAGGTCGTCCTCGTGCTGGATATCGTAGTAGTGAAAGACACAGTCGTCAGCCGCCAGGCGGACGGCGGTCTCCAGAAACTCGTCGGCGCTATGGGGCAGATTCATCACGACGCGGTCGGCCCAGTCCTCGTACTCTCCGGCGACCTCTCGTACGTCGCCACAGATGCCCGTCACGCGGTCGGCGACGCCGTTGCGCTGTGCGTTCGCCCGGAGGTACTCGATTGCCGTCTCGTTGATGTCTGTTCCGACGCAGGTCGCGCCGCGTTTGGCGAACGGAATCGCGAACGGGCCGACGCCCGCGAACATGTCGAAGGCCTGCTCGCCCTCGCTGACCTGTTCGGTGACACGATGGCGCTCTGTCGCCAGCCGTGGCGAGAAGTACACCTCGGCGAGGTCGAGGTCGAACGTGCAGCCGTACTCTCGGTGGGTGACTTCCGTCCCCTCACCAGCGAGTACGTCCCAGTCCCGGACCCGCTGTTCGCCTTTGATCTTCGACGCGCGGTTCAACACCGCTCGCACGGGCAGGTCTGAATCCATAATCGCGTCGGCAATCGCCCGCGCCCGGTCGGCGTCGTCCTCGTCGACAATCGCGACGTCGCCGATGCGCTCGTAGCTCGGGTCGAAGTCGAGTCCGTCGGCCGGCATCGTCTGGCCTTCGCGGACCGGCGGGTCTGCCTCCACGACGACGAAGTCCGACGGCACTGCTTCGGGGTCGGTGACGGGAACGTATAGCTGCCCGTCGACGACCGTGATGTCGTAGCCGTCGTCGACGAGGTTTGCCTCGGCGAGGCGCTGGCGCGTCTCTTCGCCGGCCTCGCGGGAAACGCGAACGCAGGGAACGCCCATACTCACACTCTCCGACCGCGGGCGGTAAGCCTGACGCTTCGCGCCCTTTATGCCCGACGGCGACCCACTCCGGATATGCTCACATTCGTCGGGCTGGGCCTCTACGACGAGCGCTCGGTCACGGTCGCCGGCCGCGACGCCATCCGAGACGCCGACCGGGTGTTCGCGGAGTTCTACACGAGTCGGCTGGTTGGTACCGACCTCGAAACGCTAGAGGACGTACTGGAGACGAGTATCGAAGTCAGGGATCGCGCCGGCATCGAGCAGGACCCCGAACCGATTCTCGAAGCCGCCGAGAGCGAAGATGTCGTCTTCTGTACTGCCGGGGATACGATGGTCTCGACGACACACACCGACCTCCGGCTCCGCGCTGCTGACCGCGGTATCGAAACCCGAATCGTCCACGGAACGACAGCCCAGACGGCCGCCGGCTCACTGACTGGCTTACAGAACTACCGCTTCGGGAAGGCGACGACCCTCCCGTTCGAGGACGCTCACGGCGGTGACGGCGTCCCGGATAGCGTCGTCGCCACCATCGAGGACAACCGGGAGCGGGACCTGCACACGCTAGTCTATCTCGACATCAAGGTCGACGACCCCCACTGGGACGAGAGTGACGACACGTACATGACTGCCAGCAAGGCCGCCGCCATGCTATCCGAGCCGTTCCCCGACACGCTCGGCGTCGTCGTGGCCAGAGCCGGTAGCCCGGACCCGCTGGTGGCCGCCGATACGCTCGACGCTCTCGCCGCACAGTCATTCGGCGAGCCGCTACATCTGCTCGTCATTCCCGGTTCGCTCCACCCGCTCGAAGCTGACGCACTGGAATCGATTGCTGGAGCAGAATTAGAATAACGGCCGTTCCTCCCGACGCAGTTCAGTCGTCACCAGGCGTTGCAGGACCCGACTCCGACTGGTTCTTTTCGAACGCCGTTCCGAGGTCGTACTCCGTGCCAGTCACCAGGAAGAGGAGGTCCTCGACGATGACCGTGAGTTCCGGTAGCTCCCGCATCAGCACCCACGTCAGCCCGACGAGAACGATGACGGAGCCGAACTGCGCCAGAATCCGGTCGACGATGTAGTAGGACACCAGCTGTGCGTCGCTGAGGCCGAACAGCGCCATGACCGTTCCCGGGAAGAACTGCGCCTTCTGCAGGCCAAAAGCCAGCGCGATTCCGAGGTTCCGAATCAGATTCAGTACGTAGATGATGCTGACAGCCGCGACCAGCACGCGGAGCTTCCGCCGCCACGGCGCCTTGACCGCCAGTATTCCGCCGGCGAAGATAGATATACTCCCGATACCCGTACAGGCCAGAATGATGGTGTACGTTATCGGCCGCTCGTTCCCGCCGAACCAGAACGTGTTTTCGTAGGGGTACTGCTTCGAGGCGATATCGATGCCGTTGTGCGAGAGCCCGTCGACTACCACCGGGTCGTAGCCCAGTACGGTCATGAGGAAGGAGACCTGCCCGGTGACGATCTCGATGATGGTCTGGCGGAGCGGCCCGATGGTGAGAAACGGTACGTAGATGACGCCCATGAGGCCGATTGCCCGGGTCAACACCAGCAGCGACTCGCGGCCGTTCCAGAGCAGATAGCCGGTGTACAGCGACAGGGGGACGGCGATGACGCTCCCCAATCCCTCGACGACGCTCTTCTGTATCAGAATGAAATGCGGGGCCAGGACGAGCCAGTATGCTGCGAACAAAGCCCAGCCGACTGTTCCGACGGGACGGGCCAGTCGCTCGTCGTACTGGGCGACAGCCACGCTTCCCAGAAACGCCGCGAGAACGAGCCACATCAGCGGCTCCGAGACTGTGACCGGGTCGAACGACAGTCCAGCGATGTCGACGCCTGCTTGCAGGACTGTCTCACTCATTGCTCGTACGTTAGCCAAACCGGCGTATATGTTTTGTCGTTGCGCTACTGTGCGGTGTCGTCGTCAGATTGACCTATCGGCAGTGCCGCCGCTACCCACGTAGCGTGCGAAAGAAAGAACGGTGTTCAGAGACCGGAGCTGTTCCGGTTAGTTGTCGCGTCGGACGGCGAGGAGCGCAGCGGCGACGAGCGCGATGAGCGCGATGGCTGCCGTGAAGCCGGGACCTTCCGCGGCGGTGGTCTCGGACTCATCGGTTGCCGGCTCATCGGTTGCCGGTGCGTCAGTTTCCTCTTCGGTTTCCGTGTCCGGTGCTTCGGTTTCGGTTTCCGTGTCCGGTGCTTCAGTCTGCTCTTCCTCGACGATGGTCACGTTCGCACTGTCCGTCACGGCAGAGCCGTTCTGGGTGTACGGATCGTCATCGCCGGGGAAGTCGTACGCTTCGTTGCCGTTGGTGTCCTGGTGCGGCATCGCGACCGCAGTGAAGTCCTCGTCCATCGGCTCGTCGAGCGTAACCGTGATGTCCTCGTGGCTGCCTGCCCCGAGGTACTCGGAGTTCCCGACGACGTCGCCGGATGCGTTACCGGCGTGGATTGCGATGAAGCCACCCTCGGACAGCTGTGCGCTGTCGACGACGACTTCGCTACCGTCGGATTCCTGCTCGCTGATGCTCACAGTAGCCGTGTCGGCTTCGACGATACGGCCATCTTCCTCGTCGCTGAAGTCAGAGTCACCGTCGACGTCCAGCGTCTGGACGGTGAAGTTCGTTCCAGCGGAGTAGTCCTGGAAGTCAGCCGTGGCGGTGTACGTACCGTCAGTGGCGACGTCGACTTCCGGACGGATGACGAACGGATTCGCGTCACTCTCGGACTCCATCTCGACTTCGAGCTCGGAGCCAGGTGCGACGTTCGTCTCACCGGTCACTTCCTGACCAGCGGCGGCCGAGACCGTAACGACGCCGCTGTCGTCAAGGTCCAGTGTGGCGTCGCGCTCGGACGTGGTGTAGATCGCGCTGTCGCTGTTCCGGTCGTCGGTCAGCGGACCTTCTCGGACGGAGAAGGTAGCGTTGAGGCGCGTGTCTTCTTCTTTGACAATCGTCTTGCCGTTTTCGAACACAACATCGCTCGTGTCAACAGCGACGAAGTAGGTGTTGTTGTCCGGGTCGTCGACAACAGTTACCGCGTCACTGCTGTTCGAGAAGTCAATCGGGTTCGCGTCAGCGTTTGCACCGACGTCGGTCCGGTTGACGTAGAGTCGAAGACCGGACGTCGTCGCGTCACTGTCGTTGATGCGGTATGGCGTGGTATCGGTCGCTGCGATGAACGCCTCAGTAACATCAGAGGCACTTCCGTCTTCCTGCTCGTATTCGAGCGCACCCTCGATACCGGATGCCTGAATTTCGTGGACGACAACGTCCTCAGCTGCGACGTCGTCGGACTGCGTGAGGTTCTCACCGATGCGGTCGTAGATGTCGACATCATCGTCGTCGATATCTGCGTCGCTCGGTGCAGCCCACGTCTGGATATTTTCAACGGAGTTCTCGTTGAGTCGGAGCGTTCCAACCGTGTCGGGGCTGGTGACATCCGGGGAGGTCCCGGCGGTCACGTTCATCGAGTAGGAGCCTGCTTCGAGCGTGTCTCCACTCAGGCTACCTCGGGTGTAGTCGCCACCCTCCTTGATGTTGTCAATGTCGTCGTCACCAGGCACGCTGAGAACCGTACTATCGCTGTAGTTTCCAGCGGTGTAGCTGTTGAACTGAACGGTAACTTCGCCGTCACCGTTGTCGTCCTCAAGCTGGCCCTGGATGTAGTAGTTGTCGTCGTTCTCGTCGCCGATGTTGATGACGGCGTCCTCGGTGTTGTCAACCTGCACCGTGATGTTGACAACGTCGCCAATGTTGTCCTGAACGGTCGAGCTTTCGAAGCTTGCCTCACCGTCGTCGGACTCGGAGACGTTGATCTGGTCGGATTCGGCGGAGACGCCGGTCTGGTTGTCCGTCACTTTGACGTAGTACGGACTGTCGTCGGCGCTCTGGTTACCGAAGTCGAACACGACGTTCTCGTTACCTTTCAGGCTCTCGACCTGCGTGGCAACCTTGTCGTCGTCCTCGTTGAACAGCGTTGCGTTGGCCGGCTCGCCACCACGCGTGGTCGAGACGTTGACCGCAAGCGTGTCCTTGTCGTCGATGTTGGCACCGTCGCCGACATCGTCGTCAATGTTCACATTGAGATCGAGATTGCTGATGGTGATGTTTTCGTCCGCGTCACCAGCGACGGAGACCTCGTATTCTTCACCAGTGTCGAGGTTTTCCGTTTCGTAGGTGTAGACTTTGCTGTTGGCTGTGTAAGTGTCCTGCGTGACGACAGCGCCGTTCGAGTCCTCGACCACAATCTTCGTGCTCGAGGTAGCATCGTCATTGTCTGTGTCGCCGTCGGCTCGGATAGCCAGGACTTCACCGCGGAAGGCGTTAGTGTCGCCCGAGTCATCGTCGGCGTCGATCGTCTGGGACGTCACGTCGATGTCCTCAGCGACGACCGTGTTGTCACCGCCGGTGAGACCTGAAACCTTGACGGTCAGGTTCCGGTTCGGCTGAACGTCCTGATCCAGACTGAACTGGAGGCGTCCAGTTGTCCCGTCGTCAGTCGTGTCGACTGACGAGACACCGTAGTTGCTCGGGTTCTTGTTGCCATCGACGTAGATGTCGATGTCTCCCGTATTGACTGTGCTACCGGTTGAACCATTGAGTGCCAATTCGACTGTCCCGCTATCGTATTCTGCTGCCTGCTGGACGCTGACGTTCGCGGCGGCGGCTGCGCCACCGGAGAACGCGATGGTCCCGGCGAATACCGAGAAGACCATCAGCGCCGTGAGGAACAGGCTGCGGATTTTTTCGTTTGTATCTGTCATAGTTTGTGTTGCTATCGGGCGACCCCAGCAGTTTTCCACCTGGTCGGAACGCGGTCACCGCGACCGCGCATAGACCGAACCGGCGTACTCACTTCTGGCGTCATGGGTAGGGGTATCGGTACATTACCCGAAGTGCGGTAAATGCTTTATGGATAAAGGTTACATCCAAATTACACATTGCTGTCAGGTAATAATTATTTTGAAATGGTATGTACTCTTATTCTGGATATTTATTTGACTCTTTCCTGGGACCAGATCTGAGAAACACGCCTCCCGATTCGACCGGCGGTTGTTCCATCACTCGACTACGGACGGGTCCCAAACCGTTACCGAAACCACCCTCGCAGTGGCGGACATCGAGGAGGTGTCCGGCAGGCGCTGGGTTACTGCCGCGTTGGGCCAGCGTTCGACTGTGATCCAGTCACGACTGCCGATGGGCAGTTAGCCGTTCAGAAGCGGACGGAATCGTGTCTGAGTAAACAACGAGTCCCGAGTCGGTCTGCAGTCTGTTTGCACTCTTCACGTACGCGCACGAAAGAAAGAACGGTGTTCAGGGACCGGAGTGGTTCCGGTTAGTTGTCGCGTCGGACAGCGAGGAGCGCAGCAGCGACGAGCGCGATGAGCGCGATGGCTGCCGTGAAGCCGGGACCTTCCGCTTCGGTGGTCTCGGTTCCAGTGTCCGGCGTGTCCTCAGGCGTGTCCGCAGGCGTGTCTTCTGGCGTGTCCTCAGGCGTGTCCTCAGGCGTGTCCTCAGGCGTGTCCTCAGGCGTATCCTCAGGCTCCTCGGCGGAGACAGTCACGTTCGCACTGTCCGTCACGGCGGAGCCGTTCTGGGTGTACGGACCGTCATCGCCGGGGAAGTCGTACTCTTCGTTGCCGTTGGTGTCCTGGTGCGGCATTGCGACCGCAGTGAAGTTCTCGTCCATCGGCTCGTCGAGCGTGATCGTGAGGTCATTGTACGTACCTGCTTCGAGGTACTCGGAGTTGCCGACGACGTCACCGGATGCGTCACCGGCGTGGATAGCGATGAAGCCGCCACTGGACAGCTGTGCGCTGTCGACGACGACTTCGCTACCGTCGGACTCCTGATCGCTGATGCTCACGGTGGCCGTATCGGCTTCGACGATGCGGCCGTCTTCCTCGTCGCTGAAGTCGGAGTCACCGTCGACGTCCAGCGTCTGGACGGTGAAGTTCGTTCCAGCGGAGTAGTCGCTGAAGTCTTCCGTAGCGACGTACGTGCCGTTCGGACCAACAGTTGCTTCCGGTCGTTCGACGAATGGGTTCGCCTCACTCTCGGACTCCATTTCGACTTCGAGCTCGGAGCCGGGGGCGACGTTCGTATCGCCGCTCACTGTCTGTCCGGCGGCGGCGCCAACGGTGACAAAGCCGTCGTCGTCAAGATTCAGCTCCGCGTTCCGCTCAGACGTGGTGTAGAGCTCGCTTTCGCTCGAAGAGTCGTCAGTCAGCGGACCTTCTTGCACGGAGAAGGTGGCGTTGATTTCCGTGTCCTCTTCCTCAGTGATCGTGTTACCGGACTCGAACTCGACGTCCTCGGTGTCGAGGGCGACGAAGTAGGTGTTGTTGTCCGGGTCGTCGACGACGGTCACTGCGCTACTGCTGTTGGCGAAGTTAATCGGATCTGCGTCAGCGTTTGCACCGACGTCGGTCCGGTTGACGTAGAGCTGGAGGCCGGAGGCGCTCGTGTCGTCGTTGATACGGTCCGGCGTGGTGTCGGCAGCTGCGATGAACGCATCAGTCACGTCGGAAGACCCGTTGTCTTCCTGCTCGTATTCGAGCGCACCCTCGATACCGGATGCCTGGATTTCGTGGACGACGACATCTTCGACTGCGACGTCGTCGGACTGCGTGAGGTTCTCACCGATGCGGTCGTAGATGTCGATATCCTCGTCGTCGATATCTGCGTCGCTCGGTGCAACCCAGGTCTGCATACTCTCGACGGAATTCTCGTTGAGACGTAGCGTCCCAACCGTATCAGGACTGGTGACATCCGGGGAGGTCCCGGCGGTCACGTTTATCGAGTAGGATTGTGGTTCCAGTACATCTTCGTCCAAGCTGTTCCTACTATCGGTGAAGCTTCCCTTCTCTTCGACTTCATCGAGGTCGTCGTCACCGGGGACGGTAAGAACCGTGTTGTTGTTGTCGGTCCCAGCGGTGTAGCTGTTGAACTGAACGGTAACTTCGCCGTCACCGTTGTCGTCCTCGAGCTGACCCTGGATGACGTAGTTGTCGTCGTTCTGGCTGCCGACGTTGATGACGGCGTTCTCGGTGTTACCCATCTGGACGGTGATGTTGGTGACGTCACCGACTTCATCCTGCACGGTGGAAGTCTCGAAGCTGGCGTCACCCTCACCGGACTCGGAGACGTTGATCTGGTCGGATTCGGCGGAGACGCCGGTCTGGTTGTCCGTCACTTTGACGTAGTACGGACTGTCGTCGGCGCTCTGGTTACCGAAGTCGAACACGACGTTCTCGTTACCTTTCAGGCTCTTGATCTGCGTGGCAACCTTGTCGTCGTCTTCGTTGAACAGCGTTGCGTTGGCCGGCTCGCCACCACGCGTGGTCGAGACGTTGACCGCAAGCGTGTCCGTGTCGTCGATGTTGGCACCGTCGCCGACATCGTCGTCAATGTTCACATTGAGATCGAGATTGCTGATGGTGATGTTTTCGTCCGCAGTACCACCAACGGTGACCTCGTATTCTTCACCAGTGTCGAGGTTTTCCGTTTCGTAGGTGTAGACTTTGCTGTTGGCTGTGTAAGTGTCCTGCGTGACGACAGCGCCGTTCGAGTCCTCGACTACAATTTGAGTACTCGAGGTAGCATCGTCAGCGTCACCTTCGCCGCCGTCGGCTCGGATAGCCAGGACTTCACCGCGGAAGGCGTTAGTGTCGCCCGAGTCATCGTCGGCGTCGATCGTCTGGGACGTCACGTCGATGTCCTCAGCGACGACCGTGTTGTCACCGCCGGTGAGACCTGAAACCTCGACGGTCAGGTTCCGGTTCGGCTGAACGTCCTGGTCCAGACTGAACTGGAGGCGTCCAGTTGTCCCGTCGTCAGTCGTGTCGACTGACGAGACACCGTAGTTGCTCGGGTTCTCGTTTCCGTCGATGTAGATGTTGATGTCTCCCGTCGTGACTGGGCTACCGGTTGAACCATTGAGTGCCAATTCGACTGTCCCGCTATCGTATTCTGCTGCCTGCTGGACGCTGACGTTCGCGGCGGCTGCTGCGCCACCGGAGAACGCGATGGTCCCGGCGAATACCGAGAAGACCATCAGCGCCGTGAGGAACAGGCTGCGAACCTTGTCTGAATTTCCTGTCATAGTTTGTGTTTGCTATCGGGCGACCCCAGCAGTTTTCCACCTGGTCGGAACGCGGCCACCGTGGCCACGCATAGACCGAACCGGCGTACTCACTTCTGGCGTCATGGGTAGGGGTACAGTCTAAACGATAGGTGTCTGTTGTATATGTTTTGTGGTTAGGAAATCTGATTGTCATGAATAGTCAAGCCCCAAAGACGCCATCTGAGGCGATTAGATGTGGTCCAAGCAGCTTGTAGGTCATAGCACAGGATCGGCATTCGGGCGTTTGACGGCCCAGAGCTACGTATCGGAGATGGTATCGCTGGCCTGAGACGCTAGGGCTTCACAGATCCTCACTGCTCGCTCAGGAACGACTCCGTAGACGAATCTCCTTCTGACAGCTACCGCGCGAGAATAGATTAGAACAGACGGTTAGTACCGACCAGTGCCGTCAGTTGGTCACGATTTCGATTTCGCGGGCGTCGGGGTCTTTGGTGAACGCGTAGCGGTCGTCACAGCTCTCGGGGTCGCGGTAATCCTCGGCGTGGCGACCCATCAGCGTCTCCCACGCGCTATGGAGGTCATCGGTTCGAACCGCGAGATGCCCCCAGGCATCGCCGAGTTCGTACGACCGGCCGTCGTAGTTGTAGGTGAGTTCGACCGACATCGCCTCTTCTGGGGCATCCTCGGGCTTGAGGAAGTACAGGGCGAAGTCGTCGAACTCCTCGCGGCGGAACAGGTCGTAGTCGAGCTTTCGGGTGTACCAGCCGATAGCCTGTTCGGCGTCTTCGACACGGATCATCGTGTGGTCCAGCGACCACTTCGCGCCGTGGTCCCGTTCGACGATCTCGATCTCGTGACCGTCGGGGTCCGTGACGAAGGCGTAGGAGCCGCCACAGGAGTCCGGGTCGCGGTAGTCCTCGACGCCGGCGTCCATCAGCTCGTCGTAGGCCTCGTACACGTCGTCACAGCGGACGGCGATGTGTCCCCACGCGTCACCCATCGTGTACGAGCGCCCGTCGTGGTTGTACGTGAGTTCGAGCAGGGCACCATCATCGTGGACGTCCTCCGGACCGAGGAAGACGTTCGTGAAGGTGTCGGCCTCCCAGCGGCCCTTCTCCTCGTAATCGAAATACGTCTGGTACCAGTCCAGCGACGCGTCCAGATCCTCGACGCGCATCATCGTATGATCGAGTGACCACATACACGGCACATGGTGCGAGCGAGCGAAAAGGCTACCGCCACAGGTGGTTCCGTCCGGATTCGATACCGCGGCTCACTCCGTCGCCGTGTCCGCTCGGATAGCCGGGAGGTAGTACCACCAGACCACGATAAGCAGGACAAGGGAGCCGACCGGGACAGCCACGTAGTTGAGCCGCCTGTTGAATCCCAGAAACACCGGAAACTGCGTCAGACCCGCACCTGCGAGTGCGAGGGCGGTCACCCGAACATCCTCACGCCAGACGACACCGGCAACGGCGCTGGCTAGAGCAAAGGCATACAGCAGGACGCCCGAACCCCACGATTCGATAAACTGCGGGAGTGCGCTGGTAAAGCGGATGAAGTAGCTGTAGACCGAGAGCAACTCCGGCGGGTTCGTGTTGAACAGGCCAAACGAGAAGACGAGCGTCAGTTCCTTTCCAATTAGCACCACTGTCCAGGGGACGAGGCCGGCAACAACGACGGCGATAAGACGGCGTCTGGGACCGCGGTCCATAGTTGGTAGCAGGGTTCCACACCAATGAACGCATCTACTCCGCTATGCGGTAGCGGTCCTCCACAGGATTGTTCTTCCGTGGGACCCTTTCTTTTCAGTTGTTCGCGTGCACGCGAGAACCGACGCGCGACAACCTAGCGGTTAGCGACGATCCGCAAGATATCTTCGTCAGCGAGTTCGTGGTCGCGCCCGACCTGCTGTTCGTCGTGCTTGGCGCTTGGACCGGTCACACGAGCGAATCGGAAGCGCTCGTCGAAGCTCCCGCCGAGTTTCTCGCAGGCGTCGTCGACGGTGTCGCCCTCGCGGAGTATCAGCGGTTCCTCGCGGTCGACACCGCGGCCCGGCTTGTCCATGTAGATCCGGATCAGGCCGAGTTCGTCCCAGATGCGTTCGGTGAGGCTATCGAGCCCTTTCTCTTCCTCGGCGCTGATGAAGATTGCTTCGTCGGGGTCGATGTCCCGCTCCCGGAGCTCGTCTTCGACTTTGGGGAGGTAGTCGGGCTCGATGAGGTCGGCCTTGTTGACAGCAACGAGGGAGGGCAGATAGACGCGGTTGTCCATCACGCCGTCGATGAGCTGGTCGATGTCGATCTGCTCGCCGATGGTGACGTCGGCGTTGACGTAGCCGTGCTCGCGCAGAACGGCTTTGACCGTCTCGTCGTCGAGTTCGACGCCGGAGGCAGTGTTGACCGAAATCCCGTCCTTGCCCTTCTTCCGGACGTTGACCCACGGCGGGTCCTGGTCGAGTCGGATCTTGTTCTTGTACAGTTCTTCGCTGAGTCGGTCGTACTGGTCGATCTCGAAGACGGAGATGAGGAAGACGATGAGGTCCGCAGTCCGGACGACGGACAGCACCTCCTTGCCGCCACCGCGACCACCAGCAGCCCCTTCGATGAGACCGGGAACGTCGAGAATCTGGATGTTCGCTCCCTTGTGCTTGAGCATCCCCGGGTACACGTCGAGTGTGGTGAATTCGTAGGCTCCAGTTTCGGATTCGGCGTTAGTGAGGGCGTTTAGCAGCGTCGACTTCCCGACGCTGGGGAACCCGACGAGCGCGACGGTCGCGTCGCCGTGTTTCTCGACGCCGTAGCCACCGCCGCCGCCTGAAGAGGCCTGCTGTTCGAGCTTTTCCTTTTTCTCCGCGAGCTTGGACTTCAGCCGACCGATATGGGCCTCTGTAGACTTGTTGTAGGGAGTGCTGGCGATTTCGTCCTCGAGTTCCTGAATCTCCTCTTCGAGCCCCATTAAGTGTATGTCGGCCCCTCGCACCGAATAAGGCTTTCCTCCCTCGCCGACGCCACCCCATCGGCCCGGGTCGACGCAGTTGTCCTGCCGTTCAGAATGGTCAAACGACCCTCATGTAATTCGACACACCTATAGGGTATCCACCGTCATGTGTCGATAATGGGAGCGGCGAGTCGGTTCCGCGACAGCACGCAGATACTGCTGCCAGTCGGTGCGCTCGACGGAATTCGCGAGGAGTTGGAACAGCAGTTCACTGTGAGTGTTCATCAGGACGGTGAACAGATTCGGATAATCGGCTCCCCAGTCGAAATCAAGGACGCGAGCGACTTCCTCGCGCGGCACGGCGTGACGTTCGCCTGAACTGACTGGGATTCTATTCTTTGCCGCGCTGACCTCTTGTTTGCTGGTTCCAAACGGTGAGCGTTCGTGCGTGTGGAGGCCTCACGCAGCGATCCGTGAAACGCAATCCTTTAAACTGCCGCGAGGATTCCACTATGTATGGCTGGAACTATCGAAGTCCTCGTTCCCGGTGGGGAGGCCAACCCTGGCCCGCCACTCGGTCCGGAACTCGGCCCGACACCGGTGGACGTGCAGGCAGTCGTACAGGAAATCAACGACCAGACGGCAGCGTTCGACGGCACCGAAGTCCCCGTCACCGTCGAGTACGACGACGACGGCTCCTTCGAGATCGAGGTCGGTGTCCCGCCGACGGCCGAACTCATCAAGGACGAGGCCGGCTTCGAAACCGGCAGCGGCGAACCACAAGAGGACTTCGTCGCTGACCTCTCCGTCGACCAGGTCAAACAGATCGCCGAGCAGAAGCATCCCGACCTGCTCTCCTACGACCTGAAGAACGCTGCAAAGGAAGTCGTCGGGACGTGCACCTCCCTCGGTGTCACCATCGAAGGCGAGAACCCACGCGAGTTCAAGGAACGCATCGACGCGGGCGAGTACGACGACGTGTTCGCGGCCGAAGCACAGGCGTAAGTCGGACCGCTGTGCGGCTGGCGTGTGTTTTCCCTTGCTTTCGACGCTGTGAGCTACTGCACAGTCGGTGGGATCGTCACCAGCGACTGGTCCCTGAGAACCGGAAACACGCCCGTCAGCGGCCCTTGGGCTGGTTCGACGGGTTTAAGTGTCGCATTGGCGTCTACCCGCACGAGACAGGCATCCGCCTGTTTCACTGACCCGTAGAAGCCGATTGGCGTACTACGGAGGTGAACAATGGCAGATCAGGAAATAGAGAACGCAGTCTCGCGCGCACTCGAGGACGCACCTGAGCGGAACTTCCGCGAAACGGTCGACCTCGCTGTGAACCTGCGCGACTTAGATCTTAACGACCCGTCGAACCGCGTCGACGAGTCCGTCGTGCTTCCTGCTGGCACCGGCCAGGAGACCACTATTGTGGTCTTCGCCGAGGGCGAAACCGCCCTCCGTGCCGAGGAAGTCGCAGACGACGTACTCGACGAGGACGAACTCGAGGAACTGGGTGGCGATGACGACGCCGCCAAGGACCTCGCCGATGACACTGACTTCTTCATCGCAGAGAAGGGCATGATGCAGGACATCGGTCGCTACCTCGGGACCGTCCTCGGTCCGCGTGGGAAGATGCCGGAACCGCTCGACCCCGACGACGACGTCGTCGAGGTCATCGAACGCATGAAAAACACCGTGCAGCTCCGCAGCGGGGAACGGCGAACGTTCCACACGCGGGTCGGCGCGGAGGACATGTCCGCCGAGGATATCTCGGACAACATCGACGTTATCCTTCGCCGTCTGCACGCGGACCTCGAGAAGGGCCCGCTCAACATCGACACTGTCTACGTGAAGACGACGATGGGGCCTGCGATGGAGGTGGCCTGATATGAGCGCCGAATCCGAACGCAAGACCGAGACCATTCCCGAGTGGAAGCAGGAAGAGGTCGACGCCATCGTAGAGATGATCGAGTCCTACGAGAGCGTCGGCGTCGTCAACATCGCCGGGATTCCGTCCCGACAGCTACAGGACATGCGACGTGACCTGCACGGGACCGCCGAACTTCGCGTCTCCCGGAACACGCTGCTTGAGCGTGCGCTTGACGAAGTCGACGACGGACTCGAAGACCTCAACAGCTACATCACCGGGCAGGTCGGGCTCATCGGGACCGACGACAACCCGTTCTCGCTGTTTCAGGAACTCGAGGCCTCCAAGACGCCCGCACCCATCGGTGCCGGCGAGGTGGCCCCGAACGATATCGTGATTCCGGAAGGCGACACGGGCGTCGACCCCGGTCCGTTCGTCGGCGAACTCCAGAGCGTGGGTGCCGACGCACGCATTCAGGAAGGCTCCATTCAGGTCCTTTCTGACTCGACGGTGCTTGACACCGGCGAGGAAGTCTCCCAGGAACTCGCGAACGTCCTGAACGAACTCGGTATCGAACCGAAAGAGGTCGGTCTCGACCTCCGCGCCGTCTTCGCTGACGGCGTGCTGTTCGAACCCGAGGAACTGGAACTCGACGTCGACGAGTACCGGAGCGACATCCAGGCGGCTGCCGGCCGGGCGTTCAATCTCTCGGTCAACGCCGACTACCCGACCGCGACGACGGCCCCGACGATGCTCCAGTCCGCTCGTGGCAACGCCAAGAGTCTCGCGCTCCAGGCGGCCATCGAGGACCCCGAGGTCGTGCCTGACCTCGTGAGCAAGGCCGACGCACAGGTCCGTGCGCTCGCCTCGCAGATCGACGACGAAGAGGCGCTCCCGGAGGAACTCCAGGGCGTCGAGGCCGACGTGGCGACAGAGGAACCGACTGACGATCAAGACGACGACACCGCATCCGAGGACGACGCGGACGCCGACGACGCGGCCGAGGAGGCCGACGACGGCGACGACGACGAGGACGCTGGCGACGCGCTCGGAGCGATGTTCTAACAACACACACTACAACAATGGAATACGTATACGCTGCACTCATCCTGAACGAATCGGGCGAAGAGATCAACGAAGACAACCTCACCGACGTGCTCGACGCCGCAGGCGTCGACGTCGAGGAGTCCCGCGTCAAGGCCCTCGTCGCCGCCCTCGAGGACGTCGACATCGAGGAGGCCGTCGACCAGGCCGCTGCGGCACCGGTGCCGGCAAGCGGTGGCGCGGCCGCACCCGCCGAGGGTGGCGCTGACGAGGCCGACGAGGCCGACGAGGAAGCCGAAGAAGAGGCTGCCGACGACGGCGGCGACGACGATGACGACGAGGACGACGAGGCAAGCGGTGAGGGCCTCGGCGAACTCTTCGGCTAACTCGGTTCAACACAGCTCAGCTTTTCTTTGCGTGCGCTCGACTGGTGAGAGGCATCGCTACCGCTCGAATCCTGGGAGCCGTCGTATTGCCTGCCTTCGAAGTATCGTCCGACGAACAAGCGACTGCAGAAGGATGTCGACGCGGCTGTTTAGCTACCGAGTGTCACCGTGTCTGAGTCGACCGTAACCGGTGAGTCGTTCCCGGTCGCCCCCGTTTCGTCGACGTTCTTGAGATATATCTCACCCGTCGCGGTGTCGGCCACGGTGCCGCTCGCCGTTTCGTCGTACACGGTCACCTCATAGGTGTAGTAGCCGGGGTCGAGATCGACGTCGTAGCCCGCCCAAGCCGGGAACGGATCGGTATTGGTCAGGTCGCCGGTCCCAGCAGTGACCATCTCGGAGCCGGCGAAGACGGTCGACCCGTCGCTTTTGTTTTTGATTGTGAGGTTCACTTCCCGTTCGTCACCCACGGTCCCGTTATTGCGGACCTCCACGGTCATCCGCTGTGCGCCGCCGCGACGCTCGATTAGTTCTGAGGTGTTGTAGGTCTCCGCGCCGATGTTCACCGACTGCGTGTCGTTGACGACAACGTTCGACTCCCCCACGAAGAACGACAGTTCCGGGGACGTGGAGTTCGACGTTTCGATGTAGTAGGTGTAGTTGCCGCGACTGGTCGGCATATCAAGCGTAAACTGTCGGGTTTCACCTGGGTTGAGGTCCGCTGACATGGTTTTCGAGTCGATGTCGGTAAATGACGGACTTGTATCGTCGTTGTTTTTCGCACGGAGGACGACGGTATCTGTACCGTCCTGCTCGCCAACGTTAGTGACGTTGACAGTCGCCGTTGCCGTGTCGTCACTGTCAATCACGCTCTCGGCACGGACTGAATCAATCTGCATGAACTGTCCTTCCGTATCACCGACACGCACGTTCCCGCTCGCCTTCTGTTGCGTACCGGGGATAGATACCGTGTACGGATAGCTTTCCCCAGTTGCCTTTGAACTAGTCGGAAGGGTGAACGTGACGGTTTCGGTCTCTCCGGGTTCAATTGTCGTCGAGTTCGTCCCGGCACTGTTGCCATCAAAGCTGCTCTCTAGGGTAGCTTCACCGCTCTTTCCGCCGACGTTCATTACCTCAGCCGTCAGCGTTGCGTCGGTTGTCTCATCAACCCTGCTTGGGGCGTCGGTGTCGATGAGGTTGTACTCCGGACCCGTCTGTACGTCTTTTTCGATTGCGTTGACTGTGAACAGGACAACGGCATCGTTATAGTCAGGGTCGCCGTCATTTGCCGCGTTAGCTGGGTCTGCGTCCTCCTGTGAGAGTTCATAGAGGAGTGCGCGTTCCCCGTCGCCCAGTTGGAGATACCCCGTGTCGTTCACGCGGCTTCCGAGCGTATCCTGAATGTCTCGCTGGTACCACTGTGCTTGCTCGAACGCTGGAAGCTCGTCGCCGTCGTTCAGGATGACGAGGTTCTGCTGGTTCTGTGTCTGGCTGACAGTGGTCGTGTCGTATGTATCCCAGTCACTACAGTACTTCGTGTCATAACCAGCCAGCTCAATCGAAGGAGAGGTGTAGGAATACCTGTCACAGCCGTAGGACTTTGCAAAGACTGAGATCTCCGTTCCGGGTTCGAACGAATCGGAGTAGTAGTACGGGTTCTCGTGTTCGTCAGAGATGAGGCGCTGCTCCGCGTGCGGACCATTGATGTCGCCGTTCTCGTACCCCCGCCAGAGTCCGATCGACTGTGGGTCGGACCCGTTGTCGACATATAGTGACATCTGCACGGGTGCATGGTAGATGTAGTTCCAGCGATTTGAGAAGCCTTCCAGGTCCGCACCCTTCAGCGCAACCGAAGCATTGACCGACTGCTGTATCGTGATCGTCGAGCCGTTCCCTTCGAGCAGCGAGTCCGGCTCGACGGTCAGCGTCGACTGTCGCGACCGGTTCGCCGTCGAGAAGGTTACCGAGTAATCCCCGGGTTCGGTGGGCGCCGTGACGGTCCGATTGAGCGTGACGCTCTCCCCGGGGTCGAGCCGTTCGTCCTCCGCAATGTGGGTCGTTCCGTTGTACTCGACGCGCAGTGTTTGCTTTCCTTCGGTTCCGCCGGTGTTCGCGACGGCGAACTTGATATTCGTCTGGTTGTTCGGTGCGACGGGGTTCTGTACGTCTACAGCGGTGATCTCGTACAACGGCGGCGACGATGAACCGACGACGAAGGACCCTGACCCGGTATCGTCCGGTGTCTCGACGACATAGGTGTACTGCTGTGGTGACCCGACTATTAGCGGGCCACTGGTCACTGAAGCGGTCCCCGACTCAGTGCCTCGGCGAGTCCCGTTGAGGGTGAGCGTCGTGGTCTTCGACGCAACAACGCTGCCAGACGCGTTCTCGATACGGACCTCGACATCGGTGGATTTCCGAATGTCACCAGTGTTTTCGACCGTTGTGTCAACGGTCGCCGTATCCCCACTTTGCAATCCACCCGGCGGCGAAACGGACGCTATCTCGAACACACCTGCATCACCGACGATGAAGTAGTGTCCGTCGTCGTTGTGTTGTGAGTATGTATCATCCTCTGTTTCGACTTCCAGGTCGTACGTGCCGTTCTCCGACGTTGGCATTGACGGCCCGAAGTCGATTGTTCGGCTCTGTCCAGGGCCGACCAGCACGCTTCGCGTCGCGCTTTTCGACCCGTTGACGCGGAAGACGACCTCCTGATCTGCCGTCATTTGCCCAGTGTTCGTGACTGTGACCTCAGCCGATGGGACCTGATTCAGCCGCGCTGTTGCCGGAATCGAATTGCTGGTGACATCCAGTGACGGCGTTCCGTGGACGGACGTATACTTGATGACTTTGTAGTCTTCGTCCTGCTTTGACTCCACAGTGAAGTTGTGTGGCGTCGCCGACGAGACGCTCACCGACCGACTCACAGTGGTCGATTCCCCGCCGATGAGGGTCATTGTCTCCTCCACCTCGCTTGGTGACCCCGACTGGTTGTGCTTCAGCGTGATATCCTGTGTATCTTCTAAGCCTCCGGTGTTCCGGACCGTCGCTGTCACGACTGCTTTCCCAGGGTCTGACGGGTCCGGCTTGACCGTGACACCCTCGACTTTGAACTTCGGGTTCGTCACGTCGCCGAGTGCAAAGCGTATGTGAACGCTCTCTCCCGGCTTGACAGACGCCGGGGTCACCTCAACGTACTGATCATCGTAGGTGCTCCGTGCCCAATCTGCCCAGGCGCGGGCATAGCTACTGTTTTCGATAGTCAATGTCGCGTTGGCGACTTGCGACGGAGTACACTCATAACTGGGTGACGAAATTGAGCCGGTTCGCGCGTCCTCGTAGGACGCGTCGGTGAACAGGGCCATCTGCAGTGCCGCTTCGTGCGACCGCTTGGCCGTCGCGTTGGATTGAATGGCAACCGAACTCCCCTGGATCTGCTGTCCGGAGATATTTGCGAACGATACCGACAGTGCCCCTTCGTCGTAGTTCACTGCTGGGGGCGACGACATCGTTGCGCCCGACTCGGTCATCCGCCACACACCCCCGCCCTGATAGCCGACCTGTTGGCCGTTCTTTTGATACCGAATCGTCTGCAGCGAGCGGTTCCCCGTCGAACAGGCCGAGCGTCCGTTCAGCGTCAGATTGTATGCCGCGTTGCCAGAAACGGCGACGTCAGACCGAACCCGGTCTGGGATCTCGACTGATTCGTTGGTGTCTGACCGCTGGAAGCTCTGATCGACCGACAGCAGCACCTCCTCGGCGAGTTCGACGTTCGCGTCGTCGTTGACATCTCCGATTGTCTGTTGCCCCACCTGAACGATCAGTACGGCACCAACAATGACGGCGCTTGCCAACAACACCACACCCAGAACATGCGATACACCCCGGTCTCCAGCCCCCCGGCTGCCCCACTCGAACATACTTATTTACATACCAACTATTGCACATAAGTTTACTGTTTCACCCATACTAATAACGGTTCCATCGGTGACCTACTGAGGTTAAACAGCAGGTATTCCCTCTAACGGGACCTACCAGCGGTATACACTACCGGCACCGTGTGTCGAATTCCGGATCCACTGACATTACAATACCCTCCGTAAATGTCATATATTAACCAAGATTGCTATGCCATATGTTGGAACGCTTGTGATATGTGACAACACTAAACAAGATTTAGTTGACTGAGGTTCCTTATTATTCGTATACGGTGGACTGGACGGTACTTACGTAATGCGAATTGAGCCCCAACTTGACCTTTTAATTGAATCCGGCAGCAACGGGTAACGGTTGGTTTAGTAATGTCTCTAGCTGGTTTTTCTCCTAATATCTTGGTTAGACAGTGTTGTGCCCTCGATTGTGTGGTTTATTATAGAATCTGCCGGGCTACATCCCAAATCAGCCTACCTGTGTCGTCGATCTCTCATCCACGACGGTAAAATAAGGATGGACTCGCCGGGATTTGAACCCGGGGCCTCTCCCATGCCAAGGGAGTGATCTACCCCTGATCTACGAGCCCTTGCGTGCATTGTTTGCTTCCCGATGGGATTGCTTAAACCCATCGAAGCACCGGGACATAGAGAACCGGCCCCACGGTCTCGGTTAGGCCAGTACTACATCGGCCTCGTGGAGTGCATAGAAATCTGGTAATTGGAGTTACAGTACGGCCATAATGGCTATAACGACTGAGGCCATCCCTACAGTAATCTCAGTTTAGTGAATCAGACTCATGAACCGTAGGAGAAACGAGACGCAGTCTAACGACCGGCGTGTCGGCCGGTCACTCTGGATGGGAGAGCACCGGCGTGGGCAGACAACGCTGGACTTCGCGATCGGTATGAGCCTGTTTCTGAGTGTCCTGATATTCATTTTCCTGTTCATTCCGGGGTTGTTGTCGCCGTTTTCTGCGGGGGTTCAGGAGGAGACAGTCACGACCGACAGAGTCGCCGATGGGCTCACAATGGGGATGCTCGGTTCGCCACAGCAGCCGTACGTCCTAGACGAACACTGTACTCGGGAGTTCTTCGCTGGGAACGCACCACCGTCAGGATGTGGCTACGAGTCAGGCGGGAGTGCGGAGGAACGGGTCGGGCTCGACCCGGCTCGGGAGAACGTGAACGTCACAATCCGGGGGAACGCGACGGCAACAGCGGCCTCCGATGAAACGCTCTGCTGGGATGGAGCAACTGAGGAACTCGTTGAAGCTAGTGGTAGTTGTGGGACGGTACTCACTACTGGTGGGAACCCGCCGACAAACAACGACGCGTCGGTCACTGCGTTGCGAGTGGTCTCGTTGAACGGGCAGGATGTCACAGTACGCGTGGTGATGTGGTAGCATGCGCGCGCAGGCACACACGCTCGAAGCCATCGTCAGCGGCATGCTGTTACTCGCGAGCCTGGTGTTCGCGCTGCAGATGACGGCGGTGACGCCGCTGTCCGCGAGCACGTCGAGTCAGCACATCGAGAACCAGCAGCAGGCAATCGGCCACGGCGTCCTCGCCTCCGCGGCGGCAGAAGACGCACTGAAACCGGCTGTGCTCTACTGGGACAACAGCACGGCGCAGTTCCACAACACGGCCGGCGGTCGGGAGTACTACACGAACGGGCCGCCGGACAATCGATTCGGGGAGTTGTTAGAACGCGCGTTCGACCAGCGGGGAATCGCGTACAACGTCTATCTCAGGTTCCAGAACACGCAGGAGCGAACCGTCACGACACGATACATCTACAGCGGCGAACCGAGCGACAACGCGGTGCGTGCGAGCCACACAATCACGCTCATGGACGACGACCACCTGCGTGATGCGGACGGGACGCGCAACAGCACGCGGCTCGGTGACCCAGCGACCGATTATACGGTTTCGGACACTGGAAAGAACGTCTACAACACGGTCAGCGTAGAGGTGGTCGCGTGGCGCATCTGAACGACGACGACCGCGGACAGATAATCCTCATCGCCGCGTTGGCCCTGGCGGTGACGTTCATCGGGCTTGCGCTGGTCGTCAACTCCGCGATCTACACGCAGAACCTCGCGAGTCGGGGCGAGGTCGCCGGGAGCAACGACGCGCTGGAGATGCGGGCGATGGTGGAGACAAACGTCGGGGGCGGCATCACCGCGGCGAACAAGTACAACTACTCGACCCAAACAACACTCGAAACCGGTGTGCGTGAGAGCATCGGGACCGTCAGTACACAGACGGAACGCCAGCGGGTCACGAGCGGGACGCTGGTGAACGTCACACTCGCCGGCCCGCCGACCTACGGCACGCGGATCGCCCAGACCAACACGTCATTGTTCGAATCCGGCGAGGCGACACCGAGCGCCGATTGGATGGTCAGAGAGCGGGTCACGCGCCCGGGTGACGGAACGAACGCGACCAGACGGTTCGTCATCAACGCGACACAGCTCCCCAGTTCGGGAAGTGAGTTCGTCGTCGTAGCGAACGGCACCGGCGGCAACCCGAAATGGACGATGCGGGTCTGGGGTGACGTCGGACCCAGCGGGACGGTCAACGTGGAAGTCGACACACCGAGTGGCACACAGACGTGTGCTGTCCCTATCGAGGAGCCGTACGCCCACATCGACGTGACCGGCGGAACAGTCCAGGGCGAGCCGTGTCTCGCGCTCCAGGGCGGGAGCTTCGACGGGCGGTTCGCTCACGGTGTCGGCGACGAATACAACATCAGCTACGAGTCGGGCGACCAGATCAGGGGGAACTACTCGATGGTTGTCCGCGATAGCAAGCGGGCCTACACGCTCGATACAGCGCCCGCGTCGCCGTTCAGCACAACCGCAATCTACGATGTGACCGTCCGCTACCGCTACGACACGTCGAACCTCCGGTACGAGGCAAAGATACGGGTGGCCCCGGGTGAGCCAGATGCGTCGTAACCGTGCCGTCTCAACGACGCTGAGCTACACGCTGAGCCTGGCCATCGCCTCGATTCTGGTGTCCGGGCTCCTCATTGCCGGCGGCAACTTCGTCGAGAATCGGCAGGAGCAGGTCATCAGGGACGAACTCGAAGTCGTCGGACAGCAGGTCGCCGCCGACATCGCCCGTATCGACCGGCTGGTGGTCGCTGCCGACGACGACCCGACTGCGCGGCTGAATCACACGTTCCCGGCGCGGGTGAGTGGAACCGGCTACCGGGTTTCGATTGACGCCGGCGCCGATGAACTCGCGCTCGAATCGACGTCGCCGGACGTGTCGGTGACTGTGTTGCTCAAAACCCGGACAGACCTAGGGGACTCCAGTGCTGGCGGCGGTGTTATAACCGTGTTCTACGACGAATCGAACGATCAACTGGAGGTGCGAGATGGCTGACCGCGCCGTAAGTGAGGTGTTGAGCTTCGCCCTGGTGTTCAGTCTCATCGTCGCGTCGATCATACTCGTCTCAGTGAGCGGTCTGGGGGCGTTACAGAACGCACGGGACGCGGAGCAGATGGAGAACGCCGAACGGGCGTTCGACGTTCTCTCGGATAACATCGCGGACCTCCACAAACAGGGGGCACCGAGCCGCGCGACGGAGGTCAGTCTCGGCGAAGCCTCGCTCAGGACGGGCGAAAACACGACGATATCGGTGCAAGTCCACGACGGGACTGCCCCCAAAGACGTCGGGACCTGGGAGATACGACCGATCATCTACGCCGGCAATCAGGAGCGAGAACTCGTATACGAGGCAGGAGCAGTGTATCGAACGAACCGGGACAGTGGGGTGCAGAAACGGACGCCGCCGATACTCGTCTCAGACGACCGCGTGCTCATCACCGTGGTCGGGACTACCGCCAGTAGCCAGCAGAGCCTGGGCGGGTCGACGGTGCTCGTCCGGACAAACCACCGAAACAGCAACGTCTCGTTCGCTGACACCAGCGGCAACATCGAACACGTCAACGTCAGTGTCGACTCGGACCCACAGCGCGAGGCGCTCTGGCAGTCGTACTTCGAGCGGAAAGGGTTCGCCTGTGGGGCCGACGGCTGGTGTAACTTCACGTCGTCTTCCGGCGGCATCCAGCGGACGTACGTCGTCTACCACGACATTGCGGTCGACATCGACCAGTAGCCGGTCGACTACCCGCTGGTCACGTTGATCCGGTTCTTCGAGACGTGGAGGTACGTCAGCCGGATGATGTTCGTGTTCTTCGGGACGGCCCGCTCGTTTCTGAGCGCCCGGTCGTAGTGGACCAGTCCGCCGTTATCCACCGTGACTGACCCGGCGACGAGGCCGCCGTACAGCTCCGCCTTCTTGAGTGAGACGCTGCTGGCACCGACGCCGCCGGCGGGTGCGTAAATCACGCCCTCGAACTGCGGAGTATCGGTGTCCCCCTCGATGACGGCGTCGAAGTCCGACTGACCGTACACCCAGAACTGCTTGGAGTTATTGGCGTTGTCGATGTTGACGTCCCCGGTGCGATAGATGTGGAAGTGGTGACCGCTGGCGGACGTCGCCTCGCCTTTGACGTAGAGGCGGACTTTCCCGCCACCGTTGACTTTTATCTGCCCGTTGTTCTCGATGTAGACGTAGTCCCGGACGGCGATGGTCACGTCGTCACCACCAGTGTTAATCGTCAGCGTCTCGCCGCTCAGTGTCAGGTCTTCTAAGTAGTAGGTGCCTGCGCCCAGCGTCTGGTCGCCGCTGTCGAGCTGGTTCCCCGAAATACTGCTGGTCGCGCCGTTGTCATTGGTATCGCTTGCGTTGGCGACTCGCCGGTTCACCAGGCCGTCGATAGCGCCGGCTCCCTCGACGCCCGAGATCTGTCTGACATCGCCGTTGACAGTGCCCTTGATGTGCTTGGTAGTCGAGTACTCCACGTCACGGGTGACGACGCCGCTTCCCTTGACCTCGACTCTGTCACCGGATCGAACGGAGCCGTCCACCTCGCTGTTTCCTTTCACGTACACGTCACCGGCTGTGGTGATCGTTCCGAACGACCCCCGTGAGGTCGAGTAGTCGCCGACAGACGAGTTGTAGCTGTCCGTTCGAGCGGGGTCGGTACCGCTACCGGAGAGCGTAATCTGTCCGCCGGCGGACGTGGCCGCGACGGCGCTCGTCACTTCTCGCGGCCCCGTCGGCACGACCAGCGTCGTGGTCACGCTGTCGTTTTCGTGGTCGTAGTACGCGTCACCGTCGGTCCGCTCTTCGAAGTAGCGCCCCCATGACCGGTAGTACTCGCTCTGGACGGTGATGTTGACCGTCCCGGTATCCAGCGGATTGATGTTCCCAGCTGCCTGGTCGGGATACACCTGCGTCGTGCCGTCCTTCGAGATACTCGCCCGCGAGCCAAGCGAGCGGTCACCGCGGACGGTGATGAGTGGGAGCGTCAGCGTCGCGTCGCGGTAGTAGAACTCCGGCGGTGAAACCATGACACTGCCGCTGTCGGAGCGCCGCCACACCCCGCCGCCCTGATAGGCGACTTCCTGGTTCCCGTTTTCGTAGACAACCGCGCCGAGGCGCTCGTCCATCAGCGTGACGGTGGTCGGGGGCGAAGCAGAGTGGTTGGTGATATTGACGGTCATCCGACCGGCAGTGTCGTCGATTCGGTACGTGGATCTGTCCGTCCCGACGAGAGACACCCGCTGGCTGTCGGCGTTCCCAAGCGCCACCAGGGCCGCCTGGGAATCCAGTTGGGTCATCCCCGTCTCCGCCCGGGAGACGTCGAGCCTGGCCTCAGTATCGACCAGCGCCGTCGCTCCCAGGCTGACAACGACGCTGGAACCGACGATGACGAGACTGAGAACCAGTATCAGCCCGAGCGGGGCTGATTGTGCCCGTTGCTGACCCCGACCCTGACCCCAGGGGAATCGCATTATCCGACAGTAGTTATCACAGCTGATAAGGCTGCTGGCCGTCCCGTCAATAGTCGCTACCAGCGACTGTCTATGGCAGCCACAACAAAAACCGACCGACGCTAAGTGCTACCATTTCTGGTAGTGATGAAGTGAGGTGTGTCGGCGGTCAATTGGACGTGATGTTGACGTCGTTCGTCGAGATGTGGAGATAGGTGATCGCAACCACGCTCGTGTCTTTGGGAATTGTACGCTCTTGTTTGAGTGCCCGGTCAAAGTGGACTCTGCCACCCTTTTCCAGTTCGACTTGGCTGGTGACCGCACCGCCGTAGAGTTCGCTCTTCCATATCTCGAACCTGCTCGTTCCGGTCTTTCCCCCCGGCGCGTAGATGACGCCAGTGACTTTGGACTTGTCTGACCCTTTCTTCTCCATCCGGGCCTGGAGATTATCTTTGCCGTAGATCCACACTTGCGTCGACCGCTCACTGACCGCCCCGGTTGTCCTGATCTCACTCGCCCGTGTGAAGAAGTGATAGCCGTCAGCGCTCCCGCCCGACGCGGGCGACTCGCCTTTTACGTAAATCTTCACCTGATTCGGGCCGGACACCGTGATATCGTTTCCGGTGTTGAGGCTCACGTAGTTCTCGACGCCAATGATTACGTTTCCACCAGTCGTGTCGAACTCCACGTCGTCACTGAGGTCGATTCTGTCGACGTGATAGCGGCCCGCGGACAGGGTCGTCGTCCCCTCGGTCCCGTCGATGACGCCGTCGTCGGCTATCGTTCCCCCGTTATCGTTCGACGACGATAGGTCGTCGACCTGTGTGTCGACATGGGAGTTGATATTGGTGGTATCACCGAACGAACTGATCTGCTCGTCGGAACAAGAGCCGGAACACGCTCCGTGTTTGTCGTCGAATGCGTCCGCCCATTCTACCCGGTCACCGTTGAACGTCATCGAGTTACTACTGAATTCGACGCGACCGCCCGAGGTGATGTTTCCATTCAGTTCCGCACTCCCGGTGACGATGACATCACCTGCCGTCGTGAGATCGCCGCCGTCACCGGCCTCGGAGGCGTCGTACCCGTCCCCGTCTGCCGAGGTATAGCTGTCGGTAAATGCATCGTTCCCGCTCAGTTTGATCGACCCGGAATCACTCGTCGCGGCGACGGCGTTCCGGACTTTTCGCGGCCCTGCAGGGACCTTGAGAACGATCGAAACACGACTGCTGTCGGGGTGGTACGTCACATCACCGTCCGTTCGCTCCTCGAAGTACCCGCCCCACGCGCGGTAGTACTCGCTCTGGAGGGTAACGTTGACTTTCCCGTCTTCCAGCGGGTTCGTGAAGTTCGCGTTTCGCGTGGTGTTCGGAAAGTGCGACGTTGTTCGGTTGTGGGTGATCGACGCGCGGTCTCTGATTGTCCCGGACCCGCTCACTGTCACCAGGGGGAGCGTCAGCGTCGCGTCCCGGTAGTGGAACTCGGGCGGGGACACCATCACCGACGTTCCGTCACCGCTGGACCGCCAGACGCCGCCGCCCTGATACGCGAGTCGCGTCTCGTCACTGCCGTGATACGCCACCTCACCCATCGATTCGTTGAATACGGTCGTCCGACTCCCGGACGTTGTATTCTGATAGGAGACGTTCATCCACCCAGCGTCCTCGTCGATACGATAGGTGCTCGAACTGCTCGCAGGAAGTGAGACCTGCTGTACGTCCGTCTGTCCCAGTGCCACGAGCGCGGTTTTGGAATTGAGTTCCGTCAGCGACTTTTCCGTTCGTTCCGCGTCGAGTTGCGTCTGCGTGCTCGTAATTGCGTCAGCACCCAGTGCGACGACCGCCGTCGTCGATATAATCATCACCGCAAAAACCAGCGCTAGCCCGAGCGGAGCACTCTGCCCGCGACTGCCGAGTCTCCGCCCTGCGCTACCCATACTACGCATATCTAATCTAACAACTCACTTAAAGAAGCAGGGCGAGTTATCAATCGTAATACTGTGAAGCCGCTCGGCTGTGAAACGGGTTTCGCGGCTATCCTCGTTTCGAGACGCGACCGGGAAGCGGAACGGTTTAGTCGCGCCCTCTCAGACAGGGAGATGGGAACAGCACGACCGCAAATCTGACTCGCTGTGGACTTTCACAGCTCGGGATTGCGGCCGTGTTCGGCACTGTACAGTGCCAATACGCCTCGTAACGAGAGCGGTTCGTGCGGTTCCAACCAGATTACAATGGCACGAATGCATACACGCCGTCGCGGTTCGTCCGACTCGGACAAACCGGCGGCAGACGAACCCCCGGAGTGGAGCGACGTCGACGAGGACGCCATCGAAGAGCGCGTCGTCGAACTGGCCGAACAGGGCCACTCGCCCAGCGAGATCGGCCTGAAACTGCGCGACGAGGGCGTTCAGGGCACGCCGATCCCTGACGTCTCGCTCGCGACCGGCAAGAAAGTCACCGAGATCCTCGAGGAGAACGAAGCTGAGCCGGACCTGCCGGAAGACCTTCGGAACCTGCTCGAGCGGGCCGTCCGCCTTCGCGACCACATGGACGAGAACCCCGGTGACTACCAGAACAAGCGTGCGCTCCAGAACACGCAGTCGAAGATCCGACGCCTCATCGACTACTACCGCGGTGACGAGGTCGACGAGGACTTCACCTACAGCTACGACAACGCCGTCGAAGCGCTGGGTCTCGAATAGATGTCGGCGACCGGTCGGGAACCGACGCCAGCCACGTCGCCCGGTGACCTCGCCGGGTCGCTGCGGGAGGCCGCCTTTGTGCGCCTCGTCAGCGACGCGACCGGCGAGGCGCTGGCTGCGACTGGCCTGCTGGCGCGGGCGCTCGGTGACACGCCGTTTCAGGCGAGCGTCGTCCGCCCGTTCGAGGACCCCGACCGGACCACGGAGTCCGATATCACTGTCGCCATCGGTCGCACGCAGCCGACCGCCGACGTGACGCTGACCGACCGCGCCGCCGCGACCGCCTTCGAGACCGCCCGCGAACTCGGTACGGCCGACCCCGCGCTCGCCCTGGCCGGCACGATTGCCGCCGGGGACGTTGACGGGACAGTCGCCGAAGCCGCCGAGCAGGCAGGGCTCGACCGCCGACCCGGCGTCGCAGTGCCGGGCACGGACCTCGCGGACGGGCTGGCCCACTCGACGCTGTTTGTCGCGCCCTTCTCGGGCGACGCCGACGCAGCGCGGGCCACGCTCGCCGACCTGGGCCTCGACGCGGACCGGATTCAGTCTGCGGACTTTTCGGCCGACGACCACCGACGCCTCGCGTCGCTGGTCGCCCTGGCCGTCACTGCGGACGCGCCGCCTCGGGCCGCCAATGCGGTCCAGCGCGCGCTCCGACCAACGGTGGGCGGCCCCTTCGAGACGGTCGGCGGCTACGCCGACGTGCTCGACGCCGTCGCTCGCGAACAGCCGGGCACCGCTGTCGCGCTCGCGCTCGGCCACGAGGCCGTCCGCGAGGACGCCCTGGCCGCCTGGCGAAGTCACGCCACGCGCGCCCACGAAGCGGTGTCAGCGGCGACCACGGGCCGGTACGACGGTCTGTTCGTCGCCCGCGGCGACGCGATGCCGACCGGCACCGTCGCCAGCCTGTTCGCGGACTACCGCGCACCGGAGCCGGTGACGCTCGTCGTCACCGACACGGAGGCCGCGGCCCGCGCCACGGACGGCCGGGACGTCGCCGAAACGATGCACGCTGCCGCCGAGACGGTCGGCGGCGATGCCGTCGGGACCGGCGACCGGGCACGCGCTCGGTTCGACGTTTCAACGGCCGATTTCATCGAAGCGTTCCGGGAGGCAGTATGAGACGGGCCGAGATTCGTACGACACACGACTCGCCCGAACGCGTCGCACGCGCGGTGCGGCCCGACAACACCGACGAGATGACCACGCGCGTCGAGGGCGACGCGGTGGTCACCACCGTCGAGCGCGACTCGACCGGCGGCCTGCAGGCGACCGTCGACGACTACGTCGTCAACATCCGGGTTGCAGCACAGCTCGCAGACCAACACACACAATCCAATCATGAGTGAACGAAGCGTTTCAAAGCGCGCAGAACAGAAACGGTGGTACACCGTGCAGGCTCCCGAGCAGTTCGACCGGGAGGTTCTCGGTAAGACACCGGCAGACGAACCGGACAAGGTGCTCGGACGCACCATCGAAACAACGCTCGGCGAACTGACCAACGACGCCAGCGAGAACAACACGAAGCTGACCTTCAAGATCAACGAGGTTGCCTCGGACACGGCGTACACGGAGTTCATCCGCCACGAACTTACGCGGGACTACCTCCGCTCGCTCGTCCGACGGGGCTCCTCGAAGGTCGAGGCCTACATCACCGTGCTGACCACGGATGACTACCGCGTCCAGATTCAGCCGGTCGCCGTGACGACGAAGAAGGCCGACGCCTCCCAGGAGAAGGCCATCCGCCGGACGATGATCGACCTCGTCCGCGAGACGGCCAAGGACCGCACCTTCGAACAGCTGATCGACAGCGTCGTCGAAGGGCGCCTCTCCTCGGCCATCTACGGCGAGGCCAAGGACATCTACCCGCTCCGACGCGTCGAGATCAAGAAGACCACGCTCGAAGCGCGGCCGGAAGAAGTCGCCGCCGAAGAGGAGACGGCCGTCGACGTGGACGAGGAAGACGTCGACGTCGAAGCCTAACGCGTTCCAGCACCGACGTTCGATTTTTCGGCCGGAGTGAGAGAACGAGCCCTAGCGACGCGGCAGGCGTGAGTCTACTCTCCGACGTATGTTTCACACGACGGACACGAGTTAGCGACCGATACCGCAAAACAGCGCGTAGAAGACCCACTCAGCGCAGACAGGAAAAAGACTCGGCAAAAGCGACAGTGTCGCTACTCGCCGCTCGTCGCCGTTTCGGGGTTTTCGGTCACGACGACGGTCCCGACCATCCCGGCTCGCTCGTGTGGAATACAGAAGTAGGGATGTTCGCCGAGCACCTCGAAGGTGTGGGTGAAATCGTCACCCTCGTACATCGTCCCGCCGGAGGAACTCCCCCAGTTGTCGCGGGCCGCCTGTTCGGTGTCGAAGCCGCCGGAGGCGAAGTAGTCGGCGTCGTCGGGGATGTCGTCCTCGTAGGCCGTGACCGAGTGGCCCTGTTTGCTCGTGTTGAGCCACCGCACGGTCGTCCCCGGTTCGACGGCGATGCGAACCGGGCGAAACGCCTTCGCGGACATCCCCACGTCGTAGTCGGTGTCAGCGCTCCCACCGCCGAGGCAGCCGGCGAGCCCTGCGACCGCCGCCGGGCCGGCCGCACGGAGAAAATCCCGTCGCTCCATACCGAGACTCAGGACCGCATAGTCAAAGACCGCTCGGTTCCGGACCGTGGAGAATCCCGGTGTCAGTCCGTCGCGGTCACTCGAAAGTCAGTCCGTCGCGGAGGTCGCGCGCGTCGGCGAGCAGGCCGTCGCGGTCGTCAGCCGTCAGCGTTACGTGCCCCATCTTCCGGAGGTCGTACACCTCGCGCTTGCCGTACCAGTGCAGGTGCGCCCGTGGCGTCTCCAGTATCCCGTCTTCGCCCCGCAATGCTGCCGGCTGGCGCTCCGATACGTCCCCAAGGATGTTCGTCGAGACGGTGGGGAACCGCTGGTCGGTCGATCCCAGCGGCTGGCCGGTGACGGCCCGCAGGTGTTGCTCGAACTGCGAGGTGTGACACCCTTCGATAGTCCAGTGGCCGGAGTTGTGCGGTCGCGGCGCGATCTCGTTGAGCAGAATCTCGCCGTCGGTCGTCTCGAACAGTTCGATGCCGAACACGCCGCGGCCGTCCATCACGTCGAGCACGTCGTGAGCGACGTCTCGGGCGTGCTCGCGGACGGCTTTCGATGCTCGCGCTGGCGCGACGGACTCCCGAAGGATCTCCTCGCGGTGGATGGTCTCGGTCACCGGGAACGTATCGCGTTCGTCCGCACCGCGACAGCCCATGACCGCGAGTTCGCGCTCGAAGTCGACCATCTCCTCGACCATCGCGGGGCCGGCGATGTCGTCGACAGCGTCCTCGACGTCTTCCGGGCCTTCGACGCGGATGTTCCCGCGGCCGTCGTAGCCGCCGGTCCGGGCCTTGAGCATCGCGGGGTAGCCCAGTTCCTCGCAGGCCTCACGGAGGTCGGCGGCGGTGTCGACGGCGCGAAACTCGGGGACCGGAACGCCAGCGTTCGACAGCCGGCGCTTCTGGACGAGTTTGTCCTGAATCGTCCGGAGCGTCTCGGGAGCGGGGTGGATCGGCGTTCCCGTCTCCTCGGCGACCCGTTCCAAAACATCGGGGTCGGCCAGTTCGATCTCGAACGTGAGGTAGTCGGCGCGCTCGGCAAGTTCCCGCAAGGTCGCCTCGTCGTCGAAGTCGCCGACGATCTGGTCGCGGACGACCGGTGTTGCCGGACAGTCCGGCGTCGGGTCGGTCACGAGCAGTTCGAGGCCGAGCGGCGCGGCCGCCTCGCCTAGCATCCGGCCGAGTTGGCCACCGCCGACCACGCCGACGGTCGGCCCTGGTGACGTGAGCGTCATACCGCGCGCTTTCACAGCAGCAGTGTTAACCGTTCGGTTCTCGCCCGTAGGACTCGTGGACCCACACCGTCATGTCGTTCGAGCCGTACTTCGTTCGCATTCGGTGGGTTCGGGGTTCGTAGCCGGCGGCTTCGAGCCGTTCGGCGGGGACCGTGCTGTCGATCTGCTGGGTAATGACTATCGGTGGCTGGTCTTCTTGCGTCTGTTCGGCGAGCGTGTCTGGTCGGTTCTCACACGAGACGTTCACGTCCTCGGCCGCGTAGTACCACGGCAGCGGCAGTGAATTGTGCCATTGCAAGCAGGTCGGTCTGGTGTTCCACCACGAGTCGTTCCACTGACCGCGGTCTTCTTTGACGTACGCGTCGTCGCCGTCGTAGGCGTCGCCGCGCTCCCCGTGGTACATCACCACATCGGTGCCGTTTCCGTTGCTCGTCGCGATGCGGTCCATCTCCGCCAGATCGTCGCGGAGCGACTCCTGTGGCTGGGCGTACTGGACCAACGGATTCCCCTCCAGGTGCTCGTTGGTGTACACCCGCGTGGCAGTGGTGTTGACGACGAGGGCCGTAACGAGCAGGACGATGGCAGCGGCGATGGCAGCGCCGGTCACGTCGTCGGTCGACAGCGATTCGTTCCCCCACCGGATCACAGCAGCGAGTCCGACAGCGGCCGGAATCGACAGCGGGACCACGACGTGGACGGCGAGCCACGGCGCGCCGATGTCGGTCCCGATGGGGTAGCCCAGAATCGAGACGTAGCCGCCGTAGGCCGCGAACGGGACGAGGTGGCGCGGCTCGACGGTTCCGAGCCGGTCGAGCGCGTACCCGAACACCGAGAACAGAAGCAGCGGTGCCGCGGTGTAGCCCAGCGCTTTCAACAGTACCTCGTAGTGGCCGTCGACGCTCTCGTAGAACGTTTCGATAGAGTCGACCAGGCCTGTTTCAGTGGTCGTGGCTTTCTCCGAGGCCGGCGAGAACCACTCGCTGTACTGGTCGACGACGCGCTCCCAGGTCACCTGAACGAGCTCCGGGAACAGCGACGGGTTCGTCACGCCGGACCAGAAGTTCACGTCGCCACTGGCGGCCGGCGCTGGCGGGTATTCGATGCCCGCGACGCCGGCCCCGCGGGGCGCGTAGAAGAACAGCGAGACGAAGCCAAACACCAGCGCGGCGAGGATGATGTGACTCGCGTACGCCGCGAGGACGGAGCCGGCGCTGTCGTGGCGGTCGCGGAACGAGCGGACAGTGTTGACGACGAGCGCGATGTCGGCCCGAACGCGGCCCGCCATCCGCCCCCAGATTGCGCCGACGGTCGGGACGCCACGGAGGAAGCCGACCGCGTCGCGATAGCCGTTGGGGAGGACCAGTACCTTCGCCAGCAGGAGACCAGTCGCGCCCAGCCACGTCAGCACGTAGACAATGGCGTTCTCCTTCGAGGCGAACCCGAGCGCCATGAACGCCGCGACGCCGTAGAGATAGCGCGCCTTGCGGGTGTCGACGAACCGGACGAGCAGGCCGAAGGCGGCGAACATGAACGCCGCGACCAGCACGTCGCTGCGCATGAACCGCGAGAAGTACAGCAGGACCGGATTGAGCGCGAGAAACGCGGCCATGAACACAGTCTCGTCGGACCGGAGGTGTTCGCGAAAGAGCAGTGCTGTCAGCGGGAGCAGGCCACCGACAATCGCGACCGGGAGCCGCATCGTGAAGTCAGTCGGCGCGGCGACGGTGAACACCCAGGCGTCGACGTGCTGGATGAACGGGCCGTGGATGATGTATCGGTAGGCGAACGAGCCGGAATCGCGGAGATGCAGCGCCCAGTAGGCCACGCGACCCTCGTCGAAGTGGGCGACGCGGCTCCCGAGCGCCGCGACTCTGAGGACGAGTCCGAGAAGCGTCACGGCGACGACGAGCTTCACGGTGGCGCGGGGGTCGTCCGCGAACCAGGACCGGCTCCGGTCCCGGATATCGTGGAGGGCAGACAGCAGGGACGGCTCAGCCATATCTGGCTCAAGCACATGGGGCATTAGAATCCTTCTGGTTTCTATAACATGTTTTTAACCTAGCGGGCCACCTCAGATGCCGGCACAGCAGTCTGGAACTACGGAGGCATGGAACGGTAGTTCTTTAGTCGCCCCTGCCCGGGTGTCAGGTATGGTGCAGCTCGGGCTGGTTGTCGCCCAGTATGATAAACACGGGGCCGTTATCGAGGAGATGGAGCACGGGGCTTACGAGGCCGCTGCCGACAATGACGCCGAGATTGTCGCGTCGATTGATGTCCCGGGGTCCTACGATACGCCGCTGGCCGCCGACCGGCTGGCGCGCCGGTCGGACGTCGACGCCGTGGCCGTCCTCGGCGCGATCATCAGCGGCGACACCGACCACGACCAGGTCATCGGCAACGCCGCCGCACAGGGGCTGACCGACGTATCCCTCGACCGCGACACCCCCGTCACGCTGGGCATCATCGGCCCGGGCATGAGCCAGGACGAAGCCGAGGCCCGAACCGACAAGGGGGCCTCGGCCGTCCGGAGCGCGATCGAACTCGCCACTGAACTCGAACAATGACTATGGACTTCGCTTCCCGCGTCGAACGTGTAGAACCGAGCGCGACCCTCGCGATCAGCAACAAGGCCGCAGAACTGGAGGCCGAAGGGAAAGACGTCGTCGACCTGAGCGTCGGCGAACCCGACTTCGACACGCCGGAGAACATCAAAGACGCCGCCAAGGACGCACTCGACGCCGGCCACACCGGCTACACGTCCTCGAACGGCATCCCCGAACTGAAGGAGGCTATTGCCGACAAGCTCCACGACGACGGCCTCACTCAGTACGGCCCGGACAACCTCATCGTCACGCCCGGCGGCAAGCAGGCGCTGTACGAGATTTTCCAGACCGTCATCGACGATGGCGACGAAGTCGCCCTGCTCGACCCGGCCTGGGTGTCCTACGAGGCGATGGCGAAACTCGCCGGCGGGACGCTGACCCGCGTCGACACCGCCGCCCACGACTTCCAGCTTGAAGGCGCGCTGGACGACCTCGCCGACGCCGTCTCCGACGAGACGGAGCTGCTCGTGGTCAACTCCCCGGGCAACCCCCACGGCGCGGTGTACTCCCGCGAAGCGATGGAGGGCGTCCGCGACCTCGCCGTCGAGCACGACATCACGGTGATCTCGGACGAGATCTACAAGGAGATCACCTACGACGGCGTCGAAGCCATCTCGCTGGGCACGCTTGAGGGCATGGAGGACCGAACCATCACGCTCAACGGCTTCTCAAAGGCCTACTCGATGACCGGTTGGCGGCTGGGCTACTTCGCGGCCCCGGAAGAACTGGTCTCCCAGGCCGGGAAGGTCCACTCCCACTCCGTCTCGTGTGCCGTCAACTTCGTCCAGCACGCCGGCGTCGAGGCCATCACGAATACCGACGACGCCGTCGAAGAGATGCGCCAGGCCTTCGCCGAGCGCCGCGAGTTCCTCATGGGCCTGTTCGAGGACCACGGCGTCCACGTCCCCGAGCCACAGGGCGCGTTCTACATGATGCCCGAAATCGCCCCCGACGGGGATGACACGGAGTGGTGCGACCAGGCCATCTCGGAGGCACAGGTCGCCACCGTCCCCGGGACCGCGTTCGGGACGCCCGGCTACGCTCGCATCTCCTACGCAAACAGCAAGGAGCGCCTGCAGGAAGCCGTCGACCGCCTCGCCGAGGCCGACCTGATCTGACGCGCGAACCGTCGTTTTGCGAACGGTTTTGCCCCGACCACCGTTCGGGAGTCCTACCCGCCCGAGCCAGGCTGGGACTCCGTCGCTGATTCAGGCCCCGACAATCTGACCGTAGCCGTTCCGAACGACGGCGAGTACGCGCTGGCGATTGCGGCCGGCATCGACAGTACCGGTGAGCGCGTCGTCTCAGAGGCGGTTGTTACTGTCGTAAAACGAAGGCTGTGGTTAGACTGGAATCGGGGCCACTCACATCACGCCTCCAAGAACTGTGAGCACCACGTTCGTATCTCGGACTGGAACAGGGAGGGCTACGTCACCGATTACAGTGTCCCGATAGCCCGGTGGCGGCGAAAGAGGTAGTAACAGCCGAGTATGGGGTACACTACTGGTCCGAACAGAAAGAAAAAGACACTGAAACCGACGTAGCTCCCTGGGTTGGGCTGCCACGCGCCGGAGTGAAGTCGGACGTAAGTCGCGTCGCGGTATATCGCGACAGAGAACGGTACCGCAGTGAGGATACCGACACCAATCAAAACAAGTCCGATACCGATGCTTCCGCTTGAAGCAAGTACGCCCCCAAGAACGAGGCAGACGGGCGGCAGCACGGCCCCGATAGCGACAACCGTCCACCACCAGTCCCGGTCGACCCAGTCGACGACATACTGATGGCGTTTGTACAGGTGGTGAAGTTTCATCAGGTAGCCGAGGAAGAAGCCGGCGACCGCATACAGGACTGGATTCGGGTCCCAGTCCACGTCTGCTTCCTGCACTTTCTTTGTATCAAAGTAGAGGAAAACCGGCGTTACGAGCCACGATATCAGTGCCACGACAATGCCACCGAGGTACCAGACGCCGAACGTCCCGAAGATGCTGGCCATCCCGAGGGGCCCGGTACCCACACTCTCGCCCCCTATCCCGACAACGATCAGTCCGAGACCGAGGAATCCAAACAGGAGCGTCGGCAGGAGCAGCAGTATCTCTACAGCGCGGTACGACCGTGAATCGACGTCGTTGACTGTGACCATCCCCATTGTATCGTCCCAACTGGTGATTGCATTAGCGATACGTGAGTGTAAAATAATTTTGCTAATATGCTGATAAGAGTGGGCAGACTACGGAACCGAGTCAGCTACGCTCGTCGACAATCCGGTCGATGATCCGGCCTGTCGACAGGAGCCGGTCAGCCGCCTCGGCTTCCAGCGGGCTGGCCCGGCAGATATCACAGTCGAGGCCCCGGGCGGACAGCGCCGCTTCGAGTTGCTCGTCGTCGTGGTGCTGGTCGTAGCCCAGTGCGATGATGTCCGGTTCGATGCGCTCGATGGGAACGAAGATGTCCTCGGGATGCCCGAGGTGTGCTTCGTCGACCGGTTTGAGTGCGCCGACCATCTCCCGGCGTTGCTCGTCCGGAACGACCGGCGGCTGCTTGTGGGTGACGTTGACCGAGCGGGCGACGATGACGTGCAGTTCGTCGCCCATGTCGGCGGCGTCCTGTAGATAGTGGACGTGGCCCGGATGCAGAATGTCGAACGTTCCCTGTGCGACGACGCGGGTCACTGATCGAACTCCTCCTCACGTAGCTCCGCGTCGATGTCGGCCTGATCGAAATCGAAAAAGGACTCCTCCGGCGGCTCCACGTCGAGCACCGGAAGGTCGACGACCGAGCCGTCGCTGTCGAAGGCCTTCCAGTCGTCGCGACCGTACGGGTAGCCGACGATGATGTGAACGTCGCCGCGGCCGAACGTCGCGAGGTCGGCGTCACTGGGCTTGAGGACGCCGTTCGGGTGCGAGTGAATCGACCCCGCTGCTCGCATGTCGTTCGGAACCATGCTCGTCTTGACAGTCGCACTGACCGGGTTCGACTCCGTCCCCGGAATGACCAGAACATCGGTCAGAACGGTCCCGTCGTCGTCGAGCCCGAGCTTGCTGGCGTCATCGCCCCTGAGAAAGCCCATATACTCGTTGGGATGGGCCTCCTCAGAGGCTGCGAGCGCGAACTCGAGTGCGGACTCCGCGATCCCGAGTATCCCGCTCGTTCGGAACAACCCCATACCACGGGGTCGGGCCGGACGCTTTTTACGCGTTGTGTTCGTCCCTCCGCGGATTCCGAAGAGTACAAACGGGGGAGCACCGAAGGATTGACAAATGTCTTCGCCAACTGGCACCGGTGACGGTGCTACGGTCCCCGACGGCGGGACCATCGTCTACGATCTCGCGGACCAATGTACGTCCGACGATCTCGAAGAAGGCGCACTGTACCACGCAACTGTCAACGGCACCGTCGAATACGGCGTGTTCGTCGATCTCTCCGACGCTGTCTCCGGTCTCGTCCACGACTCTAATCTTCTGGGCCAGTACGACGTGGGCGAGGACCTCATCGTCGAACTCGGCGAGATCCGTCCCGACGGCGACCTGAGCTTCGAGGAAGTGCGAGTCGCCGATTACGAGGAACAGCACGTCGCCCACGGCAACGCGACCACTGTCTCCGCCCTCGTCGACGCCACCGGTGAGACGGTCATCATCGAGGGCCAGGTCGTCCAGATCAAACAGACCGGCGGCCCCACTGTGTTCCAGGTCCGGGACGAAACCGGTATCGTCCCCTGTGCCGCCTTCGAGGAGGCCGGCGTCCGGGCGCACCCCGACGTCCAAATCGACGACATCGTCCGCGTCTCCGGGCGCGCCGAGGAGCGCGACGACGGCTTGCAGGTCGAGGCTGAATCGCTGACCGTCCTCGACGGTGAGGAAGCCGACGACATCGAGAGCGACCTCGACGCCGCGCTGGCGGAGGCCGCCGAACCGGCCGACGTGGAGCCGCTGGTCGAGTGGCCCGCCTTCGAGAAGCTGTGGGACGACCTCCGCGAAGTCGCGACCGAACTCCGCAAGACGGTGCTTTCGGGCCGCCCGATTCGCATGCGACACCACGCCGACGGCGACGGGCTCTGTGCGAGCGTGCCGCTGCAGGTCGCGCTGGAATCGTTCATCGCCTCCCAGTACGAGGACGCCAGCGCGCCCCAGCACCTCCTCAAGCGCCTGCCGAGCAAGGCCCCCTACTACGAGATGGAGGACGTGACCCGGGACCTCAACTTCGCGCTGGAGGACCGTACCCGCCACGGCCAGAAGCTACCGATGCTGCTGATGCTCGACAACGGCTCCACCGAGGAGGACACACCGGCCTACCGTAACCTCCGGCACTACGACATCCCGGTGGTCGTCGTCGACCACCACCACCCGGACCCGGAAGCCGTCGAGCCGCTCATCGAACAGCACGTCAATCCATACCTCCACGACGAGGACTACCGCATCACGACGGGGATGCTGTGTGTCGAACTCGCCCGGATGATCGACCCCGACCTCACCGAGGACCTCCGACACGTCCCCGCTGTCGCGGGCCTGTCGGACCGCTCCGAGGCCGAGGCGATGCGCGACTACATCGACCTCGCCGGCGAGAAGGACTACGACGAGGCCGACCTGCGCGACATCGGCGAGGCGCTTGACTACGCGACCCACTGGCTGCGCTACAACTCCGGCGAACAGCTCATCACCGACGTGCTGAACGTCGACTGCGACGACCGAGACCGCCACGGGGAAGTCGTCGACTTCCTCGCCGACCGGGCCGAGCGCGACGTCGAGGACCAGCTCGACGCCGCGATGAGCCACGTCGAGCACGAGCGCCTCGACAACGGCGCGCACCTCTACACGATCGACGTGGAGAACCATGCCCACCGCTTTACCTACCCCGCGCCGGGCAAGACGACCGGCGAAATCCACGACCGGAAGGTCGCCGAGACGGGCGACCCCGTCATCACCATCGGCTACGGCCCGGACTTCGCCGTCCTGCGCTCGGACGGCGTCCGCCTCGACATCCCGCGGATGGTCACCGAACTGACCGAGGAGGTCGACGGCGGCGGCGTCTCCGGCGGCGGCCACCTCGTCGTCGGCTCCATCAAGTTCGTCAAGGGCCGGCGGGAGTCGGTCATCGACGCCCTCGTCGAGAAGATGGCCGAAGCCGAGATCGACGAGGAGCTCGGAAGCTCGACGGCGCTGCCGGAAGAAGTGTAACGCCGCTCGACACACGATACCCGTTTTTTACGCCTCGAACGAAACCCGACGAGCGGCGAGCCCGGCGACCACGATGAGTCCGAGCGAGGCCACGAGTGCCCCAATCGGCGTGTCGAACCCGCCGGCCCCCCAGTCAGCGTCGAAGACGGCACCGAAGTAGTCGGCCGCGTCGCGGCCGTGCAACACGAGTACGACCTCGCGATTCGACGTCGCTGCCGCCTCGTTCCAGTTGAGGCTGCCGACGACGACCTGCTTGTTGTCGATGACGGCGCCCTTCGCGTGGATCTTCTCGTAGCGACCGGCGGGGTCCGCCACTTTCGCCGTCAGCGATGCGTCGTTGCGGTCGGCCCACTCCCGAAACCGCTGTGCTGTCTGCGTGTTCTCCTCGCGAACGTACCACGCGTCACTCAGCAGGAGGCGGACTTCGACGCCGCGCGACGCGGCCCGGCGGAGCGCCCGCAGAAGTGGGCTCTCCCAATCTCCGACCGTGGGCTGGATGACGTCGATGGAGTCGTCCGCGTCGTCTATCGTCGCGACGAGTTTGCCCTGGGCATTGTCCGGGGTAACCAAGAGGTCCGTCCGCTGGACGGCCACCGACTCCGTCCGGAACTCGCTCGGGTACGAGCCCGTCGCCGGCTCGCCCTGCTCGAACTGTCGCCCCTGACGGTACTCCCCCCACCGCTCGCTGTCCTGCCAGCCGGCGTCAGATCGGAACGTCTGATTCAGCCCGTCGACGACCCGTCGTTGTGCCGTGATGACGCCCCAGCCCCGGCTGCTGTTTCCGCCGGTTCCCGCGGGTTTCCAGTTCTCCGTCAGCACGACGGCCCGCCCGTCGGCGACGGCGTACTTCGCGTGGTGGTAGCGGTATCTGGTGCGCGGGCCAGTCACTACCCGAACCGGGACGCCGGCGTCGGTCAGCCGGTCGAGGGTGCGGGCTTCCGCGGCGGTGCGGCTCCCGACCGGTTCACCTTCGAGAAGGACGCGGACCGTCGCGCCACGGCGCTGGGCGGCGATGAGGGCGTCGGCGACCCTGGCCGAGGAGAGCGTGTAGCCGGCCAGGTACACCCGTTCGGTAGCGTTGCGAATCGGTTGCATCGGCGCGGCGGGCGAGTCCGGAAGCGTGAACGCTTGTACCTCGCCGCCGGCGGCCCTGACGACCGGTCGGTCCGTCGCGCCCAGCGGTCGCCAGCGGATGACTGATCCGTTTACCTCGCCGAGTTCCCCCTCGACAGCCTCGGTGTACCGAACGGCATCGACAGTCTGATTGGCACGCTGAAGGCGAACCCGCTCGCCCCCGTTTGCCAGCGCGAGATGTCCGTCGAGGCCGACGACCGGCCGGTCGGTGAGCCCGCGTGTCCGGTTCGGTGCCGTCGAGAGGACGACGCGCCCGCGTGCGCTGGTATTCGGAATACCCGCAGTCCCGTCACCGTCGGTAATGGCGTACTGTCCGATGTCGGTCCCGTCGGGGATGTCAAGGACGACGAACTCCCCCGCGTCGCCGCCAGCGACAGGGTCCGGGTACACCGCGTGAATCGACGGCTCCGCAGGACGGCTGGCTGTTGTGCCGGCTTGAGACGCCTGTCCAACTGCGATATGGGGACCTATCGCGGCGAGGACGAGCACGCAACAGACGAGTGGGGCGAGCGACCGCATCGGGGCGTCTGGCCGCCCGTTCGTATAAAAAGATTCCCTGACTCAGGCGCTTGACGCCTTCTCGGCTTCGGCCTGGACGATGTACGCGCGGTCGTCCGTGTAGCGGGCGGCTTCCTCGAGCGCCGTTTCGGTCCCGATCTGTCGGAGCGCCCACGCGGCGGAGGCGCGCACGGAGTCGCTGTCGTCGGACTCGAGTATGTCGCCGAGCGGCTCGATAGCGCGGGTGTCACCCAGCAGGCCCAGAGTGCGGGCGGCGACCGAGCGGATTTCTTCGCTGTCGGCGTCGAGTCGGTTGGCGACCGGCTGGACCGACTCCGCGCTGCCGATAGCGCCCAGCGCGCGCAGCGTGACTTTCTGGAGCGCGGGGTCGCCGTCGCCGTCGATGTAGTCGTGCAGCGTCTCGGTCGCGCGCTCGTCGCCGATCTTCCCCAGTACCTCGATTGGCCCTTTGTCGCGCTTCTGGGCGCGCTGGTGCATCGCGTCGAAGGCCGGCTCGGCGTCGCTGCCGAGGTTGTACAGGAGGTCGACGATGTATCCGTCGAAGAACTCCGACCCGAGTTTGTCGTATGCGAACAGAACCTGTTCGAAGTCCCCCTCCTCGGCGTGGAGCTTCGCGGCGTTCCACTCCGGCGGGAAGTCCTTCCGGTTCTCGTTGGTCAGGATATCATAGAAGCCGCGGGCGTCGAGTTGCTCCTGTACCGTGAGGTCGTCCCAGACTTCGGCTTCGTCCAGCCCTGTTTCCAACGTTTCCGCCGCTTCGAGGAGCCCTTCGATAGTTTCCGTGTCCTCGTCAGGGTCGAGGTTTGCCGCTTCGATAGCGTCGACGACTGTGGTCAGCGCATCCCCGGCAGCGACGAAATCGCCGCCCGTGTCGGCGTCGTGGTCGACGAACTCGGCGCTTTCGTCGAGGAACGTCTCGACGGCCTCCTGGGCCTCGCCCTCGCCGTCGTCGGTCCACTCGCTGTCGGTGACGGTGTCTTCCGCGTCGGAAACGATAGTGACCACGTCCTCGGCGTAGGGGCCACGCTGTGCATCGAGGTCGTCCCGGAGGTCCGAGAGCTGTGACTCCAGTTCCTCGCGGGGGTCTTCAGCGTCGTCGTCGTCCTCGTCGGGTTCGGGCAGGTCGGCGGCTTCGAGGTCGCTCTCGATGTCGTCGAGGGACGACTCCACGTCGTCGAGGTCGGCCTCCGTCTCTGCGGCCTCTAACGCGTCGCTGGCCTCTGTAAGACGCGATTCCAGTTCTTCGGCGGTCACGTCGATCTCGTCTGCTGCCTCGGCGTCGTCCGACGCGTCGGCATCGTCGTCCCCGTTGCTCATGTCCAAGACTGTGTCGGAGCGGGCCAAGAGCGTTTTCCTTTCGAGGCGGGCGGCTGAACCACGTCGCCGCTGGGCCAACGAGCAAAGAATATGTATCGGGAGTTGCAGTGCCATGGGTAGCGAGCATGACTGACGCGACACCGCCGGATGACGGACAAAACCCGACGACACCGGAGGAACCGGAAACCGCCGGCTTCGTCGAGTACGGCATCGACGACAAGCCACCGCGAAAGCAGGCGATACTGCTCGGCGTCCAGCACTACCTGACCATGATCGGCGCGTCCGTGGCGATCCCGCTCGGACTCGCGGGCGCAATGGGGATGTTCGAGGCCGCGCCGGACCAGGTCGGCCGTCTCATCGGGACGTTCTTCGTCGTCTCCGGCATCGCGACGCTCGCCCAGACGACGCTCGGGAACAGATACCCGATCGTCCAAGGTGGGACGTTCTCCATGCTCGCGCCCGGGCTGGCCATCATCGGCGTGCTGGCCCAGCAGGGGGCGGACTGGCAGACAATGCTCGTCGAACTACAGGGAGCTGTCATCGTCGCCGGCATCGTCGAAGTGGTGATCGGCTACAGCGGCCTCATGGGGAAGCTGAAGCGGTACGTCGGGCCGGTCGTCATCGCGCCGGTCATCGCGCTCATCGGACTGTCGCTGTTCAACGTCCCACAGATAGCGAACCCGAACTTCGGCAACCCCGGGACCGGGCAAAACTGGTGGCTGCTCGGGCTCACAATGCTCTCGATTATCGCGTGTTCGCAGTATCTCGATCGACGCCACCGCGCGTTCAAGCTCTTTCCCGTACTTCTGGGTATTCTGTTTGCATGGACCGTCGCGGCTATCCTCTCGGTCACCGGCGTCTTCGCCGCAGGCTCGGTCAGCTATGTCTCGCTCGGTTCGGTCACGAACGCACCGCTGGTCCAGCCCATCTACCCGTTCCAGTGGGGGCTCCCGCAGTTCACGCCGGGGTTCATCGTCGGGATGTTCGCCGGGATGCTCGCTTCCGTCGTCGAGAGCTTCGGCGATTACCACTCCGTCGCCCGCATTGCCGGCCGCGGTGCGCCGAACAGCCGCCGAATCAACGACGGTATCGGGATGGAGGGGGTCGGCAACGTATTCGCCGGCATCATGGGCACCGGCAACGGCTGTACGTCGTACACTGAGAACGTCGGTGCGATCGCCATCACCGGCGTCGCCTCCCGCTACGTCGTGCAGATCGGCGCCGCGGTAATGATTCTGGTCGGCTACTTCGGTCCAGCGGGCCAGCTGTTCGCGACCATCCCGTCGCCGATCATCGGCGGCCTCTACATCGTCATGTTCGGACAGATCGCTGCCGTTGGCCTCTCACAGCTCAAATACGTCGACCTCGATGCCAACCGGAACGTGTTCATCGTCGGCTTCGCGCTCTTTGCCGGCCTGGCGGTGCCCGAGTATATGAGCCAGGTCGGGCAGGGAATGGACGTCGGCAGTGCGACAGCTCTCCAGCAGGGCTTGGCAGCCGTTCCGGTCCTCGGGAGTGTGCTCGGGACCGATGTGGTCGCGACGACGCTGTTCGTCATGGGTGGCACCGGGATGGTCGTCGGCGGTATCGTCGCCTTCGTCCTCGACAACACCGTGCCGGGGACCCGCGAGGAGCGCGGCCTCGCAGCCTGGGCCGCGCTCACGGAGGACGACAGCGAATACGTCTCGTCACTGGACCGCATCCGCGGCCGCGGCGGCGACCGCCCGGCTGCAGTGAGCGACGACTGACCGTGGACGACGACGGCGACGGCACGACCGCAGACGCCGCATCGCTTGTCGACACCGAGCGGTACGCCGGCACGCTCCGAACCGGCGGGACTGTCATTCTCGGTGCTGATCGCCTGGTGGTCGACCGTGGCGACAATCCGGTGGTCGTCGACCTCGACGACATCGTCGAGGTAAGTCTTCAGGACGTCGACTGGTTTCTCGCGGTGATGAGCGCCGCGCTGGTCGGGTTCGGTCTGCTGTCACTTGACCGGTCGGTCCTCCTCGGCGGGGCCTTCGCTGTCGCCGGTGCCGCCAGCCTCGCGCTCACCTACCGCAAGCGGTACGCGCTCAGGATACAGGTCACCGGTCGTACCGACCCACTCAGGTGCTTCCCTGCGGACCCACAGACGCTGCTTGCCGAACTGGAAGCGGCCCTAGCCGACTGACCGGAAATCGCCTACACTTACGCCCGTCCCCGTTCCAGTCGGTCGTATGCCCGCAGACAGCGTCCAGTCGCTCATCGACCAGTTACGCGAAGAAGCCGAGATGGACCGGCCGAACGATCTGACGCCCGATGTCGGCATCGTCATGGGGTCGGACTCGGACCTGCCGACGATGGCCGGCGGGCAGGGCAAGCGGCCCGGGGCCTACGCGGCGCTTGCCGACGAACTCGGCTTCGAGGAACAGACGGACTACACCGACGCGCCCGAGAGCCGCTTCACCTTCGAGACGTTCGTCTGCTCGGCCCATCGGACGCCGGACCTGATGTACGCGTACGCAGAGACGGCCGCTGACCGCGGCATCGACGTCATTATCGCCGGCGCTGGCGGCAAATCCGCGGACCTGCCGAACATGACCGCCAGCATCGCCTACCCGCTGCCGGTTATTGGCGTCCCAGTGCAGGAGAAATCCGTCGACTCGGTCATCGGGATGCCACAGGGCGCGCCGCTGACCGCGGTCGACGCTGGCAAGTCGTTCAACGCCGCGCTCTCCGCGGTACAGATTCTCGCACGGCAGCACGACGAACTCCGTGACCGTCTCGTCTCGTATCACGAAGGCCTCCAGACCAACGTCGGCGAGGCGTCGCGCGACCTCCACGAACTCGGGACACCCGGGTTCAAGCGCGAGTACTGGGACGAGTGATAACTGAGGGGCGTCACACCCTGGGAGGTGCGGCAGTTACAGGTCACTTGCCATCCGAGAGCGCGTCGGCTCTTAAAGACCCACAGGGCCGAAAAACCGAACAATGAACCCTTATATGCGAGTACTTCTAACCGGCAGACGATAGGAGATACCGGAATGAGTAATCCATGGATCGCCATCGGCGCGCTCGCGGTCGTGGCGCTAGCCATCCCACTGACGATGATGGCAGTTTCGAGCCTATTGCGGCCCAGCGTGCCGGAACAAGGCAAACGCACCACCTACGAGTCCGGTGAAGTGCCGACTGGCAGCAGTCGACAGATCAAGTTTAATATCCAGTACTACATGGTCGCGCTGCTGTTCGTCGTCTTCGACATCGAGACCGTCTTCATCTTCCCGTGGACGGTCATCTACAGCGACGCTGCCGCTGAGCTCGGGATGACCACGGCACTGCTACCGATGGTCGTATTCATTACGATTCTCGCCATCGGACTCGGTTGGGCCTGGCGTAACGGTGCAGTTCAGTGGGTGCGCAGTCCGCGCGCCACGAAGGGGGCAGACACATATGAGTAGTGACCAGACACCACCGGCCGTCGAAGACGTATCGACACAGGAGGCCCGCATGGGCGACGGGGCCGACGACCGCTTCAACTCGACGCTACGTGAGGCGTTCGGGTCGACGCCGTTCATCCTGACCAAGTTCGACAAGTTCATGAACTGGGTCCGGGGCTCCTCGATGTTCATGCTGCAGTTCGGGATCGCCTGCTGTAGCATCGAGATGATCCACACCTACGCGATCAAACACGACCTCGACCGCTTCGGGTCAGGGGTGCCACGCGCGTCCCCGCGCCAGGCGGACGTCATCATCGTCCCGGGGACCATCGTCTCGAAGTTCGCGCCGCGGATGAAGCGCGTCTACGACCAGATGCCCGAGCCGAAGTTCGTCGTTTCGATGGGGTCGTGTACCATCTCCGGCGGCCCGTTCCAGGAAGGGTACAACGTGATCAAGGGCGCGGAGGAGGTCATCCCGGTCGACATCCACGTCCCGGGCTGTCCGCCCCGCCCCGAGGCACTCATCTACGGCGTCGCCAAACTGCAGGAGCGCATTGCCGAGGGCGAGTCCTCACCGGTGACGGTCAAACCCTACGAACTGGAGCAGTTCGGCGACCTCGAACAGGACGAGCTCGTGGATAAACTCGCCAGCGAGATCGACGAGGAAGACCTCGTCATGCGGTACAACTGGAACGACTCTCCATAACCTGCCATGAGTTTAGAAAAACCATCACGCGATACGGCGCTCGACGTCGGCGTTACGGAGGACGGCCTTGATTACGACGCGCTCGCGGACCTGCTCGGGGGCCACGTCCTCGACCGCGAGGAGCACGTCAACGCCGAGGGGTTCGTCATCCGTCCCGACGAGGTCCAGGAAGTCCTCTCGACGCTGAAAGAGGAGGCCGGGTTCGACCACTGCGCCTGTGTCACGGCACAGGAGTACGACGACCGGTACGAATCCATCTACCACCTGCGGAAGTACAACGACCCGACACAGGAGCTGTCGATCGTCGTCCCGTCGCCGAAAGACGACCCGCACAACGAGTCGGCCGCTCGCGTCTACGACACCGCGGACTGGCACGAGCGGGAGGCGTATGACCTGGTCGGGATCGACTACAACGACCACCCGGACCTGCGTCGCATCCTCCTGCCAGAGACCTGGCAGGGCCACCCCCTGAGCCAGGACTACAATCAGGACCAGCCACAGATCGTCTCACTGCGCGAGCACGCGAACCCACTGAAAGACGACAAACGCAGCGAGGACGATCCGGACACGATGTTCGTCAACATCGGCCCGCACCACCCGGCGACCCACGGCGTGCTCCACGTCGAAACGGTGCTCGACGGCGAGCAGATCGCCGACCTCGAACCCGACATCGGCTACCTGCACCGCTGTGAGGAGCAGATGTGCCAGCAGGGCACCTACCGCCACCAGATCATGCCGTACCCCGACCGGTGGGACTACATTTCCGCTGGTATCCTCAACGAATGGGCGTACGCGCGCGCGGCCGAGGACCTCGCGGATATCGAGGTCCCCGAGTACGCGCAGGTCATCCGGACGATGGCGGCGGAGATGTGCCGGATCGCCTCGCACGAGCTTGCGCTGGCGACGTTCGCGCTGGACGTGTTCGGCGACTTCACCGCCGTCTTCCAGTACGGCATCCGCGACCGCGAAATCGTCCAGAACCTGCTGGAAGACCTGACCGGGCAGCGGCTGATGTTCAACTATCTCCGGCTGGGCGGGGTCGCCTGGGACCTACCCGAGCCTCGCGACGAGTACTTCGAGAAGATCCGCGACTTCCTCGACGATCTTCCACACAAGCTCGAAGAGATCCACGACCTCGTCACCGGCAACGAGATCTTCCAGATGCGGTGTGTCGACACCGGCGTCCTCTCGCCGGAGCAAGTCAAACAGTACGGCGCGACCGGTCCCGTGGCACGCGGGTCGGGCGTCGACTACGACATCCGGCGCGACGACCCGTACGGCTACTACGACGAACTCGACTGGAACGTCGTCACCGAGCAGGGCGGCGACAACTTCAGCCGCGTTCTCGTCCGCCTTCGCGAGGTCGAGGAGTCCGCCCGCATCATCGAGCAGTGTGTCGACCTGCTGGAGCAGTGGCCGGAAGACGACCGCGAGATTCAGGCCAACGTCCCGCGGACGCTCCGACCCGACCCCGACAAGGAGATTTACCGCTCCGTCGAAGGTGCAAAGGGCGAACTCGGCATCTACATCCGCTCGGACGGCACGGACAAGCCGGCCCGGTTCAAGATCCGCAGTCCGTGCTTCTCGAACCTGCAGACGCTGCCGGAGATGTCCCAGGGCGAGTACATCCCTGACATGATCGCCTCGCTCGGGAGCCTCGACATCGTACTCGGGGAGGTGGACCGGTAATGCAGTCGGCGCCGTTACCGGAAACGCTCGCGAACCTGCTGGACCTCGACCCCAACAGCACGGCCGTGATGATCGTGCTGAGCCTCGTCGGAGCTGGACTCATCGGGACGCTCATGATGACGAACACGGCGCTTGCCGGTCCGTGGGCGAAGCGAAAGATTACGGCCGCGTTCACCGACCGCATCGCCGTCGACCGTATTGGCCCGTACGGGCTGTTCATTATCGTGGCTGACGCCGTTCGCCTGCTATCGAAGGAACTCATTGTTCCCGAAGGCGTCGACCGACCGGCGTGGGACCTCGCGCCGCTGATTATCGCCAGTACCGCGCTGCTCGGCTTTGCCGTGATTCCGATGGGGAACGGCATTCACCTCGCCGACCCCGAGGTCGGGCTGGCGTACGTGTTCGCCGTGGCCTCGACCACGTCGATCGGTCTCGTGATGGCCGGCTACGCATCGAACAACAAGTACTCGTTCCTTGGCGGGCTGCGCGCCGTCGCGCAGAACCTCGCCTACGAGATCCCGCTCATCCTGACGGGCGCGTCGGTGGTCATCTTCGCCGGTTCGCTCCAGATGAGCGAGATCGTCGCGGCCCAGCAGCAGTCCCTTATCGGCCCGCTGCCGTCGTGGTACGCGTTCGTGAACCCCTTCGCGTTCGTGCTGTTCATGATCGCGAACCTCGCGGAAGTCGGCCGGAACCCGTTCGACATCCCCGAAGCGCCGACCGAAATTGTCGCCGGGTATCAGACCGAGTACTCCTCGGTGTACTTCGTCCTGATCTACCTCGGGGAGTTCATCCACATCTTCCTCGGCGGGGCGATCATCGCCACGATCTTCCTCGGTGGGCCGGCCGGTCCGGTCCTGCCCGGCATCGTCTGGTTCCTCATCAAGATCTGGGGCGTCTTCCTGTTCACGCAGTGGGCCCGTTCGGCGGTGCCCCGCGTCCGGATCGATCAGCTTATCGAAATCGGCTGGAAGGGAATGCTGGTGCTCTCGCTGGCGAACCTACTGCTGACCGCGGTTATCGTCGGGGTGACCGTCTGATGACGGCCACGCGAACCGACCCACGAGCGACCGGAGGTGACCTGTCATGATCGGAATCCTGAAATCCATGGCGACGACGATGAAACACGCCCTCGACGGGGAGACGTTCACGGTGGAGTACCCGGACGTCGCCCCCGAGGTGAGCCCCCGCTTCCGCGGCGTCCACAAGTGGAGCCAGGAGCGGTGTATCTGGTGTCGACAGTGTGAGAACGTCTGCCCGAACAACACGATCCAGATCGTGATGGACGAGCAGCGCAACGGCGAGCAGTACAACCTCCACATCGGCCAGTGTATCTACTGCCGGCTGTGTGAGGAAGTCTGCCCGACCGACGCCATTCTCCTGACCCAGAACTTCGAGTTCACCGCGGACACGAAAGACGAGTTCGCCTACGACAAGGAACAGCTCAAGAACGTCCCGTGGTACAAGGACATCGACCCACTCGAGTCACGCGAACCGGACCGGGGCGCGTGGATCGGCGAAGGCGACGGCGAAGTGGACTACCAGTAACTCCTTTTGCGACGGCTTTCAGCGGTTCTCTGTCGGGTCAAGCGTCGTTGCTGAACTGTCATCCGTACGTGACTCGCCGAAACGACCGTCCGCTCAGCGAGGCCGCCCTTCCAGTATCACTCCCTGGGTAGAGCTACGGGCTCCACCGCTGCAATCCACCAGTTAATTGATAGGTGTTCGCCAGCAGGACGGAAGTGCCCCGAAATCTGGGGGCCATACCGGCAAACAGTGGCTCTACTGGCGAGACGAAAGAGGAATCTTCAAAGGGACGCCGCAAAGAGTCTCCAAGTAAGATGGCACTGGCAGAGTCAATTGCGTTCGCGCTGTTCGCTATGGTAACGGTGGGCAGCGCTGCGGGCGTCGTGTTAGTCCGGGACGTCTGGCACTCGGCGCTGTTACTGGGCGTGTCACTCGTCAGCGTCGCAGTGTTCTACGTAATGAACCAGGCGGCGTTCGTCGCAACGATGCAGATCCTGGTGTATGTCGGCGGCGTCCTCGTCCTCATCACCTTCGCGGTGATGCTGACCCGCGAGGACGAGTCGGTGATCGAGGTGACACCATGACCACAAAACCCGAACTACAGACGGAGGGGAGTTTCGTCGCTGGACTGGCCGCAATCGCCCTGTTCGTCGTTCTCGGTGCAGTGTTCATGGGCGTCTCGTTTCCCGCACCAGCGGGCTTCGGCGAGGGAGCGGCGATAACCAAGAGCCTCGGCGCGGCGCTGTTCGATATCGCCCCGAGCGCGATTATGGGCGAGGGTGAGACGGCCGTTCCCGGTGAAGGGTTCCTCGTCGCCTTCGAGGTCATCGACATCGTGCTGGTGGCCGCACTCGTCGGGGCCGTCATGCTCGCTCGCCGCGAGGTCGCCGGCGAGTCGGTCACGCTCGGTGTCGAAACCAAAGAAGACGAAGACGTGCCCGTTGCCGCTGACGGTGGCCCGGGAGGTGACGACTCGTGATTCCGGCCGAGACGTATCTCCTCCTGTCGGCGGCCATATTCTGTATCGGCCTGTTCGGCATCCTCACGCGACGGAACGCGCTCATCTTCCTGATGTCCGTCGAGCTGATGTTGAACGCTGCGAACATCAACCTCGTCGCGTTCTCGCTACAACACGGGAACCTCACCGGTCAGGTGTTCAGCCTGTTCACGATGGCACTCGCCGCCGCGGAGGTGGCCATCGGGATCGGTATCGTCCTGGTCCTGTACCGCAACTTCTCAGACGTGGACGTGACGAAGGCGACGACGATGAGGTGGTAACAGATGGCTGCATTCACATACGCTCCGGCGATTGTCCTGCTGCCGTTCGTATCGTTCCTCGTCGCGCTGTTTGCCGGCGACCGCATGCCGAAAGGCGGCGCGCTCGCGGGCATCACCGCGACGGGTGGATCGCTCCTGCTGTCGATCTGGGTCGCGCTGACGGTAGCCGGCGGTGAGGTTCACAACGAGATACTGTACCAGTGGACCACGAGCGTCGAGTCGCTCCAGCTTAACTTCGGACTCCTGCTGGACCCGCTGTCGGCGCTCATGCTGCTTATCGTCTGTCTCATCTCGTTCCTCGTCCACATCTTCTCGCTCGGGTATATGAACGACGAGGGCGAGACCGGTCTCCCGCGCTATTACGCCGGGCTCGGCCTGTTTACGGCGAGCATGCTCGGGTTCGTCGTCGCCAACAACCTCCTGATGGCGTTCATGTTCTTCGAGCTGGTGGGCCTGTGTTCGTACCTGCTCATCGGCTTCTGGTTCCGTGACGACGGCCCGCCGAGCGCCGCGAAGAAGGCGTTCCTGGTCACCCGTTTCGGTGACTACTTCTTCCTCATCGGCGTCGTCGGCATCTTCGCCACCTTCGGGACCGGTCTCTTCGCCCCCATTACGCAGGGCGGCGAAGTGGTCGCCGAGAGCTTCCCGATGCTTGCCGAACACGCCATCGTTGACGGCGAGACCGAAGGCATCGCGATGCTTGAGACAGTCGGCATGGGGCCACAGCAATGGTTCACCGTGCTCGGCCTCCTCGTGCTTGGCGGCGTCGTCGGCAAGTCCGCGCAGTTCCCGCTGCACACGTGGCTGCCCGACGCCATGGAAGGTCCGACGCCGGTCTCGGCCCTGATTCACGCAGCGACGATGGTCGCAGCTGGTGTGTACCTCGTCGCGCGTATGTACGGCTTCTACGCGCTTTCGCCGACGGCACTGGCCGTCATCGCCCTTATCGGCGGCTTCACCGCGTTGTTCGCGGCGACGATGGGTCTGGTCAAACAGGAGATCAAGCAGGTACTCGCGTACTCCACCATTTCCCAGTACGGGTACATGATGCTCGCGCTGGGCTCGGGTGGCTACATCGCTGCCGTCTTCCACCTGACGACCCACGCCGTGTTCAAGGCGCTCCTGTTCCTCGGCGCGGGGTCGGTCATCATTGCCATGCACCACAACGAGAATATGTGGGACATGGGCGGTCTGAAAGACCGGATGCCGGTGACCTACTGGACGTTCCTTGCCGGCTCGCTCGCGCTCGCTGGTATCGTTCCCTTCGCCGGCTTCTGGTCCAAAGACGAGGTGCTGTACGAGGCGCTTATCCACGGCTTCGGCACTGAGGGTGGTCTCGGCACGGCCTACCTCGTCGCGTACGCGATGGGGCTGCTGGCCGTGTTCTTCACCGGCTTCTACACCTTCCGGATGGTGTACCTGACCTTCCACGGTGACGCCCGCTCGGACACCGCGCGTGACCCCGAGCCCGTCCGCTGGAATGTCAAGGGCCCGCTGACGGTGCTTGGGATTCTCGCGACGACGATCGGGTTTATCAACATGGCTCCGGTCGCGAAGCTCACCGGTGCCCACATCGACTTCCTCCACAAGTGGCTGACCGGGCCGGAGAACGGTGGCTGGCCTGCGGCGCTCAACACTGGACTGCACCACTACGAGGGTCTCCTGCACGATGTTTCACACGTTGTGAAGGGCTACCCGCTTGGAGAGACGCCGACACTGCTCGCTTCTGCAGGCGTCTCGCTCGGGCTGGCACTCGCCGGTGTGTTCGTCGCTCGGAGCCTCTATGCCGGTGCCGACCCGGTCGAGCATACGGACAAGCTTGGCGGTCTGAAGACGCTACTCATGCACAACTACTACCAGGACGAATATCAGGTGTGGCTCGCGACGGGTGTCACCTACCCGCTCGCCCGTGTGATGAACAAGTTCGACCAGGGTGTCGTCGACGGGGTCGTCAACGGCATCTCCAGCGTGAGCCTGTTCGGCGGCAGCCGCATCCGACGCATCCAGTCCGGCGTCGTCAGCAACTACGCGACGCTGTTGACGCTTGGACTCGTGCTCTTGCTTGCTGCCTTCGGCATCATGGGAGGGTGGTTCTAGATGTGGGTCGCTGCACTGCTGCTCGTGACCCTGCTGGGAACCGGCCTCGTGTTCCTCTCGCCTGACCGCTACGCCGGAAAGCTCGCCGCAGCCGTCAGTGCGGTGCCGGCACTTGGCAGCATCTACATGTACTGGGTGTACCTCACGCAGTACGGCGGGACGGGCAACGCACTGCTGTCGCCCGCCGACATCGCGTTCGGCCAGCAGATCCCGTGGATCACGCTGGGTGAGCTGGAAGTGTCGTACTACGTCGGCCTCGACGGCATCAGCATGCCGCTGCTCGCGCTGACGACGGTGCTGACGACGCTCGCCATCGTGTCCGCGTGGACGCCCATCGACGAGCGCCAGTCCCAGTTCTACGGGCTGATGCTGTTCATGGAAGTGAGCCTCATCGGCGTGTTCTCCGCGCTCGATTTCTTCCTCTGGTTCGTCTTCTGGGAGGGCGTCCTCATCCCGATGTACCTGCTCATCGGTGTCTGGGGCGGCCCGCGCCGGAAGTACGCCGCGATCAAGTTCTTCGTCTACACGAACGTGGCGTCGCTGATCATGTTCGCGGGGCTGTTCGCGCTCGTGTTCAGCACCGACCTCACGTCGCTGTCCCTGCCTGCGATGGCCGAGGCGTTCCGCACCGCGAGTGGGCTGCCGACCATCGCCGGCGTGAACCTGATGACCATCTCGTTTATCCTGATGTTCTTCGGGTTCGCGGTGAAGGTGCCCGTCTTCCCGCTGCACACATGGCTGCCCGACGCACACGTCGAGGCCCCGACGCCGGTGTCGGTCATGCTGGCCGGTGTCCTGCTGAAGATGGGGACCTACGCGCTGCTGCGGTTCAACTTCACGATGCTCGCTGACACGGCGCGCCAGCTCGCCGTTCCGCTGGCTATCATCGGCGTTGTCAGCGTCATCTACGGCGCGATGCTCGCGCTGGCACAGCGTGACCTCAAACGCATCGTCGCCTACTCCTCGATTTCGTCGATGGGCTACGTCATCCTGGGCCTGGTCGCGTTCACGCCCTACGGCATGGGCGGGGCGACCTTCCAGATGATCGCCCACGGCCTCATCTCGGGGCTGATGTTCATGTGTGTCGGCGTTATCTACAACACGACGCACACGCGCATGGTCGGCGACATGTCCGGCCTCGCGGACCGCATGCCCTGGACGGTTGGCATCTTCGTCGCCGCCGCCTTCGGCTACATGGGCCTGCCGCTGATGGCCGGCTTCGCCGGGGAGTACTTCATCTTCCAGGGTTCGTTCAACGCGCCGACACTCGGCGGGGCTGCACCGGTGTTAACCTCGCTGGCGATGTTCGGCATCGTCATCGTGGCCGGCTACCTGCTGTGGGCCATGCAGCGCACGCTGTTCGGGGCCTTCAGTCTGGAGACGGACTACGAGGTCAGCCCGGCCGCGTTCCACGACGTCGCGCCGCTGGCCGTGTTGCTCCTGCTGGTCATCGCACTCGGTGTCGCACCGGACCTCTCCTTTGCCATGATACAGGACTCGATTTCACCGGTTCTCGAAATCGGAGGTGGTGCATAGATGGTCGCACTCCCTGACTGGATGGCGCTCGCCCCGGCACTTTCGCTGGGCCTCGCCTCTCTGGTGTTGCTGCTAGCGGACTCGATCGACCCGGACACGACGAACACGGGGCTTCTGGCCGGCATCTCGGTGCTCGGCTCCCTGCTTTCCTTCGGGTTCGCCGGCTGGTTTATCACCGCCGGCACCGGCATCGCCGATAGCACTGGCGTCGCACTGTTCAACAACCAGCTCGTCGTCGATCAGATGGCCCTGTTTTTCATGGCCATCGTCGGCAGCGTCACGACGCTGGTCGTGCTCGCGAGCTACGACTACGTCGCCGAACACAGCTACCAGGCCGAGTTCTTCGCGCTGGTCCTGCTGTCCGCGACCGGGATGAGCCTCCTGAGCGCGGCCAACAGCCTGGCGACGGCCTTCGTCGCGCTGGAACTCGTCTCGCTGCCGTCCTACGCGCTCGTCGCCTTCCTCAAGGAGAACAAGGGCAGCGTCGAGGCGGGATTGAAGTACTTCCTCATCGGCGCAGTGTCCTCGGCGGTGCTTGCCTACGGTATCTCGCTTGTGTACGCTGCGACGGGCGTCCTTCGATTCGACGGCGTCGCGACGGCCATTTCCAGTGGCACGGTCCAGACCATCGTCGACGGGTCGGTTCAGGCCCAGTCCGGTGAGCCTGCCGTCCCGATGGCTATCCTCGGCGTCGGTATCCTGATGATTATCGGCGGCGTCGCGTTCAAGACGGCTTCCGTGCCGTTCCACTTCTGGGCACCCGAGGCGTACGAGGGCGCGCCAGCGCCGATCTCGGCGTTCCTCTCCTCGGCGTCGAAGGCCGCCGGCTTCGTGCTGGCGTTCCGCGTCTTCGCCGTCGCCTTCCCGATCGGTGACCTGCTCGCCGCCGGCGGCGCGATCAACTGGGTGATGGCGTTCCAGATCCTCGCCATCGCGACGATGTTCATCGGGAACTTCGCCGCCGCGACCCAGGAGACGGTCAAGCGGATGCTGGCCTACTCCAGTGTCGGCCACGCCGGCTACGTCCTCATCGGACTCGCCGCCGTGTCCGGCTCCGGTGAGGGACTGAGTCTCAGCATGAGTGCGGGGATGTCCCACCTGCTCGTCTACGGCTTCATGAACACGGGCGCGTTCCTGTTCATCGCGCTGGCCGAGTACTGGGGCGTCGGCCGCCGCTTCGAGGACTACAACGGCCTCGGCAAGGAAGCGCCGGTCGCCTGCGCGGCGATGACGGTGTTCCTGTTCAGCCTCGCCGGCCTGCCGATCGGCGGCGGGTTCTTCTCGAAGTTCTACCTGTTCCAGGCGACGCTCAACGTCAGCGCGTGGTCGCTGGCTGCCGCGCTCATCATCAACAGCGCGCTCAGCCTGTTCTACTACTCCCGCGTCGTCAAGGCGATGTGGATCGAGGAACCGACCGGCAGCCGGACCATCGAGTCGTACCCGATGGGGCTGTACACCGCTGTGGTGGGCGCCGCCATCGTGACGGTGCTCCTGCTGCCCGGCTTCAACCGCGTCTCCGAGATCGCGTTCCAGGCAGCGCAGTTGCTGTAGACGCCTGGCTATTTTCTTTCTCACACGCTTGTTAGCGAGGCTTACGCCGACTCGTAGACGAACACGCCGCCACTCTCGCGCTTCTCGACGCGGTCGGTGACTTCGAGTACGTCCAGGTGGCCGACAGCCTCGCTCATCCCAGCGAAGTACTCCGTAGCGGGCAGGTCCCCGAACAGCGCCGTCATCACGTCACTGGGTGTCGTCGCCCCGCCGGAGACGATGTCGGCGACCTCCGCGGTGCGCTGGTCGTGTTCCGCGAGGATGTCGTCGATGCGTTCCTGCGGTGATGCAACGGGCTCGCGGTGGCCGGTGAGAAAACGGTCGTGGCCCTGCTCGCGGAGCCACCGGAGCGAGTCGTTGAACGCCGGCAGCACCCGCGGGCGCGTCCCGCTCTCGTCGGGCACCTGCAGGAACGGGTTGGGCGTGATGTCGCCCAGCACGTTGTCGCCGACGATCGCCTCACGGCGACCCTGAAAGTCGTACGAGAAGATGATTTCGCCGGCGGAGTGGCCCTGTACGGTGTCGACCGTGAGTTCTGTGTCGTCGACGGTAGCGATATCACCAGCCGCGAGCGCGCGGTCGGTATCGACGCTCTGGGCGTAGGGCAGGAACGCTTCCGGTAGCTGTGTGACCGTCTCGGCAGTCTCGCGTGAGACGCCACACCGCTCGAAGAAATCCGCGAAATAGGACTGTTCAGTGTGTAGCTGCGCCGCGAAATCGCGCATGATATCGGCTGCCGGCTCGCTGGCGAGGACACGCGCCCCCCGCTCGGCGAACCGGTTTGCCATGCCGAAATGGTCCGGATGCGGATGTGTGACCAGTACCTGCTCGATGTCATCTGGCGACAGCTCGCGTGCTTCAAGCGCCTCAACCAGACGCGACCACGCTTCCTCGCTGTCGGGTCCCGGATCGACGATGGTTCGTCGCGCGATATATGCATTGACTGGCCCGACCTGAAACGGCGTGGGAATCGATACCCGTGTGAACATGTCTCCCCGTTGCAGGTGCCGGCGCAAAACAGTTCGTACCCGCGGGACACGTTTACCATCGTGGCCGCTCGCAGTCCCTCGATCAGCCGTGATTGGGGACTGTGTTCCGGGCACAAGAGATATATTCGTCCTTCGCGTAAGGTCATATATGAACAAGCACTTCGAAGACGCACGATACTACCTGAAGCGCGCCGGCAAGACCGCCACCAAGGGCGTCAAAGAAGAACTCGAACCGGTCGAGGAACGGTTCCGAGAACTTACTGGGAAGGAAGCTGAGCCCGAACCCAGCCGACTGGAGGCCGTCAAGGCTGACCTGAAAGAACTGCAGGGGAAAGCCGAAGGCGAAGCCGAGGAAGCGATCGCTGACGCCCGCAAAAAGATCGGCGAGTACCGCGGGAAGGAAGAGCCGGAAGCGTAGTCGGAAAGCAATTCTTAAGGGATACGCTCGAATAGAGTCGAGTGCATCGGGTTGGTGATCTAGTTCGGTTATGATACCTCCTTCACACGGAGGAAGTCGGCGGTTCGAATCCGCCCCAACCCATTCTTGTGACGAACAGGCGTGAGGAGCAGAATGGTCCGGCGGATTCGGACCCTGCGAGACGAACGCAGTGAGTCTCGCTTCGGTGAGAATCTGCCCCAACCCATACGCTCGCTTCACACTTTTGAAGGACAGAATACCACTGTATGAGGCTGTGCTACGGCAGTTTCCATCGAGGCCAGTAGTACACGGAGAGAGGGGTTTGCCCGTCTGCAGGGCTTTGTTCCACCCGCGAGAGCGGATTCGATACCGGTGACGGCAGTGTCACCGAACCAAGGCCAGCGGGTGATTGCAGTTCACTCCCGACAGTTTTTACCGCTCGGTAAACAAGGAGCGGTATGACCGAGAGCGAGTCACAGGCGTCGACTGACGGACCGATTCCTAGAGAGATGGTCCGGCATGGAACGGGCGTGAATTCAAACCGTGCGTTCCCGACGGACAGCTATCCGTACAATCTGGACCCATTTGTCCTGTTTGAACAGTTCTATATCGACCCTGACACGGGGTTTCCGATGCATCCCCACCGCGGCTTCGAAATCGTCTCGTACATGATCGAAGGCGGGATGGAACACGAAGACTCGCTCGGCGTCGCAAACACTGCATACGAGAACGATGCGATGCGAATTACAACCGGAAGCGGGATACGTCACTCCGAATTCCCCGCGGATGGGCAGGCCTGTACCGGACTCCAGCTCTGGGTAAATCTGCCGCAGGCGGTGAAGGACGCTGACCCGGATTACGTCGACGCGACGGCCGACATGCTTCCGACGGAAGAACAGGACGGCGCGACGGTCACGACAGTTGTCGGCGAGGGCTCGCCGATCAGCCTCTATACGCCGATGGAGTATCTGGACGTTTCCGTAACCGACGCGTGGACGTGGTCGGTTCCGGCGGAGTGGTCCGGGTTCCTCTACGGTGTCGCCGGTAGCGGGACGGTCGAGGGGCATTCGTTCACTGACGGTGATGTTCTACCGGTCACTGACGCACGGTCAGTGACACTCCGGGGCAATGAGTCGCTCCGTGTCGTCGCCGTCTCGGGCCGTCCGCACGGCGAGTCGATCCGACAGCGCGGGCCGTACGTTCTTTGAGTGGGCAGCGTTACGTGGTTGAGAGCCACCTGTGAGCTTCCGGCCGAATTTTACCAGATGGTAAGACTCTTTTATTGGTGGCCCCTGGCTTGAGACATGGCAGATGTAGCAGTTGTCGGCGGCGGCCCCGCCGGATTGAGTGCGGCACAGTACGCTGCGAAGAACGACCTCGAAACGATCACTTTCGACACGGACGAGTCGTGGATGCACAAGGCACACCTGTTCAACTACCCCGGCGTGCGATCCATCAGCGGCGACGAGTTCCTCACCATCGCTCGCGGGCAGACCCGCGACCGTGGCGCGACGCTGCACGAGACGGAAGTCACCGATATCGAACAGACCGACGACGGGTTCGTCCTGTCGACAGCCGACGACGAGTACACCGCGGAGTACGTCGTCCTCGCGACTGGTGGCGACCGGAGCCTCGCCGAGGACCTCGGCTGTGAATTCACCGATGAGGATGTCGTCAACGTGACCGTCGACATGGAAACGTCGGTCGAGAACGTGTACGCGACCGGTGCGATGGGTCGGGCGGAGAAGTGGCAGGCAGTCATCGCGGCCGGTGACGGCGCGGCCGCCGTCCTCGACATTCTCTCGAAGGAAAAGGGCGAGTACTACCACGACTTCGACATGCCGTCGGACGTGCCGGAACTCTAACGATGCAGCCAGAATTTACTACCACAATGAATCCAGCTACTACTTCGATCCGAACTGTTGAAGCTGTCCGTACAGTCCCGGTGGTGAGTTTGTGATGGCACCCGAACTCAACGTCGTGTTGCTCGTCGCCGGCCGTGTCCTCTTCGGCGGCGTGCTCGCCTTTACGGGCCTGAGCCACTTCACACAGACAGAACAGATGGCCGGCTACGCCGAGTACAAGGGCCTCCCGGCCCCCAAATTCTCCGTCCTCGCGTCCGGTGGGCTCCTCATCCTCGGTGGACTCGGTGTGACCGTGGGCGTCTTCCCGGTCGTCGCGGCAGTCGCCCTCGCAGCGTTCCTCATCGTCTCGGCGGTTGCGATGCACGACTTCTGGGCCGTGCCGGACGAGGACCGACAGGACGAACTGAACAGCTTCCTGAAGAACGTGACGCTCGCTGGCGGGGCACTCGTCGTCGCGGCGTCCGCAACCGGAACGTGGGCGCTCAGCGTCGGTATCAGCCCCGTCTAACGCTGTCTTTTCCAGCCCCCGTCTACTGCGGCGGGTACAGCGAGTCCAGAATGAAGTCGTTGATGGCGCGCTTTGCCTCGTCGGGTGCGTCCTCGTGGCCGAGGGCGATCCGTCGACCCCGGGCCGCGTGAATCACGTCTGTGATAAGCTGCCCCATCAGTTCGGCGTCGACATCGCGAAACGCGCCCTGCTCGATCCCGTCCTCGATGACCGTGGCGATGCTTTCGCGAAGCCGGTCGTAGTGCTCGTTGAACAGCGCCCGGTGCTCGTCGTCGTTTTGGGCGTAGGCGTACAGTTCGTGGTACACCTTCATCCGGTCCCAGTGCGAGAAGTCGTCGAACTCCGGGCCGAACAGGCACCGGTCGATGCGCACATCGAGCTCTGCGCGGGGATCGGTCTCGTCGTCGACTTCGACGCTGCCCTCGTACTGATCGATGATGTACTCCAGAAACGAAGAGATGAGGTCGTACTTGCCGTCGAAATGATAGTGAATCACCTGCCGGGACATGTCCATCTCCTCGCCGATGTCCCGGACCCGCAAGTCCTTGTAGCCGTGCTTGCTCAGCGCCCGAAAGGTGGCCTCCATGATGACCTCGCGGGTGTCCTGTGGCGTGGTCTGCCCGTCCGATTCGCTCATGGCCTATCTTATCGTGGTGGACACATATCCGTTTCTCCATCCAGCGGGGTTAGCGTGTCGCCATCGTCCGAGGTGCGCTCGCCTCAACCCTGTAACCGCTCCACCCTCGCTCACGCGCGTTCGACGAACCGAGCGTCGGCGGAGGTGTGATCTCGGTTGAACGACAGTACCTTCGCCCGGATCACGTCGCCGGCCGACACCGACGACGGCACGTCCTCGGTGAACAGGACGAACCCCTCGACCTTCCCGACGGCGACGCGGTCGCCGGAGTGGTGGTCGGTGAACTCGGCGACCCCGAACTCGTAGGTCTCGCCGAGTTCGACCGGCGGTTCTCGCTCCTGTGCGGCCTCGTGGGCTCGTTTCGATGCACTGCTGGACGAGCGGCGGGTGATCGCAAACGCCAGCGCGAGGCCCACGGCGAGGGCGGCCCCGCCGGCGGCGAGCCAGATCGGTTCCATGCCTGTGGTTGCAGGGCGAACGGATTAGTACCTTTCAAAGTCCCGCGACGGCGCTTACAATCCGAGACGGTCCCGAATACCGCCGCCGGAATCAGAATCGCCGCCCTCGGGGTCCCACTCCGTCGGTAGCTCGGCCGCGAGCGACGTGACCTCGTCGTCGCTGTAGCGGGGGTCCTCCGTCGCGTCGTCGAGCCAGTCCGCCCACTCCTCGGCCGTCATCCGGCCCTGCGAATCGACTTCCCACTGGTCGACGAGCGCCTCCCGGTCGCGGAACGGGATGTCCATGCCGCTGTCGCCCCAGTACAGCGGGGAGAGCGCGAACTCGTGGGTATCGTCCTCCAGCCAGACGAGCCGGTAGGGGTAGTCGTTGTAACAGAACACGTCGTCCGGCGAGACGACATCGCCGTTGGGGAGCTCCAGGGTCCGGGACATTGCGTTGCTGTAGGGGCTACCCACGTTTCAGAGTTATGCGTCGGTAGAAATACGGGAGCAGCCGGATACGAGCCGCTACACGAGCGGGTCACACAGCGCCCACTCGTCCGTCTCGGGATCGAGGTTCGAGGGCTCCGCGCCGCGGTCGGTCACGATGCCGGCGTGGTAGTAGATCGCCTTCAGCTGGAACACAGTGGGGGAGTGATAGACGCTGCCGTCGGTGAGTTCCGAGCGGCGGAGTTCGCCGTCGCCGGTCAGCACCCGCTGGCGGACGGTCTCGTCGCCGCGGAGGAACAGTTCGACGGTGAATTCGGGGTGAAGCGCGTGGAGGTATTCGACGAACTCGACGAGCGACGGGGCGGCGTAGCCGTCCCGGTGGCAGGCGTAGAGCCCGTCGACGAGCAGCTCTGTGGCCGGGTAGTCAGAAACGACACGGCGGACGAGCTGGCCCCACTGTGGCGCGATGTCGATGAACCGCTTGCGGGAGCGCTGCCAGTCCTCGAACTGTCGGATGGCAGCGTTGACGTTACCGACCATCCGGAGCGCGAACCGGACGACTTCCCGACCCAGCGGCGTCAACGTGAGCGACCCCTGGCCGGCGTCGATCAGGTTCAGGAACTCCGCGCCAGCGATAGCGCCGTCGACGGCCCCGACGACGTGGCTGGCAAGCAGGTCCCGCCCGTCGCCGTCGTGGTAGACGGCCAGCGGGACTGCGACGTAGTTCTTCGGATGGTTGAGCCCGAAGTTCTGGTCGGCGACGCCCTGGGCGCTGGCCTGGAACCGGATCGCCGAGGCGGCGTCCATCGACCCGTGACCGACCACGCGGGGCCGTTCCAGCACTGAGACCGTGCCGTCGGATTCGACGCCCAGCACGCCGACGTTCAGCTCGCGGGCCATCGTCCGCGCGGCGGTGGAGATGCCGCTCCGGGGGGCGGTCAGGAAGGCGACGTTCGCCTCGTTGAGCCGGTCGTGGGCCTGGACGACCCCGCGCTCGGCGTCGACGCCGCCGTTGCCGGTGTACCCCTTCGCCTCGACGACGATCAGCGGCGGCCGGTCACCGAGCCGGTCGACGGACAGCAGGTCCGTCGAGAGCGTCTGCACGCCAACGAGATCGGGATAGCCCGTTCCGACCCGGACGTGGTTGAACGGTGCGAGCGTCGCCTGCACGGCCGCCTCGATAGGCGTTTCGTCCAGCCAGCGCTGCTGTGCGAACTGTGTGTCCGCGACGACGTAGGCGTCCTCGCGGTCCGCAAATAGCCGGTCTTTCGTCCGGGCGAGTACCTGTGGCTCGGAGAGCCCCGACGCCGCTGTGGCCATAGACGGCGTTCACACAGGGCGGACATGAGTGTTCTGTCCCCGGAGAATCAGATCGGGGCCGCTGCTCTGGGCCACACCACCCGGCAGCAGTGTTATCCTCTGTCACGGTCGATAGGAAGATATGACAGCACCACTACCGAACAGCGTACGGGACTGGTTCTGGAGCCGCCACTCGAACCCCAAGAGCGGCTGGTCGCGCGTTCCGACCGGCGCTGTCATTGTGTACGCAGTGTATCAGCGTCGCTGGCGACTCTTGACCGCGGCGCTGCTGTGGACAGCTATCAACCCAATCCTGTTCGCGCCGCCGGACACCGAGGACGCTTGGATGACCCGCGCCGTGCTGGCAGAGCGGTGGTGGCTCAGGGAGCAGGACAACGGAACGATGGGCCTCGATTATCCGAACGTCTGTAACACCGGCGGCGCGCTGGCGTCGGCCATCGCTCTGTACGCTGCCTGGCGTCGCCGACCGGTCAGCGCCGCGGCCGCCACGCTGGCGATGAGCGGGCTGAAGCTCTGGTGGCTCCGTGAGATCGTACAGCAGTACGACAAACGCGGCCCGGAGTAGGCGGCGTTTGCGAAAGCGACAGGGCGTCGAAAAGAGGAATGTCTCTGCTGGTCGTCAGTACTGGTGGAGCGGCTGCTGGCGGATTTTCGCCCGCAACTCCCCGATTGAAGGGTCGCCGTCGCCGCCGAACTGCTGTGTCACGGAGTGGACCTCCTCGCGGGAGATCTTGACGTTCCCCTGCTCGATGACGTCGGCGGGCCGTTCGCGGAGTTCGCGGATCGTCCCGACGGCAAGCAGGAACGGAATCGCCCACGCGGAGAGCGTGTTTCCGCGGGTCTCCGGCATGGCTTCGAGCCACGCCTGCGCGTCGTCGAGGTACCCCTCCGCTCGCTTGGTGACCTGCTCGATGACGGGGACCAGCGAGTCGACGTTGTCGGTGTCGCTCACGTCGCTGTGGTCGAGCCCCTGCTCGTGGAGCAGTTCAAGCGGGAGATAGACGTTGTTCTCCTCTTCCATGTCCGTCGCGGCGTCCTTGGCGACGTTGACGAGCTGGAGCAGGAGGGCAAACGAGCGGGCGTTTTCCTCCATCTGGGCGATCTGCTCGTCTGTGGCTTCGTGGGAGACCAGCCCGGTCACCAGCGTGCCGACGGTGCCGGCGGCGTACCAGCAGTACTCTTCGAGTTCGTCCAGCGTCTTGATTCGAAGTCCGCCGGCGTCGGCGTAGCGGTCGACGAACATCGCCATCCCATCGACGAGCTCCCGGACCGGCCCGCGGATGGTCTGCGTGGAGTGGTCGTCAAGCGTGTGAAACACGTCGACGATACGGCCCGCATTCTCGACGACTTCCCAGTCAGCGTTCGTCGTCGTGGGAATCCACTCCTCGACGGCGTCGTGGAACGACGACACGGTCGTCCCGCTCGACGGTTCGAGCGAGCGGCTGTACGTCTGCAGGAGTTCGGTCTGTACCGCTGGAGGGAGGTGGCCGGCGTCCTCGATCGTGTCAGCCACGCGGCAGAGAAGATAGCCCAGACAGATGTCCCGGGCCATCGGTTCGTTGAGTTCCGAAATTGTGAGACTAAACGTCCGCGACACACGATGGACGGCATCGTAGCACCACTCGATGTCTTCCGAAGACGACCGGTCTGTGTGGTTCTGAGACATTCCCGACATCCGGGGTAGGGCATACGATGATAAAAATGGGACGGCTACGGCGTCAGTCTCGTCCCGGTCACGGGTCGGTGTTCCGACAGACTCAGGAGTGTCCGAGCCTAATTTGTGGTATGAACGGCACAGTAACGTGGGGGCTGCGACCGTGAACAATCGGGACACAGCAGTGCTGGTGCTGACGGTTCTCGCTGCGATCATTCTCCCCGGACTCGCGAACTGGGGGTTCAGCACGCTCGGCTACCCGTGGATCGGGAGCGCCGTCTGGGCGCTGGGGTACGGCCTCGGCGTCGTTTTCATTTGGCACGAGTGGGTCCGGCCGCTCGATATCACCGGTCCAGAGGGTGTCAGCGGCAGCGAGGACTCAAGCGAGTAATGTGCTGTTCGGCCCCCTTGACCTACCCACTATCAGTTTTCTCTGCTAGCGCCCGGCACTGTCGTATTGCATATATTTCATACAACACCCGTAGTACCCGCCTGGCAACATTTATACCCGTGGTCGGCCCAACGTGAGATATGACAAACGAGGCGCTCGGCGAGGGTCGTCCCGGAACGAAGGGGCGCGCCGGGTGGACACGCGAGCAGGCGAGTCGGATCGAGCGGACCGACGACACCGTTGCCCCCATCGTCTACCCGCCCGCGACCGAACAGATTCCGGAGGTCCACATCTGGGATACCTGGTTCCTCCGCAACCGCGACGGCACGCTGGCGACGGTCGACGGCTATCGGGTCTGTTTCTCGCTGACGGCTCCGTCCGACCTGTTGCCCGGCAAGCGCCACGACGTGGCGACCATCCGCTGTTTCTACTCCGATGACGGTCGCAACTGGCACAACGCCGGCCCGGTGTTCGAGGACGCACTGGGCCAGCGCCAGTGGGCCGGGTCCGCGCTGTACGACGACGACGGCAGTGTCTATCTATTTTATACTGCAGCCGGCGAGGAGGGAGCCGACGACCTGACCTACACGCAGCGCATCGTCGGCGCGGGCGGCGGCAGCATCGACACGGCAGACGGGTTCGTGCTTTCGGGTCCGTGGACCCACCACGAACTGCTCCAGCCAGACGGCGACCGTTACGAGCGCGAAGACCAGTCTCGCGGGATGATATACACCTTCCGCGACCCGTGGTTCTTCGAGGACCCCGAGACAGGCGAGACGTGGCTCCTGTTCGAAGCGAACACGCCGGTTCCGGAGGGGAGCGACGTCTGTGGTGGCGACGCCGCGTTACAGGAGTTCAACGGGAGCGTGGGCGTCGCCCGCTCGCCGACGGGCGACCCGCTGGAGTGGGACCTCGAAGACCCGCTGCTGGACGCCGTCGGCGTCAACCAGGAACTCGAACGGCCCCATATCGTGTATCGAGACGGCCTGTACTACCTGTTCATCTCCAGCCACCTCCACACGTTCGCGCCGGGACTGGAGGGGTTCGACGCGCTGTACGGCTTCGTCGCAGAGGATCTCCGCGGTGACTACGTTCCGCTGAACGAGTCCGGCCTCGTCGCCACGAACCCCGAGAACGCGCCGTTCCAGTCCTACTCGTGGATGGCGTTTCCCCACGACGACGAGGTACTGGTCCAGAGTTTCTTCAACTACTACGACTTCGACGGCGACACGCTGGACGAGATCGCCCATCTGTCCGAATCCGATCAGATGCGCCGGTTCGGCGGCTCGCTCGGCCCGACGCTCCGGCTCGATGTCGAGGGGAGCCGAACGCGTATCATCGGAAATCTCGGGCACTGGCACATCCCGCTGGACGGCGAGACGCTGCCGCTGACGGACAGGGAACTGATCCGGCGCGGGAAGGGTAACGAGACCAGGGCCGGGAGCTACGGGACCCGAACCGAGACTGGCACCGAGTCAAAGTAACGAGCGCGGAATCCGTCTTTTTGCAGGAACCCAGTCGGGCTGGTTACCAGACAGAGTCCAGGTCCCAGACGTCCAGCGACGCGATAGTGGCGCGACCGCCGTCGGCCGACAGCGAGATGCCGGTCGCATCATCGCGGGTCGGATACACGCGGCTGGTCAGGCAGTGCCGTTCGTTGGCGAACACCTCGACGACGCTCCCGTCGACGAAGACGCGCAGCGACAGCGGCGCGTCGTACGGTCGAACTCGCATCCACTGGGTGTCGCCGGTTGCCTGCGGATCAGTGCTTGAGGCCGACCGGTCGATGGCGACCTCGCTTTCGTAGGTGTATCTGATCGGCGTCCGCTCCTCGCCGTCCGGCGATTCGAGGACGGACAGTTCGACGGCTTCGGCGTCCTCAAGTCGAACCGTGGCGCGGAGCTCGAACGACCGGCTCTCAACCGGCAACTGCTCGGTGTCGCCCGCGTCGAGGCGCACCACGTCGTAACTGGTGTTGTCGCCCCGTAGCTCGGTGAGTTCGGGGGCCGGCCGCTGGCACAGGCCGCCGTCGTCGGCCAGGGACAGCTCCCGGGGCAGCGACATCGCGCCGGACCAGCCGGCGTTCCACTGCCCGCTCACGTCACGGGCCTCGGGGAGCCACCCCCAAGTCAGGATGCGGCCGTCGTCGGTCCACATCGACTGCGGGGCGTAGAAGTCGCCGTGGTCGAGCTTGTCGCGGCGGTCGGCGTCGAACTCGCCGTCCTCGTACGTCCCGAGGAAGTACACCACGTCCTCGTAGTTCGAGATGTGGAGGAGCTGTCGGTCCCCGAAATCGAGCAGCTCCGGGCATTCCCAGACGGTCCCGGCGGTGTCGCGGTCGCCGGTGAGAATCGGGCCCTGGTACTCCCAGTTCCGGAGGTCGGAGGACTCATACAGCAGGGCCGCTCCGCCGCCTCCCTCGATGCCCGCTCCGATGAGCTGGTACCAGGTTCCGTCCTCGCGCCAGACACAGTGGTCCCGGAACTCCCCCTCCCAGTCCTCGGTGCGGAGCACCTCCGGTTCCGTCGGCAGTTCCTCGATGATGGGGTTGTCCGGGTCCTTGTCCCAGGCCGTGAGGTCGTCGTCCGCTGCGGTGGCGATGCAGGGAAGCTGGCGTTTGTCCCGGCCGCCCGTGTACAGCACGGTCGGGACGCCGCCGTCGTCGACCGCACAGCCGGACCAGCAGCCGTCCCGGTCCGGGCCGTCCGGCGAGGGCGTAAGCGCGACCGGGCGGTCCTCCCAGTGGACGAGGTCGTCGCTGACGGCGTGGCCCCAGTGAATCGTGTTGTGGAACGGCCCGGCCGGGTTGTACTGGTAGAACAGGTGGTAGCGCCCGTTCCAGTGGATGAGCCCGTTCGGGTCGTTGAGCCAGTTCGCCGGCGGCGTTACGTGGTAAGACGGGCGACTCGGGTCATCGCCGAGCCGCTCACGCAACTGCCCGAACGTGTCGACGTCCTTCGGACGGCCGGTCAGCGGGTGCCGGTCGGCCGTCGCCAGGAATCCCAGCGCGTTCTCGATGAGCGTCTCGCGGTTGCCCCGGCACACGTCGTGGGTCGGCTGGGCGAACGCTACGGACGACCCGATGCCCAGCACCTGCCCGGCCCCGGGCTCCCAGGAAAGAATCGACATCTGCTTGACCACGTCAGTGTCGCCACGGACCGTACTCGCGAGCACGTCCCCGGACTGGGGCGCGATGGATTCGTATCTGGCGTAGGGGATCGTCACGCCGGCCCCGCGGGTGTGGACGCGAAGGGTGTCGTAGTCCGCGTGGATTGGGTGGTCGGCGTACAGGGCCTGCCAGAGGTGTCCGGTCGGCTCCGGAATCTCCTCCCAGCCGACGGCGTCGGGCGCGACGTCGTCGAACCCGAGCGGTTCGACGGCCGAGAGCGCGCTCAGTGTCAGCAGGAGCGAGCCGCCGTCACGAACGTACGCGGCCAGGGCCGGCGCGTCGGCCAGCGCTCGCTCGTCGAACAGTTCGTCCCGATGCCACCAGAGGACATCGTACTCGGTCGGCTCGACCGACGAGAGCGCGCATCGCTCGGCATCGTCGACTGCCTCCTGACACCAGTCGTACGCCGCCGCCTGCTCGTCTGTACAGGTGTCGGCGTAGAGACAGCCGATGCGTGGCGAATTTCCCATTGCTCGGTTATCCCCTCCTGAAATATAAAAATATTCGGCAATCGTTTCTGAACGAACATGCACGCTCTTGTGGATTATGTCGTCGGTGCGGCCAGCGAAGCGTCTGGCGGCCTATCGGCGGCCCGTAGCGTGGCCGCAACACGAGTCAGCGACGAGGCAGAGATACTGGCAACGCCGTCAGTAGCCAGAGCAGTGGCTGAGAGTGGGACTATCGGTGAGAAAGTGGGCGGAACCGGTCAGTGAACGCGGGCGTTGCGGGCCTCGGCCTTCCAGTCGATGACGGTTTCGTGACAACTGGGACAGACGAACTCGGTGAGCTTTGTCGTCTGATCGTTGTATGACATCCGCGTGCCACAGTTGGTACAATCCATTATAATTGTATATATTCTACTGAAGGATATAAATTTTCTCCTGACCATAGTCGGCTCGGGCGGGAGACGGCCTGACACGGCTGAATTATGCTATGTCATTACATGGTGTTGATCAGAAACCCCCAGTCTGTGGCGATAGCGCCACCGCTACACAGTTTCGCCAGGGTGCGGACGGTCGCAGACAACGGACGGCGAGCCGAGAACGGATGGCTAGCGAGGACTACGACCCACCGTGTCCCGTCGGATCGATTTTCGGGTCGGTGCCGTCGATACCGCTCTCGATATCCGAGAGGTCAGTCGTGTCAGTCGGTGACGGCGAGGGTTCGTCGGCGGTCGTGATGTCCAGGTCCGGCGTTGTCCCAGTCTCGTCGAAGCGGTCGTCCACGTCGACGGGTTCGCCACCGAGTCTGGCCTCCGTCCGCGAGAGTCGCTGTTCCACGGCATCCAGTTCCGCTTCAAGGTGGTCGGTGGCGTCCGGATAACAATCCCTGGCGTCCGCCAGCGCGGTTTCGAACGCCGCCCGGGCCGTCTTGTACTCCTTTAACGCGGCGTCGGGCTGGCTGGCGTCGGCGTACCAGTCCCCTGCCTCCATCGCGTCCGTCGCGACCGTCCGCCGCGCGGCGACGAGGTTCTCCGCGACTGTTCCCAGTCGGTCCCGGACCTTCTCGGGGTCGCCAGCGAACCGCCGCTCGTCCGCGCCCCAGTCGAGTTCGAGAACGTCTCGGTAGGCTTCGAGCGCCTCGGCCCAGTGATCGGCGGCGACAGCGGGGTCTTCCGCCGCGACGGCCTCGTTGTCGGCCGCGACCGCAGTGCGCAACGGCGACTGTTCGAGGTCCTCGATGACGGTGTCGAGTCGGTCCCGCTCGGCACGGATGTCGGCAAGTTCGGGGACGACCGCCGTCGGGAGCGAAAAGATCTCGTCGTACTCCGCCCGCGCCGCCTCGTAGGCGTCGTACGCCGCCTCGAAATCGTTCCCCCGCCAGTGCTTCTCACCGGTGTCGACCGCCCTTCGGGCACGGCTGCGGCGGACTTCCGCGAGTGTCGCGACGTGGCGCTCCCGTACCGTCGCGACACGCCTTTCGAGCGCATTCGCGTCTCCGGGCGGCCCGAATTCGGTGGCCGTCTCGCCGGCCGCGTCGAGTCGGTCCCCGGCTTCCAGCACCGACTTCAGTGCCTGCTCGTGGTCCCCTCGGTCGCGCTGTTCGGTCGCAGTCACGAGGATCCGCTTGACCTCGTCCAGGATGTTCTCGACGCGGACCCACGCCTGTGACGCGTGCGAGAGATACGCCGTCAGGTCCACGAGTCCCTGCTTGCCACAGTGGACCTGCCACTCCGTGTCGCCACATCGCCGAAACGTGATCCGGCCGTGTCCGAGCGACCGGTCACCCGAAATCTGGTCGATATCGACGTGTGGGATGGCGAACCGCGTGTCGCCGTCGTCGTCGCCCACCAGCAACAGGAACCGCTTGTCAGTCACGATCCCGATCATCCGGTAGTTACTTCCTGGTCGCACCGTCTCACCGGACTCCGACGTGCCGATTTCGATGCCGTGCTTGCGACTGGTGAGGGCGAACTGCGCCGTCTCGTCGTCGTCGACGGCTCCCAGTGCTGGCCCATCGTGGAGATATCCGGCCGAGAGGAGTCCGCCCGAACCGGTGCCGGTGAGAACGTCGGGCGGATCTCCCTCGAGATTATCTAAGTTGATAATTTTTCCCATTACCGGGTAGAATAGGCCTTAGGACTTGATATTCACTTATCTATTCTGATATCGCCATGGTAAATTAATCTGGTTTGGGTGCATATCGTGCTGCTGTTCCTCGGTCACGGCAGCCCTGTCGACTACGCCGTGACTCCCTACCGTGCGTCAGCCGGCAGACGGCTGTCTGACTTGGCTTTAGGTATCATGTCTCCGTACTTGGCCACATGCCACGTACCCGTCTCAGCGGGGGTTCGTCTCAGGAGCGACAGGGTGGTGGTCTCTCGACCGACGCGACCCGTCTCGGAATCGACACTGACGTATTCGAACTGCTCTCGACCGATCGTGGTCACGAAATGGCACAGTCTGAGCCCAGAATCGAACGGTGGCTGAACTGCTGGCGGAACCCCTAGTTGGTCTCGACGAGACGCGCCGCGATCCGCTGTGCGCCGATGGTCGGCGCGACGTCCGGTTCGTCGGCGGCGATGACTTCGATGTCGCGGTTCAGCTCCGCACTGAGTCGCTCCTCGAACTCGTCGACGATGCCGGGGATACAGGCCATGCCGCCGGTGATGGCGATCGGCCGGTCCAGTGCTAGCTGGTACACCTTCATGTAGTCGTTCGCCAGCTCCGGCAAGAACGTGTTCGCCAGTTCGTCGACAGCATCGTCGAGGTACTCGTTGACCGCGTCCATCACCGAGCGCTCGATGGTGAACTCGTGTGAGCCGCCGCCGGGCTGCTGGATGATGTCCGTGAACGGCTCGAAATCGACGAAGTCGGCGTGTTCCTCCTTATATTCGCGGGCAGTCTGATTGTCAATGTTGACCCGGCCCTGGGTCTCCTCCTCGACGTAGTTGGCGATCATCCGGTCGACCTCGTTCCCGGTCACCGCACCCGTCGTGAACGGAGAGAGCTGTTCACCGCGGCGGTACGCGGAGGCTTCGAGGTTCGTCGACCCCATGTTGACGGCGACGAAGATCTCGTCGATGGCTTCCAGGTCGTCACCGAAGGCCGGAATGGAGCCACACAGCGACTCCGGATAGCTCTCGACGAGTTCCAGCCCGATCGAGGAGTTCTCGATGACGTTCTGCAGGTTCTCCAGCCCGGTCGGGTTGTCGATAGTCGGGATGGCGTACACGACGCCGCTGTTTGCCGGAATGTCATGCTCCTCGATTATCGCCTCGAAGAACGTCTTGGTCATCTCGGCCCGGTCGGCGTCCTCGGGGAGTCCCGACCGAAGCATGTACTCGACGCGGTCCGGATACTCGCGGGCCGCTTCCTCGCCGTAGAGGATCTTCTCCTCGCCGGTCAGGGCGTCCTCGTACGTCGCCATGCACGTCAGTGTCTTGATGATTCGGTTCTCCGTGCCGTGTTCGCCCGGCAGGGCAATGACGGTCCGGGTGCTCCCGAGTTTGACCCCGACCGGAACAGCGGCAGCGCCGTCCGACGACACACCGGCGTCCGATTCGGACCCGGTGCCGTCGTCCGCATCCTCGTCACTCATATACGGTCGTCCTTGTCGACCGCCCGATATATATCCTCTCCCTAGTATTCAGGACTGATAGCTGTCCTCTCAGGTGGCTGATACTGAAACCCCCTCGGTAGCGGGGATTCGAAGGAAAGAGCTGGTGCTGAAAACGAGCGTTACGTCATCGCAGTGAGCTTCGCGACGTAGACGAGACTCAGCATGTGGTCGTCGACGCTCAGTTCGTTGTCGTCGTTCGTCGCCGACTCGTCGATGCCGAGCAGATAGTCCGAGAGGTCGTCCTGTACGTCCTCGGTGATCCAGTCGATAGAGCGGTAGTAATCGAGCGCTTCGTCGGCCCCCTGATACCCGGAGTGCATCAGCAGGAACTCCAGCCACTCGAAGACCACGAACTCCGCGGCGTAGGTCTCGGGCAATGTTTCGAGATAGGGCTTCTCGTTGGCGTCGCCGCCGAGGAACGGCAGCAGTTCACGGTACAGCCCGGAGCGGAACGAACTCCCCGCAAGCACCTCTTCGTCGGAGTCGTCAAGCCCCATGTCGAGGCCCGTCGGGTCCGGGACGTCTTCGTCGCTCATCCCGTTCCCCCGCTGACGAGCCATCTTCCGTAACTCGTCGAGGTCGTAATCGCGCGGGTTGATGGTCATGATACTGACCCTTCAATCTACACAATCATAAATCTTGCACACCGTCAGACGGCCGTCATGCACACGCTCGCGGGTGTTTCTGTCTCGTCCGCGTTCCGTCCCCCAGTTGCGACGTTGATAATCGGGACCACATTTTTATAGTGGCTCGGAGTCGACCTGTGGATACTTGGATGATGAACCGGCAATCAGAAACCGGTCCAGCCCGCTTCTGTGTGACCAACGCGAAAGGCGGGACCGGAAAGACGACAGTTGCTATCAACGTAGCCGGTGCACTGAACGACCGCGGCCGGGACGTCCTCTTTATCGACCTCGATCCCCAGGGCAACGCCACGGAAGGCGTGGGCCTCGTCGAGGCGTACGACGCCGACCCGCCGACGCTGTTCGACGCACTGACTGGCGACCCATCGGCGCTGGGTGAGCTTATCTGCGAAGGCGAGGAGATGGACGTGATCCCCTCCAGCATCGATATGCTCCAGGCCGAGCACGAACTGACCATCGCCGACCTCATCGCCCGGGTCAACACCCAGGGCGGGGATATCGATCAGGCCGCGCTGGCCTCGTTCGCGATCAACATCACGCCGGAGATGGTCACGGGGTCACACGCGCTCGACACGCTCGACCGGGCGCTGTCGACGCTCGATGCCGAGTACGACTACGTTATCATCGACTGCCCGCCGTTCTACGGGAAGCTGACTGACACCGGCATGTACGCCGCACAGAACGTCCTCATTCCCGCACTGACTGAAGCCACCTCCGAGCGAGCCATCGAACTGCTGATGGACCAGATGGCCGCGATGGAGCGCCAGACCGACGCGTCGATCAACACGCTCGGTGTCGTCGCCAATCGGGTCGAGACCACGTCCGAGGACGAGACGATGCTCGAATGGTTCAACATGGCGTTCCCGGACAGTCCCGTCTGGGAGGTCCGCAAACGGGTGGCGCTTCAGCGGGCGTTCAGCGCCGGTCAGTCTATCTTCGCGACCGAGGAATCGTGTGACATGGCGGCTGTCTTCGAGGACATCGCCGCTGAACTCGACGAGCAGTTCGGCTTTACCGACACAGAGGTACCAGCATGAGTGACGACGAACGTATGGACAGGGCGGAGCGCATCCGGCAGATGCGCGAGGGGAACAAGGCAGAAACTACCGACGACACTGAGGAGACAAACGACGCCTCCGCGGACGGCTCCGGTGAGCAGCCCACCGACGAGGGCGAAACCGAGGAGACAGCAACCGAGGTAGCCACCACGGACTCAGCGGCCGCCAGCGATGACGCGGCTGACGAAACGGCTACTGCCGATGAACAGGCCGCCGACGACGGCGGTAGCGATACTGGCTCCGACGGCGCAACGACTGATCAGAGCGACACTGACGCGATGGCCGCCGCACAGCGAGCGGCAGAGGCCTCGGCCCAGGTAACTCCCGAGAACGTCGCCGCCGGTGGTGCCGACCAGCCGACGGACGACCTGTCGGCGTCGGCCAGCCCGATGCAGGGACCGACCGGCGTTGAGTTGCCGGACCAGGAACTCATCGAGGAGGCGATGGCGTCGGACAACACCGCCACGACCGAGGGTGGCGCTCGCGCCGCGGCTATCGACGACGACGCGACCCAGACAGAAGAACTGGTCCGGGTACTCGAGTTCGCGCTCGGTGACGAGTACTACTGTCTCGATATCGACTACGTCGAGGAGATCGTCAAGCGCGAAACGGTCACCCGCGTTCCCAACACCGAAGACTACGTCGAGGGCGTCGTCGACCTCCGCGGGCAGATTACGACGATCCTCAACCCCAAGGAGATGATGGACATCGACAGCGACGGGACTGAGAACCTCATCGTCGTCTTCGACGCAGGTGTGTTCGAGGAACAGGGCGCAATGGGCTGGATCGTCGACGAGGTCCGGCAGGTCGTGCCTGTCGCCGAATCCGAAGTGAACACCGCCCCGGTCGACGGCGAGTACATCAACGGCGTCGTCGACCGCGACGAGGAAGATGAGTTCGTCATCTGGATCGAACCCGACGACGTGCTCGGGAACGCGACCGCGGACGGCGAGGACTGACGCGCCGATCTACGGTTTTTGCGGTACTTTATTCGGGTTTCGTGTCCCTCGCATCGAGGTCCAGCTCCTCGCTGACGAGATCGACCGCGTTCTGGACGGCTCCAACTGTTCCCAGATAGCCCGCGCCGACAGTCGTCTTGAGCGCCAGCGCGGCCCGCCCGGTGAGGATAGAGGGGCCGACCTTCGCCACGGCGTCGTCGCCGACCGAAACGAGCCACCCTGGGACATTGAACTGGTACTGGGTCAGTCGGGGCTGGAACTCGCCGGAACCGCCCTGTTGCCGCTCGACGAGCGTCCCGATGTTGTCCGCGGCCACACGGGCCTCGCGGATGGCAGCCGCCGCACTCGCCGGCACGGCCTCGCCGTCGCTGTCGACGACTCGGGCGGCGTCGCCGACGGCGAACGTCGACTCGCCGAGTCGGAGGTCCGCCCGGACGACGGGGCGGTCGGCGTCGAGTGCCGGCGACCCCTCGATACCGCCGGTCCAGACGAACTGGTCCATCGCCAGGTCCGAGCCGTCTTCGAGCGCGATGGTATCAGCATCGGCCCCAGCCACGCCCGTTCCGGTCCTGACTGTCACACCAGCGTCGACCAGCGCGTCGTGGACCGCCGACTGGAACGATGCCGGGAACGACGGTGCGACGGCGTCTTCCTGTTCGAGCAGGAGGACCTCGCTGTCGCTGTCCGAGGCCATTTCGGCCAGTTCGCCGGCTACCTGCACGCCAGACAGGCCAGCGCCGCCGACGACCACCCGGTCGCCGTCACCGAGTTCGAGGAACCGCTCGCGGATATCGTGGGCGTCGGCAAGGCGCTTCAGCGGCGTCGCGTGCTCGCGTACGCCCGGAAGATCGTAGAAGGCCGTTCGTGCACCGAGACATACCGCACCCACGTCGTAGGACAGCGTCTCAGCCCCGTCCAGCGTCGCCGTCCCTTCGTCGGTCGATACGTCCGTGACTGTTGCCTGTCGGACCTCGCAGTCGAGGACAGCGTCGAGGTCGACAGTGATCTCGTCGGCCAGCGACGGCCGGCGGACGACCCGGTGGAGTTCGTGCTGGACGAGGTGTTCGGGCTCCTCGTCGACGACGACCAGCGAGACGCTATCGGGGAGAGTCTGTTCGAGCTTTCTGGCGAGCGTGAGCCCGGCGTATCCGGCTCCGAGAACGGCGACGCGCATTGTGTTCTCCGGTTAGGACGGCGTCGGGTTAACCCTGTGCTCGGGAGCGACGATTCGATCAGTGCCGGTTCAGAACAGCGCCTTGTCCTCGTCGAGAATCTGTGCGGGGCCGCCAACATCCCAGACGCGGGTGTCGACGCCGCAGTCGGCGACCGTCTCTTCGACGCGGCCGACGTACTCCTCAGTCGTATTGATGTAGACGCTCGCGCCGGTGTCGACGGAGAAGTACACCGGCACGTCCTCGGTGTTCCGGAGCTCCCGGACGGCGTTGAAAATCTCGATGGTGCGAGGCTGCCAGTACACCCAGCCGGCGGGACCGGTCATCGTCGCGGCGGCCAGCGACAGCGAGTCCTTCTCGGCGAGGTCGAAGACGGCGTCGAAATCGCCGTCGTACAGCGCGTCGCGCATGTCCGAGATCTGGCCGTGGATGTGGGCCATCCGCGACTCGAACATGTGGCTCTCGGCAGCCTCCTTGTGGGCTTCCTCGGTTTCCTTGTAGGATGGGACCATCCCGGCGACGATCCGCAGGTCGTCTTCGAGGTCCGTCTCAATGCGCTCGCTCCGACAGTCCTTGTCATTCATGCCGGTCCGCAGGTGGGAGAACGCGCCCGTCACCGCGCGAGCGGCCGAGGAGGAGCCGCGCCGGGCGACGGTCGATATTTCCGGTCGTGTCATGTCAAGGCCCGCCGCCTCAACGAGGGCCATTGCCGCGGCGGCAAAGCCCGACGAGGAGGAGCCAAAGCCGATGTTCGTCGGGAAGTTGTTCGCCGACTCGAAGCGGACGCCGTGGTCGATGTCCGCGAGGTCGCGGACGTGGTCCACGACGGCGTCGATACGCTCGGCCCCGCGGCCGGTGACCGTTTCGCCGTCGATGACGTACACGTCCTCCTCGCGGTTCGGGTCGAAGGCGGCCGTCGTCTTCGAGTGGCTCGGTGCGGTACAGACGGAGATGCTGTCGTGGTACGGCAGTCGCAGTTCCTCGTCTCGCATCCCGTGGTACTTGACCAGCCCCTGAATCGGATGTGCCTTCGCGGTCGCTTTCATACCTCACCCTTCCGGGCCGGTCACTTTGCTATTGCGAACCGCCGTCGCCGACGCGGTACTGACGGCGGCCGCGCGGGAGGTGTCGTCTCAGTACTCGGGGTTCTCCTCGCGGATGCCCTCCCGCTTGTTGACGAGGCGGGCGAGCGTGAACAGGGCGTCCGAGAGCCGGTTCAGGTAGATGATAGCCGTCTCGTTGACACCGGCCTCCTCGGCAGCAAAGGAGACGCAGCGGCGCTCTGCGCGCCGACAGACCGCGCGGGCGTGGTGGAGCTTCGCCCCCGGCTCCGATCCGGAGGGAAGGATGAACGATTCGAGCGGGTCAAGCTCCGAATCGGCCTCGTCGATGAGGTCTTCGAGCGTCTCGACGTGGGACTCCTGTATCCGTGGGTCGTCCTCGTCGGGGTCGGGGTTGGCGAAGTCGGCCTGAACGATGTGGAGGTGGTTCTGGATGACGCGGAGCTTTTCGTCGATGTCATCGTGGCCGGTCGGCCTGACGACGCCGACCAGTGCGTTCACTTCGTCGACGGTGCCGTACGCCTCGATGCGGCGGCTGTCCTTCGACACCCGCTCCATGTTCCGGAGATCAGTCTGGCCCTGGTCGCCGCGGCCGGTGTAGATAGTCATAGCTGGATCTGGCACTGCCAGCGTCTTATAGCCGTGGGCGAATCGTTGGGGCGCGCGGGCGGCCGAGCCCCGTGGCGACTGTGAACCGCTAGCTCCGTGTTCAGAGCCGGCGGCGGACCTCTGAGAGCGCAGCCGGTGAGATATCCAGTTCGGCAAACAGCGCCTCGCGCTCGGCGTCGTCCCCGTGGCCGGCAACGAAGCCGTTGAGCCGGGCGGCGACCGTCGAATCGACGAACGCATCGCCGTAGATATCTTCAAGTTCATCGGCGACCACTGGCGTCGAGCGGAGTTCGTACTTCTGGTGGTAGTCTTCCGCCAGGTAGAACTGGTCGAGGGTTTCGATGGCCGTCTCGACTGACCTACCCGTCCGCGATTCGAGTTCCTCGCGCGTCCGCTTGGCGGTTTCACGCTGCTGATCGTTATGAGCCAGCACCACGCCGCGGTACTGGCGTTTCCGAGGGGCGGAAAACGGCGTATGGTTCGCCCAGAACACGGCAAGCAGGTCCTCGTAGCGCACCGCCTCGGGGTCGTACTCGACCTGGACGACCTCGGTGTGGTCGCCCAGCGAGTAGTAACTGGGGTCCAGGTCGGTGCCGCCGGCGTAGCCGACTCGTGTCCTGACCACGCCCGGTGTCGCGCCGAAGCGGGCGTCTGGCCCCCAGAAACAGCCCATGCCGAACGTCGCCGTCTCGGTCGCCGACGGCGGCAGCGATTCAGCGTCGACGGCCAGTTCGGTCGGATGAGTCGGCTCGTACGCGCTCGGAATCATACTGGGATACAGGGGTTCGAGCGGTTTGCCCCCTTCGACGCCCCGAGTGGAACCGGGAAATTCAACTGTACCCCCGCGGAAACAACTGGATATGGGCCTCGAACTCGAACACTACTGTCCTGAATGCGAAGAGTACCGCGACTTCTGGAAGGTCGCGAGCACGACGATGCACCTGGGGACCAAGATCAAGTGGCACTGCCCGGAGTGTGACTACGGGTTCGTCCGCATCGACGGCGAAGTCGACACCGGCCAGGCGGCATAGCTCTCCGGAGCGGTATAGAGACCTCTTAGCAGCCGTTTTACACCGTCCCTGAGAGGTATCCATTACCGATGAGTCTCGACCCGGACGGTGCGGGAAACGCGACCGCCGAGCGAACGCAGGCCCCGCACGACCTGTCGATGACCGTGGTTGAGTACACCGGCGAACCGGACCGCTGTACCGTGTCACCGCGGGGGCTCTCCGGCATTGCCAAGCTATCGACGTGGATTACCGTGGACAAGGACATCGTCGTCAACCTGGATGCGATGCGGTGACCGAGAGTTTTTACCGGGGAACCACGGACCTAGAACCGATGAGTATCGAGGTCCTACTGGTAGACGAGGACGTAGACGTTCTGGACATCGTCGGGACGTTTCTGGGACAGGAAGACGAGTTCGAGATCACGACGGAAGCCGACCCAGAGGCGGCACTGGACCTGGCAACTGACGGCGATTTCGACGCCGTCGTCAGTGACTACAAGATGCCCCGGCTCGACGGGATGGAGCTATGTGCCGCGCTCCGGGAGAACGACGTCGACATCCCGTTCCTGCTGTTTACGGCCCGCGAGTACGACGACGTCGCAGATGCTGCCGCGGAACATGGCGTCACTGCCGTGGTTCAGAAGGGGACGGGCACGGAGCAGTACAGCGTGCTCGCCGACCGGATCCGCGACGCCATCTAAGTATCCAACCGAGGCAGCTCTAGCGTGACGACTGTCCCGCCGTCCCGACCGCTAGCGAAGTCGACGGTGCCGCCGTAGGTTTCGGTCACCCAAACGACCAGCCACAGGCCGAGGCCGGTCCCGTGACGGAGTTGTGTAATCGGTTCGTCGCCGGTCACGACGTCGAGTTCGTGCTGTGGAATCCCCGGGCCGTCGTCGGCGACAGTGATTGAGACGGTTCGCTGGTCGGCCGTCACGTCGACGCTAATCGACGGGTCGT